>NZ_JBVHQM010000001.1:0-296332 GCF_055567415.1 Streptomyces sp. NPDC026575
CTGCATATCGTTCAGGCACTCCGTATAGCCCGCCTGCGGCGCCCCCGCCTCACCGTGCCTGCGCACCAGATCGACGTAGAACCGGGTGGCCTTGGCGAACTCCCGGCCGTCCACCCGCGCCTGCCAGTCCTTGGTGAACCAAGTGCCGCCGAAGGTGTTCACGACGGTCGTCAGCGGCGCGGCCAGCTGGCCCCAACCGGGCTGACCGCGCAGGCAGATGCCCTTCATACCCTTGCGGAAACCATCCAGCTTCCCGGCCATCGAAGCGACCTGCTGCCACGTGGGATGCGCGGGCATGTCCAGCCCGGCCTCCTCGAACAAGTCCTTGCGGTACATCAGGAACGACGACTCGCCGTAGAACGGCTCCGCATACACCTTCCCGTCCGCGGCCGTCAGGGACTTGCGGACCGGGGCCAGGATGTCGCCCTGCTCGAACTCGGGGTCCTCGGCGGCACGCGTGCCCAGCTCGGCCAGCCAGCCGTTGCGGGCGTAGATCGGCGTCTCGTAGTTGCTCACGCTCGCCACGTCGTACTGCCCGGCCTGACTGGAGAAGTCCTGGCTCATCTTGTCGCGCAGATCGTCCTCCGGCAGCACGGTGAACTTCACCTTCACCCCCGTCTCCTTGGTGAAGTACTCGGCCGTCAGCCGCTGCAGATCCACCATCTGCGGGTTGTTCACCATCAGCACATTGATGGTGTCGCGGCCGCGGTTGCCGACGTCTCCGGCGCCCCGATAGCAGCCGCCGGCCGCCGCGGTCACGGCCAGGACCACAGCGGCGCCACCGACCGCGCGACCGAAGCGGCCACGGCCGGTCCTTCCACGGCGTCGTGCTCTCACGGCTGGCACCTTTCACCTTTCACCCGCCCGCGGCAACAATGCCGGTTTTCCTCCGCGCTCCCCCCAACGGAGCAAGGAACCCGCGCCCACGGACGCGGCGAGCGGATCACTGGTCGCGCGGGCACCGGCTCAGAGCAGGCGCCGGCTCACAGCAGGCTCTCGGCAACCCCGGCGTCGGTGACCACGCCGTTGAAGAGGCCGGTCTTGAGTGCCGCCGCGGTGGCCGTGGCCCGTTCGACGCCGTCGGCCATGAGGATGACGTCGGGGACCTCGCGCAGTTCGTCGAAGCTGATGGCGATGATCCGTTCGGTGAGTTCGGGGACGATGTCGCGTCCCTCGGCATCGAGGGGCCGGCCGGCGACCTCGGCGCATACGCCCCGGCGCCGGTAGTCCTCCCGGTCGGCGTCGCTGAGCGCGTCGTAGACGGTGGAGAGCCCCGGGCCCCAGCCGCCGACCGTGACGACGGCCTTGGTCACATCGCCGAAGCGGCGCACCGCGTCGACGACACCGGGCTGCTCGCGCAGCATCCGGGCCGCCGTGGCATCGGGCAGCAGCAGGGGCGCGTAGATGGGGTAGACCACGCCCCTCGATATGGTCGCGGCCCGGCGCACCGCCTCGACGGCCGACACATTGACCGGACGCAGCGGGGTGACTCCGCAGAGCTGGACGACCGTGCACCGGGCGAGCGTGGTCAGTTCCAGGCCGAGGGCTTCGACCTCGGGGCCCCAGACGAGGCCGAGGACGTCGTGCTCGGTGACGATCTCGGCCAGCAGGTCGGCGGTGACCGCACCGAGGCGGCGGGTGGCCTGGACCGTGTCGTCCGGGTCCTCCTGACGGGAGTCGATGACGATGGCGTGCCGCAGGCCGTAGCGCGTGCGCAGGGCGTCGGAGAGACCGGCGTCGAGTTCGGCGGGCAGGCGGATCTCCAGCCGGATCAGGCCGTCGCGGAGGGCGGACTCCAGCGTCCTGGCCACCTTGAACCGGCTGATCCCGAACTCCTCCGCGATCTCCATCTTGGATTTGCCCTCAAGGTAGAACCTCTTGGCCATCGCCGCGGTCTGCACCAGGTATTCCGGGCCGGTGTGGTGTGTGCGCATAACAGCCCTGGCCTTCCGGGGCGGGACGCCACGTCACGTCACGTCACACCACGACGTGTCGTCCCATGCCACCGCTCACGTGAGCACATACGTCTCATATGCACCTTTGTTCCATTAAAGCCCCCGAGAAGGCACTGTCAACGCCTCCGGCTCCGGCCGCTCCGCCTGGTGCACGACGGCAGGCGCTCCGGCGTCCGTGCGCGGCTCCGGCGTCTTGATGCACAGCACGAGGACGGTGCTGAGCAGATGCAGGGCGGCGTAGATCCACATGACGCCGCCGATGCCGAGCGAGCCGATGAAGAGCGTGCCGATGAGCGGGCCGAGGGCCATGCTGGCGCCGGCGCCCAGCGTGTAGGCCGACATGATCTGGCCCTTGCGCTCGGGGGCCTGCGCGGTCATGAGCGGAGGCAGCGGGACGTATCCGGCCATGCCGACGCCCAGCGCGCCCGCGGCGATCGCGACGAACAGGTAGTCGTGCCCCACGGCCTCGGGGACGTAGTACAGCGCCAGGCAGGCGACAGCCGAGACCACGCCGCCGAGCCAGGCGACGGTCTTGCGCCGGCTCCACCGGTCGCCGAGCGCACCGAAGGTCACCACGCAGGCGAGGTTGCTGACCATCATCACGATCAGCAGCGAGGCCCACTCCTCGGGGCGGAAGCCGACCCGGTCGACGAGGAAGAGCGGGATGAAGACCCACACGCCGAACTGGGAGGTGGTGTTGATGAGCCGGACCAGGGCCCCCATGCCCACGCGCGGTTCGGCGAACATGACGGTGAAGCAGCCCAGGAACGTACGGGGCAGGCCGACCCGCTCCGGCCCCCTGGACAGGCCCTGGAATCCGGTGCGTTCCCGCAGCAGGAGCAGGACGACCAGGGCGCCCGCGACGATCATCGCGAGCGACACCCACAGCGTGCGGTAGAAGCCGATCGAGGGCTTGAGGAGCGAGACCAGGGCGGAGCCGAGGACGGGGTAGCCCATGGTGAAGCAGAACCAGAACCAGCCGAGCGCCTTGCCGAGCTGCCGCTCCGGGGCGCCCGCCATGATCCAGACCATGAACCCGTAGGCGAACAGCGGATACCCGAAGCCGCGCAGGCCGTAGGTGGCGAGGATCAGCGGATAGGAGTGGGCGGGGACGGCGACCGCGAGCATCAGCGCATGGCAGACCACCCAGCAGGCCGCCCCGGCCATCATCACCCGGCGCGGTCCCCACAGGTCGCACAGTCCGCCCGCCAGGAAGGCGCCCACCGCGGCGGTGACCCCGTACACGGTGAAGACGACGCCGACACCGGCCTCCGCGAAGCCGAGGTCGGTCTTGAAGTACGCGGGCAGATAGCTGGTCTCCACACCGTCGCCGATCATGAACAGCAGAACGCCGACATAGCCCCATATGAGGGCCCGGGGAATCCCGAGGACGGCGGGGCGGGGCAGCGGCAGATCGCGCTTGAGGGGTGTGCGCAGCACGGCGGGGACCTCCTGAGGGGCCGGGCGTTCGCCCGAACATGGCCATCAGACTGAACAACCTCACAGAGAATTTCAAGAGCTTCACATAAAGTGTGTGATGTTCTAGGGTGAGGGCACGGCGGCGACCGCCGGCGGAAACGAACGGGGGTACCCACGATGCGACCGAGTCGCGGCTCCGAGGCAGAGGTGGAGGAGCGCCGCCAGACGGTGCTGCGTCACGTCGCCCAGGAAGGCGAGATCCGCATCGCCGACCTCGCCGAGCGGATGCGCGTCAGCGTGATGACCATGCATCGGGACCTGGACAACCTCCATGAGCGGCAGTTGCTGCGCAAGGGCCGCGGAGTGGCCACGGCCTTCTCCAACGTCGCCATGGAGAGCGCGCTGCGCTTCCGGGAGAACGCCAACGTCGAGGTCAAGAGCGCCATCGCGGACGCACTGATGGCGGAGATCTCCCCCGGCGACACGGTGCTGGTCGACTGCGGCTCCACGCTCTTCCCGCTCGCCCGCCGGCTCGCGACCGTCGAGGGCATCCGCGTCATCACCAACTCGCTGCGCATCACCTACCTCCTGGCGGCGTCGCCGGCCGAGGTGACGCTGCTCGGCGACCGCTTCTACGAGGACTTCGAGTCCTGCGCCGGTCCGCAGACCCGACGGCAGCTCCAGGACATCCGCGCCACCGTCGCCTTCGTCACCGCCACCTCGATAAGCGGCGGCCGCCTCTTCCATCCGGTGCGCGAATACGCGGACAACAAGCAGGCGTATCTGCAGGCCGCCGACCGCGCCGTACTGGCCGTCGACCACAGCAAGTTCGGCCGCACCGCCACCTACCCGTACGGCGATGTCGGCGGCTACGACCTGCTGGTCACCGACGCCCGGACGCCGGAGAGCGAACTCAAGCCCGTCCGCGACCTCGGCGTCGAGGTCCGCACCGTCGATCCCCACAGCTGAGCCGGCCCCGCGCCGCAGCTCCCCGCGTCCCCGAGCGCCCTCCCCCGAGCGCCGCCCCGAGAAAGGCCCCGATCCATGCGCGCTGTCGTCATCCACACCCCCGGGCACCACGAGGTCACCACCGTCGACGACCCCGCCCCGGGCCCCGGCGAGGTCATCGTCGCCCCCGCCGCGGTGGGCATCTGCGGCACCGATGTGCACATCGTCCAGGGGGAGTTCGCACCCACCCCGTACCCGATCATTCCCGGTCATGAGTTCACCGGCGAGATCGTCGCGCTGGGGGCGGGGGTGACCGGGCTGCGCACCGGCGAGCAGGTCGCCGTCGACCCGTCGCTGTTCTGCGGCGCCTGCCACTACTGCTCGATCGGGCACGGCAACCTGTGCGAGAACTGGGGCGCGATCGGCGACACCGTGGACGGCGCGATGGCCGAGTACGTCAAGGTCCCGGCGGCCAACTGCTACCGGCTGCCCGAGGGCATCGACGTCGCGCAGGGCACGCTGATCGAACCGCTGTCGTGCGCGGTACGCGGCTTCGACGTCCTGCCGCGCCGCCTCGGCGACCATTACCTCATCTACGGCGCGGGCACCATGGGCCTGATGATGCTCCAGCTCGCCAAGGCGGCCGGCGCGGCCTCCCTCTCCGTCGTCGACCTCAACACCGACCGGCTGGAGATCGCCCGGCAACTGGGGGCGGACGCCACGGCGGTGAACTCCGCGGCGCTGGACCGGCCGCAGGGCTGGGAGACCGTGATCGACTGCACCGGCGTCATCCCGGTGATCGAGGACGGACTCGGCCGGGTGCGCCGCGGCGGCACCTTCCAGCAGTTCGGGGTCGCGCCGTCCGCCGCCAAGGCGTCCTTCTCACCGTTCAGCGTGTACAACGACGAGATCACCATCGTCGGGTCGATGGCCGTCCTGCACAGCTTCGGGCGGGCCGTGGACCTGATGGCCAAGGGGGTCATCGACGCCGACACGATGATCACCCACAGCTTCGGGCTGGACGACTTCGCCGCCGCCCTGCAGACGTTCCGCGACGGGTCCGGCCGCAAGATCCAGCTCCGTCCGCAGGTCTGAACCCCCTTACCGTCCCGTCTCGTTGCACGGAAGCGACATCGCCATGCCCACTGTTGCCGGGGTGGACTCCTCTACCCAGTCCTGCAAGGTCGTCGTCTGCGACGCCGACACCGGGGAGGTCCTCCACCAGGGCCGCGCAGCCCATCCCGACGGCACCGAGGTCTCCCCCGAGTCCTGGTGGCGGGCCCTGCTCGAAGCGGGCGACGGTCTGCTGGAACAGACCGACGCCATCGCGGTCGCGGGCCAGCAGCACGGCCTGGTGGCCCTCGACGGGGCCGGCCGTCCGGTGCGCGATGCGCTGCTGTGGAACGACACCCGCTCCGCGCGGGCCGCCGCGGATCTCGTCGCCGACCTCGGCGGGCCGGAGAAGTGGGCGCGGGCGGTCGGCACGGTACCGGTCGCGGCCATCACCGTCGCCAAGCTGCGCTGGCTGGCCGAGCACGAGCCGCACCTCGCGGACCGCACCGACCGGGTGCTGCTGCCGCACGACTGGCTGACCTGGCAGTTGTGCGGCGGCCCCGGCAGCGGTGCCGAAGCGGTCACGGACCGGGGGGACGCCTCGGGCACCGGATACTGGTCACCGGCCGAGGGGGCCTACCGGCGGGATCTGCTCGCCCTCGCCTTCGGCGGCCGGGCTCCCGAACTCCCCCGTGTGCTGCGCCCGAACGAGGCGGCGGGCCGCACCGCGCACGGGGCCCTGGTGGCGGCGGGAACGGGCGACAACATGGGCGCCGCCCTGGGACTGGGGATCCAGCCGGGCGATGTGGTGATCTCGCTGGGCACCAGCGGCACCGCCTTCGCCCTCTCCGAGCACCCTGCGGGCGACCCCACCGGCGCCGTCGCCGGCTTCGCCGACGCCACCGGCCGCTACCTGCCGCTGGTGTGCACCCTCAACGCGGCCCGGGTCCTCAGCTCCACCGCCCGCATGCTCGGTATCGCCCTCGACGACCTCGACCCCCTCGCCCGCGAGGCCGGGCCCGGCGCCGGCGGCCTGGTGCTGCTGCCCTATCTCGGGGGCGAGCGCACCCCCAACCTCCCCGAGGCCGCGGGCAGTCTGATGGGCATGCGCAAGGCGAACATGCACCCGCCGAACTTCGCCCGGGCGGCCGTCGAGGGCATGCTGTGCAACATGGCCGACGCCCTGGACCGGCTGCGCGCCCAGGACGTCAGCGCCCGACGTGTCCTGATCATCGGCGGAGCGGCCAAGGCCCCGGTGGTCGGCGAGATCGCCGCCGAGATCTTCGGCACCCCGGTCACCGTGCCCGAACCCGGGGAGTACGTCGCCCTGGGCGCCGCCCGGCAGGCCGCCTGGGCCCTGGCCGGTACGCCCGAGCCGCCGCACTGGCCGCTCGCCGCGGCACGGGAGATCCCCGTACCGTCCGACGGCTCGGCCGGCCGCCGCATCCGCGAGGCGTACGCGCAGGCGCGGTCGCTGGTGTACGGCTGACCGGCCTGGCGCCGGCGACCTCGAAATATCTGATGCCGCGTCAACTATCTGCATTCCGCGTGAGGTTCACACCCCTCCGCACGAACCGCCAGGCAGGTGACGCGGATCACATAGTCCAAAAGAGACGATGACGCTCCTGAGGCGCCGGTTCCGCGATTGGCTGAGGACGCAGTCCTTGTTCCGACTGCTGGAGCCCACACGGGAAGTGATCGCATGTTACGTGTGTTACGCGCCCTTGGCGTCGCCGTCCTCCTGGCAGCCACGACCATCGCCGCGGCCCCGTCCGCGAGCGCCGACACCCGCACGGCCGTCGGAGGCGGCACCGGCATCATCTTCCGGCTGAAGCCCACGCCGGAGACGCCCACGAGCTACTACATCTGCACCCTCACCGCGGTCGGCCGGGACTCGGCCGGCAACCTGGTGGGGCTGACCAACGCCCACTGCTTCATCGACGAGCAGGGCAACAAGCTGGTCGGCGAGCGGGTCTACCGGGACACCTCGCCGGCGGGCACGGCCTTCTCCCCCGCCCCGATCGCCGACAGCCGCCCCGACCTGGAGACCGGCGCCATCGGCACGGTGACGTACGTCAGCACGCCCAACAACCTGCTCAACTCCGGCCCCAAGGGGCTGGACTACGCGGTGATCAAGCTGGACGAGAGCCGGGTCGCCCCCACCAGCACCGTCGGCCAGGTGACCATCACCTCGATCGGCGCCCCGCCCGCCAACGGCACCCGTATGTGCAAGGAAGGCCACCGGACCGGCCTCACCTGCGGAAAGAAGCTGGGGACCAACGGGATCTGGTTCACCCACCTCATCTGGACCGACGGCGGCGACTCGGGCTCCCCCGTCGTCTCCGGTCAGACGCTGGTCGGCAACGCCTGGGGCGCCCAGCACAGCTCGCCGATCCTGAGCATCATCGACGCGATGAACGCCCAGGGCGGAGTGGGCGCCGGCTTCCATCTCGCCACCTGAACCACCCCCACACCTCCCGTCCCCCGGTCCTGCCTCCTCGGCGGGGCCGGGGGACGGTCTTGCCGCGACGCCCAGGCCCTGCGCCGATTCCCCCGGAGGACGGGTCCTCCCGTCGGGACGTCACCATGCCGGAGGTCCCCTGCTCAGAGCCGCCACTCCAGCAGAGATCCACCTCCGGCCGGATGGAACGCGCAGCTCCGCGACGCCGCGGAGATCCGTCGGAAGCGCCCTAGGGCCTGTCCGATGGGTCGGGGTCGGAAAGACCGCGGCGTCTGGTGCGGTGCATCGCAAGGCGCCGGAGCGTCTCGATAGCGGAGCTATCGGGATGATTCGGCAACGCCGCGAGGTGCCGTGCCAGGCGTCGCGGGCCCGGCCAGGACCCATCGGACAGGCCCTAACCCCGGGCCGCCGCCGTGAACAGCAGCGGCACCAGCGTCCAGGCACCGAAGTACCACAGGGCCGACCGGCCGGCCACAGCCGCGTCCGCATGGCCCGCCGCGCCTGGGGCCTGGCGCCGCCGGGGCGCGCCGCGCCGGCCCCGGCACCGGGCAGGAGGCGGCCCCCGGTCCGTGCACCTCGCCATTCGTTGACGGCACCCCGAGAAGAACGGCGACGACTCGGTGCGCACCCCCTTGCCAAGGCAGATCGTACGTGTTCGGATTATCTCCGTCGGGGCGGCCCCGAACGGGTCGAATCCGCTGCTCAACCCCTGTGCCGCGGGGCGGCTTCGCGCTGCCCCGCGCTCCCCCGTACCCCGCGACCGGCGCGTCCCGAGCAGGGCCGCCGGATGCCGCGGCCGGCACGAAAGGCCGTGATCGGTACCCGTAAGCGAGCCCTGGGAGGAACCCCGTGTTCGATCTTTCGTCCGTCGATCTGCTCGATGCGTTCACCCGCGAGCTGCGGCTGTGCAAGGTGCGCGGCGGCGAGCATGTCGTCGTCCTCGCGGAGCCCGGCAGCCGTGGCGACTACGTGGCGGCGGCCTTCGGCGCGGCGAAGGCGTGCGGTGCGCATGTCATCGCCGCGACGGTGCCGGGCGGCAGCCCCGCCCCGATGCCCAGCACCCACACCGGTGCGGGTCCGGGCCTGGTCTCCGTCCTCAACGACACCACCGCGCAGGACCTGCTGAAGTCCGCGGACCTGGTCGTCGACCTGACCCGCGAGGGCTTCATCCACGCACCGGTCCAGCAGGAGATCCTGCGCACGGGCACCCGCATCCTCTTCGTCTGCGACGCCCCCGAGGTGCTCATCCGCAATCTGCCCCAAGAGGGCGACAAGGCCGAGGTCCAGGAGGGCGTCGACCTGTTGAAGCGGTCGTCGGTCATGCGGGTCACCTCGGACGCCGGCACCGACCTGACGGTGCGGCTGGCGGGCGCCGAGCCCGAGTTCCAGTGCGGATTCGCCGACGATCCGGGCCGCTGGGACCACTGGCCGAGCACGATGGTGCTGTGCTGGCCGGAGATCTCCGACGGGCAGATCGTGCTGGCCGAGGGCGACATCCTGCTGCCCTTCAAGGAGTACGTGCGCGACCCCGTCACACTGCAGATCGCCGGCGGGCACATCGAGAAGGTCTCCGGTGGCGCCGAGGCCGCGATGCTGTCGACGTTCTTCGAGGACGCCCAGGACCAGTGGGCGCGCAGCCTCTCCCACATGGGCTGGGGCCTGATGCGCTCGGCCGACTGGTTCGCCACGGCGCTGTACGGCAAGGACGACCTGATGGGCATGGACGCCCGCGCCTTCGCCGGGAACTTCCTGTGGTCGACCGGGCCCCATCCGGTGCTGGGCCGCGAGTCCTACGCCCATCTCGACATCGCCATGCGCGGCTGCACCGTCGCGGTGGACGGCACCGAGGTGGTCACCGAGGGACGGCTCAGCGAGCGCTGAGGCCGCCTCGTCGCAGCGCGAACCATCCGTAGTCGCCCGGGAGTTGGAGGAAGAGTGGCGTCCAGTCAGTCGTACGAAGTCGGCGTGGTGGGGGGAGGGCTCGGTGGGCTGACCGCCGCGCTGGCACTGCGTCAGCGCGGTCTGCGGGTCACCGTCCTGGAACAGGCTCCGCGGCTCGGCGAGGTCGGCGCGGGCATCCAGACCGCGCCCAACGCCAGCCGGATCCTGCTGGCCCTGGGACTGCGCCGGCAGATGGAGGCCATCCGCACCGAGCCGCTCGACCAGGTGCGGCGCCGTTGGAAGGACGGCAGCGTCATCGGGCTGACCCCACTGGGACAGCGCTGCAAGGACGAGTTCAACGCCCCCTACTGGCACTACCACCGGGCCGATCTGCACCGCGTCCTGCTGGACGCGTGCCTCGACCCCGCGGGACCCGGCCCGGTCGTGGCGGTGCACACCGCGAGCAGGGTCACCGAGCTGGACCGCTCCGATCCGCGGCGCCCCGTGGCGGTCACCGAGGACGGCCGGCGCCACGCCTGCGATGTGCTGATCGGCGCCGACGGGATCCGCTCGCGGGTACGCGAGCTGATGGGTGCGCCGGACACCCTGCTGTTCTCCGGCGAGATGGCCTACCGGGCGCTGATCCCGGGCGATCTGATCGCGGCCGACCCCGCGACGCGCTGGCTCGTGGACCGCTACCAGAGCACGATCTGGTACGGGCCCGACCGGCATCTCGTGCACTACCTGATCCGCGGCGGCGAGTACCTCAACATCGTGGCGTGTGTGCCCTGCACGGACGAGGTCCGCGAGAAGTGGACCCGCCCCGCGACGGCCGCGGACCTCGTCGACGCCTTCCCGGGGTGGGACGACCGGGTACCGGCGATGCTGTCCAAGGCGAAGGAGGACGTCTCCGTCTTCGCGCTCCACCACCGGCGGCGCGACCCGGTGTGGATGGACGGGCGCGTCGCGCTCCTCGGCGACGCCTGCCACGCGATGCTGCCCTACCAGGCACAGGGCGCCTCCCAGGCCATGGAGGACGCCGCCGTCCTCGCCGAGGAGCTGGGCGCGGTCACGGTCGGCGGCGTCGAGGAGGCGCTGCGCCGCTATGTCGACCGGCGCGCCAGACACGCCGGAATGGTCCAGGACGCCTCACTGCAGAACAAGGCGTTCTACCACCTGCCCGACGGTCCGGAGCAGCGGGCCAGGGACGCCAAGCTGCGGAACTTCGACGGCGAGTCGGACCTGTCGTACCGCTGGCTGTGGGGCGGCACCCCGCTCAACGACCCCGACAGCGGCGCATTCTCCTACCAGTTCGCGCGCTGAAATCTCTTCTTGCAGGAACCTGCATCCGACACCCGCATGCGAGGGCGATGAGCTTCACGTCCGCGATGATGCGGCACGTACCGACCCGCAACACCGTGGAGCGAACGTGAAAACAGGAGACCAGATCGTTCAGGAACTCCCCTGGAGATGGTCCGTCCAGGGCAGGATCTTCATCATCGGTGGCCTCGGCTACCTCTTCGACGCCTATGACATCGCCCTGAACGGCTTCCTCATGCCGCTGCTGGGGGCGCACTTCGACCTCTCGCTCAGCGCACGCGGCCTGGTGGCCACCGCCAACCTCGTCGGCATGGCCGTGGGAGCCATCGCCTGGGGCGCGGTCGCCGACCGGATCGGGCGCAAGCGGGCCTTCAGCGTGACCTTGCTGATCTTCGCGCTGTTCTCGGTGCTCGGCGCGCTCGCGCCGAACTACCCGGTCTTCCTCGGACTGCGCTTCCTCGCCGGTGTGGGGCTGGGCGGCTGTATCCCCGTCGACTACGCGCTGGTGGGCGAGTTCTCGCCGCGCAAGTACCGGGGCCGGGTGCTGACCGCGCTCGACCTGTGGTGGCCGATCGGTGTGACGCTGTGCGGGTTCGTCTCGACGGCGATGCTGCCCCTGGAGGGGAACTGGCGGTGGATGCTGGCGACGATGGTGCTGCCCGCGCTGCTGCTGTTCTGGGCGCGCCGAGGTATCCCCGAGTCGCCGATCTACCTGACCAAGAAGGGCCGGGAGACCGAGGCCCGGCAGGTCATCGACGATCTCGTCGCCCGCACCGGCGCCGCCGCCGAGCCGTACGTCGTTCCCGAGCCGGTCGCCGAGTCCGGACCGCGGGGAGTGGCCGCGGCCGCCGAACAGCTCGGCCGCATCTGGAAGTTCAGCCCCCGGATCACCTCCGCGGCCTGGCTGCTGTTCGCCACCATCATGCTGGTCTACTACGCGGCGCTGAGCTGGCTGCCGTCCATCCTCAAGGAGGAGGGCCTCGGTGACACGGCCGCCTTCATGAGCACCACCCTGATGAGCGGTGTCGGCATCCTCGGTGTCCTGGTCTCCACCGCGCTGGTCGACGCCATCGGCCGCAAGTGGCTCATCGGGGTCTCGGCGCCGATCGCCTCGCTCGCGCTGGTGGTCTTCGCGCTGGTGATGAAGATGCCGACCGGGTCGGTCGTGACGATCGCCGTGTTCGGCTTCCTGATGCAGCTCGCCATCCCCGCCCTGTACGCATACGTCGCCGAGCTGTACCCCACTCCCCTGCGGGCCAGCGGCTTCGGCTGGGCCTCGTCGGTCAGCCGGGCGCTGACCGGCTTCGCACCGCTGCTGTTCGGCTCGGTGATGTGGCCCGTGCTGGGGCTCCCGGTGACCTTCACGGTGCTGGCGGTGGCCGTGCTGGTGGCCGTCGTATGGATGGCCATGGCGGCTCCGGAGACCAAGGGCCGGGCCCTGGACGGCGCCGGTGAGGACCCGTCGGTTCCGGCGTCCCGGACGGTCGCCGAGCAGGCGCCGCTCTGACGATCCCTCAGCACCACAGCACACCACGTACGGCAGGAGAACTATGAAGCCCGCACCGTTCCGGTACCACCGGGCCCCCGACGTCGAAGGAGCCACCCGGCTGCTGGCCGAACTCGGTGACGACGCCAAGGCCATCGCCGGCGGACAGAGCCTGGTCGCGATGATGAACTTCCGACTGGCCCGCCCCCGGCACCTGGTCGACATCGGCGGTATCCGGGAGCTCGACCGGCTCCACCGGGACGCCGGGGGCGGTCTGCGCATCGGGGCGCTCACCACCCACCACACGGTGGAGACCGCTCCCGCGGAGGTGCTCGGGGCGGGCTTCGAGGTCCTGCGGGACGCCATGGGCTGGATCGGGCATCTGCCCATCCGCACCCGCGGCACGGTCGGCGGGAGCATCGCGCACGCCGACGCCACCGCCGAGTGGTGCCTGCTCGCGGTGGCCCTCGACGCCGAGTTCGTGGCGTGCGGCCCGCGCGGCGAGCGCACCATCCCGGCCGCGGACTTCTTCCTCGGCTATTACACGACCGCCCTCGACCCGGACGAGCTGCTCGTCGAGATCGTCTTCCCCCGGCCCGCCCCGCATGCGGCCCTCACCGAATTCGCCGAGCGGCGCGGTGACTTCGCCCTGGTGGCGGCCGCCGTGGACCTCGACGTCGAGGAGGGGACCGTACGCGGCGGCCGGGTGGCGCTCGGCGGGGTGGCGGCCATGGCGGTACGGGTGCCCGAGGCGGAGGCCGTGCTGACCGGCGGCGGCTCCTTCGAGGACTGCGCGGCCGCCGCCGCACGGGCCGTCGATCCCCCCGCCGACGCGTCCGGCAGCACGCACTACCGCCGGGGGCTGGTCCGGACGCTGGTCCGGCGGGCTTGTGAGGAGGCGATGGCGCGATGACGGAACGGAAGCTGGTGGGCAGGTCGGTGGCCCGCCGCGAGGACCCGCGGCTGCTGTCCGGGCGCGGCCGGTTCGTCGACGACATCGCGCTGCCCGGCATGCTGCACGCCCAGTTCGTGCGCAGTACGGTCGCCCACGGCGAGATCGCCTCGATCGACCTCTCGGCGGTGCGCCGGGTCCCCGGTGTCGTGGCCGCGTTCACGGCGGACGACCTGGCACTGGGCGATATCACCGCCCAACTGGGTCGTCCCGTCTCGGAGTTCGTCCCGACCTCGATGCCGGTCCTGGCCCGCGACAAGGTCCGCTTCGTCGGGGAGCCCGTCGCGATCGTGGTGGCCCGGGACGCCTACGCCGTCGAGGACGGTCTGGAGGCGGCGCGGGTCACCTACCGCACGCTGCCACCGGTCCTGTCCGAGGAGGCGGCCCTCGCGCCGGACGCTCCGCTCGTCCACGCCGAGGCCGTCCGCAACACCCTCGTCGATGTCTCGCTGTTCGCCACGGACGGCATCGACGGCATCTTCGACTCCGCGCCCTGCGTCGTCCACGTCGACACCAGGACCGGCCGGCAGAACGCGCTGCCGCTGGAGACCCGCGGCGTCGTGGCGCACTGGGACGACCGCGAGGAGCAGCTCGTCCTGCAGACCTGCACCCAGGTCCCGCACCAGGTGCGGACGGTGGCCTCGCGCAGTCTGCGCCTGGACGAGCGCGCGGTGCGGGTCGTGGTGCCCGACATGGGCGGCGGCTTCGGCCAGAAGTGCGTCGTCGGCCGGGAGGAGATCGCGGCCGGCGCGGCCGCGCTGCGGCTGCGCCGGCCGGTGAAGTGGATCGAGGACCGCAAGGACGCGCTGTCCGCGTCGTTCCTCGCCCGTGAACAGCACTACCGGGTGCGGGCCGCCTTCGACCCGGACGGCAGGATCCTGGCGCTCGACGCGGACGTGGTGTGCGACATGGGCGCCTACTCCTGCTACCCGTTCACGGCGGGGATCGAGCCGCTGATGGCCTCCGCAGAGATGCCCGGCGTCTACCGGGTGCCCGCCTACCGGGTGCGCGGCCGGGCGGTGACGACCAACAAGGCGCCCACCGCGCCGTACCGGGGCGTGAGCCGGCCGCAATATGTGATGGTCGTCGAGCGGCTCTTCGAGCGGGCCGCCCGCGAACTGGAGCTGGACCCGGTCGAGATCCGCCGCCGCAACGTCATCACCGACTTCCCCTACACGGGCGTCAACGCCATCACCTACGACCCCGGTTCCTATCTGGAGTCCCTGAACCTCTGCGAGCGGCTCGTCAGGGACGAGGGCTGGTACGAGCGGCAGGCCGCGGCGGCCGCCGAGGGGCGGCACCTGGGCATCGGCTACGCGTGCTTCAGCGAGCGCACCGGCTACGGCTCGGCGACCTTCGCCCAGCGCAAGATGCAGGTCGTGCCGGGCTTCGACATCTCCGAGGTGCGGATGGACACCAGCGGCGCGGTGACCGTCACCACCGGCACCATGAGCCACGGGCAGAGCCACGAGACCACCATGGCGCAGATCGTCGCCGATGAACTCGGCCTGGACATGGCCAAGGTGCGGCTCCACCAGGGCGACACCGACCGGGTCGCCTACGGCTGGGGCACCTTCGCCAGCCGCTCCATCACCGTCGGCGGCAGCGCGGTGCGGCTGGCCGCGGCGAAGCTCGGCGACAAGCTGCGCGCCGTCGCCGCGGCCCGCTGGGGCGTCGACCCGGACGAGGTGGAACTGGCCGGCGGCCGCGTCCGCCGCCGCGGCGACCACTCCGCCGTGATGACCTACGAAGAGATCGCCGACACCGCCTACCTCCAGGCACAGCTGCTGCCCAAGGACATCGAACCGGGTCTGTCGGCCACCGCCACCTTCGACGTCTTCAACGACGGCACCTTCTCCAACGCCACCCACGGCGTCGTCGTCGAACTGCACGAGGGCACCGGGCGGGTGGAGATCCTCCGGTACGTCTGCGTGGAGGACTGCGGGGTCGCCATCAACCCGCAGGTGGTGGAGGGGCAGTGCCGCGGCGGTATCGCACAGGGCATCGCGGGCGCGCTGTTCGAGCAGGTCACCTACGACGCCCAGGGCGAGCCGTCGGCGACGAGCTTCATGGACTACAAGGTGCCCACCGCCCACGAGATCCCCGATGTCCTGATCCACCATCTGGAGACGCCCTGCGCGTTCACCGAGACCGGCGCGAAGGGCGCCGGCGAGGGCGGCACCATCGGGGCACCCGCCGCCGTCCTCAACGCCGTCAACGACGCCCTGCGCCCCACGGGCGTCGAGCTCGACCACACGCCGGTCACCCCGGAGACCGTGTACCGCGCCCTGCACCAGGAGGCCAGCCGATGACCGATGACGCAGTCGTGACACAGCGGGAGTTGCAGCTGCTGACCCTCGACGTCAACGGCGAGCAGCACGAGGTGATCACCGAGCCGCGCCGCACCCTCGTCGACGTGCTCCGCCACGAGCTGCGGCTGACCGGTACCCACGTCGGCTGCGAGCACGGCATCTGCGGCGCCTGCACCGTGCTCGTCGACGACCGGCCGGTACGCGCCTGCCTGATGTTCGCGGCGCAGGCCGAGGGCGCCCGGATCCGTACCGTCGAGTCCCTCTCGGACGGGGACGGGCTCAGCGATCTGCAGCGGGCGTTCAGCGAGCACCACGGGCTGCAGTGCGGGTTCTGCACGCCCGGCTTCCTGATGCTCGCCGAGGGGTTCCTCGCCGAGCGGCCGGAGGCGACCAAGGAGGAGATCCGGGAGGTCGTCGCCGCCAATCTGTGCCGGTGCACCGGCTACCAGACCATCGTCGAAGCGATCGACGGGTGCGCGCGGGCCCGGCGCCGGGCGTGCGCGGGTCTTTGTGACAGCAAGGAGAAGTGACGTATGCAGCTGACCCACGAGGTGCCGGTGCAGGCCCCGCCGGACGAGGTCTTCGCCCTGATGAACGATGTCGAGCGGGTCGCCTCGTGCATGCCGGGCGCGGCGCTCGACGGGCAGGACGGCGACGTCTGGCAGGGCCGGGTGAAGATCAGGGTGGGTCCGGTCAGCGCCGCGTACGCGGGTACGGTCCGGTTCCTGGACGTGGACGCCCGGCAGCGGCGGCTGCGGGTGCACGCCCGCGGGGCCGACGCGCACGGCAGCGGGGACGCGGAGGCCGAGGTCGCGCTGGAGGTGGTGGAGGCGCCCGGGGGCGCGATGCTCCAGCTCTGCACGGACCTGGTGATCCGCGGCAAGATCGCCCAGTTCGGCAAGGGCGCGATCGCCACCGTGTCGGACCGGATCCTGCAGCAGTTCGCCCGGAATCTGGGGAGTCTGCTGGACCAGGACCGGGCCGGCGTGGCGGTTCCCCGGGGCGCGGCCGCCGCCTCCGCCGCACCCGCCGCGCCCCGGCCCGGCCCCGAGCGGAGCACCGAACTCGACGGCCTGGCGGCGCTGCTCGGCCCGTCCGCCGCCAAGTACGGCCTGGTCGCCGGGGCGTTCGCCTTCGGGCTCTTCGAGGGCTGGCTGCTCGGCCGGCTCGGTGCCCAGGCCCGGGAGCTGCGCGCCCTGCGGAGGACGTCATGAGCGCCGCGCGGTACGGGCCACAGACCGAGCACACCTATGCCCGGGCGGGCTTCGGCGGCTCCGTGCGCCGCGGTGACCGGCCCGCGATCGTCGTGGTCGACCTCACCCGCGGTTTCACCGAGGACGGCTTTGCGTCCGGCGCGGATCTGACCGATGTCGTCGGCGCGACCGGCGAGTTGATCGAGGCGGGGCGCGGGGCCGGCGTGCCCGTCGTGTTCACCGCGATCACCTACACACCGGCGGAGGCGGCGGGCGAGGCCCTCCCCTGGCTGCACAAGGCGCAGGGCATGCGGGCGCTGCGCGAGGGCAGCGCGGAGGTCGTTCTCGATCCCCGGCTTCCGCGCCGGTCCGCGGACCACCTGATCGTGAAGAAGGGCGCCTCGGCCTTCTTCGGGACCCCGCTGACCGCCCTGCTGACCGGCCTCGGTTGCGACACGGTGCTGGTGTGCGGGGCGACGACCAGCGGCTGTGTGCGGGCGACAGCCGTGGACGCGGTGCAGTCCGGGTTCTCGGTGCTGGTGCCGCGCGAGTGCGTCGGCGACCGGGCGGCCGGCCCGCACGAGGCGAATCTCTTCGACATCCAGGCCAAGTACGGCGATGTGATCGGCCTCGCGGACGCCGTCGGCTATCTCGCCGGACTACCGGCCTCGGCCCGCTGACCCTGTCCCCCCTCCCCCATCCGCCACTGGAGGTTCCCGTGCCGCCGAACCCACCCGTCCGCTGCCTGCCGCAGTCCGCGCTCGCCGACCTGGCCGACGTGCCCGCCACGAGCCGTTGGGTGCGCTCGGGCGGCACCCGTCTGCACGTGCTGGACTACGGCGGCCCCGGCGTCCCGCTCGTGGTCCTGCCCGGCATCACCAGTCCCGCGATCACCATGGACTTCGTCGTCCGTGAACTGACCGATCTGGTCCGTCCGTTGGTCCTCGACGTCCGCGGCCGCGGACTGTCCGACGACGGCGGCCGCTACGACCTCGACGCGTACGCCGAGGACACCGAAGCCGTCGTCACCGGGCTCGGCCTGGACCGCCCGGTGCTCTTCGGGCACTCCATGGGCGCGCGGATCGCGGCCGTGACGGCGGTGCGGGGCAAGGTCGCGCTGCGGGGCACGGTGCTGGGCGACCCGCCGATGAGCGGGCCGGGGCGCGGGTCCTACCCGACCGCGCTGACGGCGTTCCTGGACCAGTTGGCGCAGGCCGTACGCGGTACGGACGCGGACGAGGTGGCCGGGTCGTGGCCGCGCTGGCCGCGGCCGGAGCAGGAACTGCGGGCCCGCTGGCTGGCCAGCTGCGGGCGGGAGGCCGTCATGGCCACCCATCGCGGTTTCGAGCGCGAGGACTTCTTCCGGTGGTGGCCGGATGTGCCGGGTCCCACGGTGCTGCTGTACGGCGCCGAGAGCCCCGTCGTCACCGCCGAGGGCGCGCGGGAGGCGGCCGGGCTGCACCCGTCCGCCGCGCTCGTCGCCGTTCCGGACGCCGGGCACATGCTGTTCTGGGACAACCCGCCGGCCGCGCTCGCGGCGCTGCGCGCGGCACTGGGCCCGATGCTGGCCTGACGCCCGTCCGCGGCCCGGTTGCCGGACGGTCCCGTTCCGGCTGCCGAACCGACGCGGAGCCATGCTTAAGTGAGCCCATGGCTGACGAAACCGCACCCTCGACCTCCACCCCGCCCCGGCCTCCGGCCGCCCTGACGACCGCGCCCGGCTACCAGGTCCGGCGCCTCTACCAGGCGTATCTCGCGGTCTGGATCCGCGCGGTGGACCCGACGCTCACCGGGCCGCAGTTCGCGGTACTGCAGACCGTGGACGCGGCGCCGGGGCACGATCAGCGGTCGATGGCGTCGGCGGTGGCCCTGGACACCTCGACGATGGCGGACGTCGCCCGGCGGCTGGAGACCCGCGGCCTGATCGTCCGCAAGACGGCCGCCGACGACGGCCGCCGCAAGCTGCTCTACCTGACCGAGGAGGGCAGAGCGACCCTCGACCAGGCCAACAGCCGTGCGCGGCAGCTCGACCAGCGGCTCCTGGAGCCGTTCGGCGCCGAGCGCCGCGAGGAGATCGTGCAGCTGCTCACCTCGCTCGCCGACCACTGGGAGCAGCTCCCCGAGGACCTGTAGCCGCGCGCCGCGGCATGCCACGGGTCCCGGCCCCGCTCGTCAACGACCGTAGCCACACCGGAACCCGGAGGATGCCGTGCCCCGCCCCGACCACCACATCGGCCTGATCGTGCCCAGCTCGAACCTCACCATGGAGACGGAGCTGCCGCGCATGCTGCATGCGCGGGAGTCCGTCCTGCCCGAGGACCGCTTCGTCTTCCACAGCAGCCGGATGCGGATGCGGCACGTCACGCCCGAGCAGCTGCGCGCCATGAACGCGCAGACCGGGCGGGCCGCGCGGGAACTCGCCGACGCACGGCCCGACGTGGTCGCCACGGCCTGCCTCGTGGCGATCATGGCGCAGGGCCCGGGCCACCACTGCACCGCGGAGGACGAGATCACCACCGTGCTGCGCGACCAGGGTGCCCCGGCCCCCGTCGTCTCCAGCGCCGGGGCGCTGCTCGACGGCATCACGGCCCTGGGGGCGCGGCGGGTCGCGGTCATCACGCCGTATATGAAGCCGCTGACCCGCCTGGTCGCGGAGTACATCGAGGACGCGGGCACCGAGGTGGTGGACGCGCTGAGCCTGGAGGTGCCGGACAACCTGGCGGTGGCCCGCCTCGACCCCGACGACCTGCGCACCCACTGGCGGCGCCTGGACCTCGCCCGGGCCGACGCGCTGGTCCTCTCCGCCTGCGTCCAGATGCCGTCGCTCGCGTCGATCCAGCCGGTGGAGGACGCGGCGGGGCTGCCGGTGCTCTCGGCGGCCACCGCCACGGCGTACCGCATCCTGGCCGCACTGGATCTGCCGACGCTCGTGCCCGGCGCGGGGAGTCTGCTGAGCGGCCGGGTCCCCCGGCCCGCCGGCGCCGCTGGGCCGCTGCCGTCGGGCGGCCCGGCTACTGAGGACGGCGGGCCGTGACCAGCAGGGCGGTGCTGCTCAGCCGTACCGCGCCGTCGCCCTCGTGGGGGCGCAGGATGTCGATCAGCCTCTGGCGTGCGCGCTGCTGCGCCTCCGGTCCGACCTGGCCGGCCAGGTGGCGTCCGGGGCCGGATTCCAGCAGCAGGGCGGCCGCGTCGGCGGCGTCCCGCCCCCACGTCCCGTCGGCCTCGATCTCGGTCACCTCGATGTCCTGGAATCCGGCGGCCGACACCACCTCGCGCACCAGGTCCGGGTCCGCCAGGGAGAACATGCCCGGACCTCCCGGCACGCCGAAGTCCTCCATGGGCAGGATGTCGCGCAGGGCGACGAAGGCCCGCAGCCACTCGTTGGCCTCGACGCGCGTCGCGCAGACGAAGGCCATGCGGCCACCGGAGCGCAGGGCCCGTCCGATGTTGGCGAAGGCGGCGACGGGGTCGGCGAAGAACATCACTCCGAAGCGGCTGATCATGACGTCGAACGCGCCGGGCTCGAAGGGGTGGGCCTGCGCGTCCCCCTGCTCGAAGGCCACATTGCCCAGGTCTTCGCGCTCCGCGCTCCGGCGTGCCCGCTCCAGCATCGGGGCGGAGAGATCCAGGCCCAGGGCCCGGCCGCGAGCGGCCCGGCGTGCGGCGAGCCGGGTCGTACTCCCCGCTCCGCAGCCGATGTCCAGCACGCGGTCGCGCTCGGTGAGGGCGGCGGCGGTGAGCAGGGGCGCGTCGAAGCCGCCGTTCACGGCGTCCCAGCGGTCCTGGTTGCGGGCCCAGTGGCTGCCCTCGTAGCCGTTCCATGCCTGCGCCTGATCGGTGTTGACGAGGTGTTGCATCCCTGACCTCCTGCCGGCTCCGACGTGTGTCGCGAACCTAGAATGGGCGCTCGCCCAAACAGTATGGGCGAGCGCCCATACTCACAATCCCCTTTGCGTGTCGGGGGGTTCGCCGCGAGCACGTAACAGGAGAGGCCCCATGTCACCACGCGGGATAGCGATCCCCGACCCGCGCGAGCGGCTGTTCGCCGCCGCGGAGCGCGTCCTGTCCCGCGAAGGCCCGGCCGCCCTCACCAGCCGTGCGATCACCACCGAGGCGGGCTGCGCCAAGGGGCTGCTGCACGCGCACTTCGACGGCCTGGACGAGTTCGTCGCCGAACTGGCACTGGACCGGCTCGCGCGCACGGCGCGGCAGGCCGCGGAGCTTCCCGGGCGAGCCGGTCGGGCAACGGTGGCCGGCAACCTCGTCACCGTCGCGCTCGCCCTGCTCAACTCCCTGGAACCCGCGGTCATCGGCCTGGCCATGACGCGCTCCGGCGCCGCCCTCCGGATCCGCCGGGCGCTGGAGGCCGGTGCGCCCGGATTCGCGGCGATGCAGGACGCGATCACCGAGTACCTGGACGCCGAACGGCGGCTGGGGCGCCTCGCGGACGGCACCGACACCGCGACCGTCGCACTCGCTCTCGTCGGAACCCTGCACCATCTGCTGATGACCAGGTGGGCCGGCGCCCCGCACCCCCGCGAACCCGCGGAGCGGCTGATCGCCCTGCTCATCGCCCCTGGCTCGGGCGGCGCGGAGGGTGCTCGGGCCACGCCGCCCGGGTGAGCCGGCGCCCACCTACGGCCTGAAGGGCGGCTTCAGCTCCGGGTGGTGCTCCCGGACGCTCTCGATGAGCTGCGCGGTGACCTTGAACGAGGGGTGCAGATGGAGCCCCTCGGCGTCCGCGCGCGGAATGCGGAAGATCTCCTCGGCCTGGTAGTGCAGGTCCAGCATGGTGGGAACGGCGTCCTTCATCGACTCCGGCGCCCCGTTGACCGCCTTGTGGAGCTGCAGCAGCAGCTTCGTGTAGGTGAGGTCGAAGGCGTCCAGGCGGACGGCGGCCCCCATGCTCAGCTTCTTCCGGTCGACGTCCTTCCGAGGAGTCCGGTCCTCCCGCCGTGTTTCGCACTGGAGTCGGTGCCCGTACGGCATCAGCCCCGGGTAACTGGGCAGGTACCGCGCATCGTCGAGGACGGGATGTCCGCCGAGCGCGTTGATCAGATTCGCGGCCAGCGTCATATGCAGCATCTCTTCGACCACGACCGAGCGCATCGCGAGGAACGCCTCCCGATTCGTGCCCGGCTTGAGGGTGTACATCCCGGTCAGATAGAGCGGGACGGTGGTGAGTTCCAGCTTCAGCGCGGCCTGCAGAAACTTCAGCAGCTGAGCCTTGCCGGGCGTCTTGAGCGTGAGTTCCCTGCGGTCGTCATCCCAGGCGTCGGTCATCGTCCGGCCTTCTCGAAGAGTGTCACGGAACGGGTGTGGTGGAGGTCCATCAGATCGGCGGCGCAGCGTCGCCATTCTGCGGGTATGCCAGCGGCATGTCCGGGAAGTCCTGCGACCTCAGCGTGTGTCATATGACGTGGCCATATGGATGAATCGCACGGACGTACGGGGGATCTGCCGTTCCCCGCCGTGGCCGGCGGCTCCCGACCGGGAATGCGGAAAGCGCGGCGTTGCCGCTCTTCCGCCGACCCGAACGAAAGGAACATCGATGGACGTCAACTTCGACAAGGAAACCGGGATCGGCCCCACCGATCCACAGGGAAAACTCACCCCCGAGGAGAAGGCCCTCCTCGGTGATATTCAGGGAAACATCCTGAAGAGCCACGGCCGGGACCACAGCCGGCACCTGTTCATCACCTTCGACACGGCAAAGGCGAAGGAAGCCAGGGCCTGGCTCGCCCAATTGAGCAAGACCAAGGTGACCTCCGCACTGAAGCAGTGGGACGATTCACGCGTCCGCGCCGAAATCTTCGAGAAATCGAAGAAGGAGGACGACCCCGAGGCATATCTCAGTGTTGAACTGACCAAGAAGCCCAGCAGCATCTTCGTCAATGTCATGCTGTCGGCCAAGGGGTACGACGCCCTCGGCCTGAGCGGCAAGAAGCCGACGGACAGCATCTTCGGCGGCGGCGCCGCCGGCGCGGTGGGCAGGCTCGCCGATCCCCCCAAGAAGGAGTGGGAGACCCCGTTCAAGGAGGACCTGCACGCCCTCGTCATCATCGCGGACGACGACCCCGGCAAGGCCGCCGCGGAGGCCAAGGCCATCGCCGACTCGCTCAAGGGCGGCAAGGTGGTGCACACCGAGATCGGCCGGGCCCTGCGGCGCGGGAAGAACGGCCCCGTCCACGAGCACTTCGGGTTTGTCGACGGCGTGAGCGACCCGCTGTTCTTCGCCAAGGACATCCCCAAGAGCAGTAAGCAGTGGAACCCCGGGGCGCCGCTCAAGCTCGCCCTGGCGAAGGACCCCGGCGGCCATGCGAAGACCGGCTTCGGAACATTCCTGGTGTACCGCAAGCTCGAACAGAACGTCGACCAGTTCAACCAGGACCGGCACGAGTTGGCCAAGGCTCTGGCGAAGCAGGACAACCGGACCGAGCCCAACCACGCCGACCGCGAACTGGCCGGCGCCTACCTGGTGGGACGCTTCCCCGACGGTTTCCCGGTCGCGGAGAAGGCGACGCCCGACGGCGCCGACAAGGACATTCCCAACAATTTCAACTTCAGCACCGACACCGACGGGCTCAAGTGCCCGTTCCAGGCGCACATCCGCAAGACGAACCCGCGCGGCGACACCACCAGGCTGGGCGGGACGCTCAAAGAGGAGCGGACCCACCGGATTTCCCGCCGAGCCATCAGCTATGAGAACAAGGGCAAGGTCGGCCTGCTCTTCCTGTGCGTCCAGAGCAATATCGAGCACCAGTTTGAGTTCATGCAGTCGGCCTGGGTCAACGCCCCCGGATTCGTCCAGCCGGAACCGCCCACCGGCCTGGACCCCGTGGTCGGCCAGGGCAAGGTGGTCAAACAGCAGTGGCCCGCGAAGTACGGCTCCGACAAGAAGGTCCCGCTGAGCCTGAAGCAGTCCGTGCACATGAAGGGAGGCGAATACTTCTTCATGCCCAGCATGGGCTTCCTCAAGGGCGTCGAGAAGACCGGCTGACCCCCGCGAAGGCCGGCTCACCCTTCTCAAGACCCAGCTGACACGCGCGGTCCGCAGCCGCCCGGGGCCGGATAGCCGACGACCGGTCCCGGGCGCCACCTCGGACGACGTGCGCGCCCCCGCGTCAGCCGGCCGCCCGCCCGGCTTCCTCGGCGTGCCGGGCACGCGCCCGCGCCAGGGCGGCGTCGAAGTCGCGCTGGGTGGCGTCGCACCAGTGCAGCAGATCGGTCAGGACGTACTGCAAGGTCTCGCTGGGGCTGCGGCGCCAGCCCTCGCCCGAGAGCGTGTACGTCTGCAGCGCCTCATTGGCACGCCGCACCGCCGCCTCATGCACATCCCGCGTCGCCGCCATGTCCACCTCTCCCGTCGAAGCGATCCGTTGTCCGTCGCGTGAGGGCGCGCGGTGCGCCGCCCCTCACGAGCAAAAACCATAGTGCACTGCACTTTTGCAGTAGACTTCAATTTCAATATTGTTATCCGGGACGGGCCAAGGTCGGCCCCATGACGGCGGAGGGGCGGGACGACATGACCACGGCGTCGGATGCGCTGCGCAGGGTGACAGCCGTCCGGTACGTGACCCCGCTGCGGAGCGGAGGCTCGGTCCCCGGTGTCGTCGAGGCCGACGACCTGGGTACGTACGTCGTCAAGTTCACCGGCTCGGCGCAGGGGCGCAAGGCGCTTGTCGCCGAGGTCGTCGTCGGCGAGCTGGCCCGCCGACTCGGGCTGCGCGTACCGGAGTTGGTGCTGGTCGACTTCGACCCCGCGGTGGCCGCCGAGGAACCGCACCAGGAAGTCCAGGACCTGCTGCACTCCAGCGCGGGCCTCAACCTCGGCATGGACCACCTCCCCGGAGCCGCCGACTTCGCACCGGGCGCGCTGAACGTCGATCCGATGGAGTGCGCCAGGGTCGTCTGGCTGGACGCGTTCACCGCCAATGTGGACCGCACGGTGCACAGCACGAACCTCATGGCCTGGCCGACCTCCGGTCACCGCCAACCCCGCCTGTGGCTGATAGACCACGGCGCCGCACTGGTCTTCCATCACCGGTGGCAGACCGCGGCGGACGCGGTCGGCAGGGCCTACGACTTCCGGTACCACGCGCTCGGGTGCCACCACCGCGACCTGCTGGCGGCGGACGCCGAACTCGCGGACCGGGTGACCCCCGAGCTGCTGCGCGAGGTCGTCGCCGCCGTCCCGGACGTCTGGCTGCTCGACGAGCCGGGGTTCGGCGCGCCGGACGAGGTCCGCGACGCCTACGTCACCCACCTCGCCGCCCGCGCGCGGGTCTCGGCCCGGTGGCTTCCCCGGGACCTGCCCGACCGCGCACCGCTCCCGGCGCGCTGACGCCTCCCGGCGCACCGTACCCGGCAACGGTGCGGCACAGTGCGATGCAGTGCGCCGGAGCAGGACGATTAGGGTTGCGGCATGAGCGAAGGGCTGCGGGAACGCAAGAAGCGGCAGACGCGGCAGCGCATCTCCGACGTGGCGATCGGCCTGTTCGTCGAGCGGGGCTTCGACCACGTCACCATCGCCGAGGTCGCGGCGGCGGCGGACGTCTCGGTCAACACCCTCTACAACTACTACGAGGCCAAGGAAGACCTGGTCCTGCCGCCGGACCAGGCATCACCGCAGCGGCTCGCCGACATCGTCCGCGATCGGCGGCCGGGCGAGTCCGCCGCACGGGCGGTACTCGACCACCTCCGGGACGAGCTGCGGCGCCGTGACCGCAAGGTGGGCCTGACCGCGGGCTTCGGCCGGGTCTTCAGCATGATGCGGGCCGCTCCCACCCTCACCGCCCGCCTGGAGGACCTCGGCCGGCAGATGACCGAGGCGCTCGCCCACCTCCTCGCCGAGGAGACCGCGGCCGCCCCCGACGACCAGACCCCGCGCCTGGTGGCCAGCCAGATCGGCTGGTTCCACGCACTGCTCTACAGCGAGATCGGCCGGCGCATCGAGGCCGGTGAGAAACCCGACGAGATCGCCGGGGCCGCGCTGGAACTCCTCGACCTCGTCGAGGAGATGCTGGGCGCACCCGCCCTCGGCTACGCCGTACGCAAGGACGCCGCCACGGGCAAGGGGAGCAGGGGCAGGGACGCGGACTGACTCGGCGCGGTGGCCAAGGGCTGTCCGATGGTTCAGGGTCGGCCCGGCCAGGACCCCTCGGACAGGCCCTGAGCGCCCCCGACAGCATGCGGCGAGGATCCGGACGCGAAGGCCAGAATGTGCGGAACCGCTTCGCGCAGGCTCTCGAAGTGGCGATGCACGCCCTCCACCGCGGCAGCGCCGTTCACGCCCCACACCGTCATACCGGCGCGCAGCCCGGATTGCACTCCGGACGGGGCGTCCTCGATGACCAGGCAGTCTCCCGGCTCGGCCCCCAGTCGCGCAGCGGCCCGCAGATACGGAACGGGAGAGGGCTTGCCGTCCTCAACAGCGGCGGCGTCCACGACCAGGCCCGGCTCCGGCAGGCCCGTCCGCAGGAAGCGGCCGCGTACCCGATGCTCGTAGTTCGAGGTCACCAGCGCCCAGGACCCCGGCGGCAGACCGCGCAGCACCTCGGCCGCACCGTCGAAGGCGGCGTAGCGGCCGGACCGGACGTCCTCGTCCTCCAGTGCGTGCAGCGCGGCCAGGCACTCGTGCGGATCGTGGCGCGCAGCGACCTGCGCGAAGGTTTCGGTGGGCCTGGTCCGCAGGGCCACCGTGTACACCTCGTCCGGGTCGAGCCCATAGCGCTCCGCCCATGCTCGCCACACCCGGCGCTGGTTGTCCACGGCGTCGATCAACGTGCCGTCGACATCGAACAGGACGTACCTCGTGCGGCCGGACCGCACAGATTCGCTGGTCACCTGTCGATCATGCCAGGCGCCGGGCGACCGGTGCCGCGGCAAAACGGAGTTGACGTCCGGGGCGTACTCGGGTCTTCTGCTGCGATGTCCGATCTTCGCATCCAACAGCCGGACGATGACGCCACGCTCAAGGACTGGCAGCACGTCCACAACGTGATCATCCCTACGCACCTGCTGTCCCTCGACGACGTACGGGAACGCGCACAGCGCCACCACCTGGAGGTCGCGTACCTCGATGGCGTTCTCGTGGGCTGCAGCACGGTGCGCCCGCCGTCGGACGACACGCTGACGGCCACGGTGATCGCCCGGGTACTCGCTCCGCACCGCGGGCAGGGGTTCGGCGAGCAGCTCTATGCGCACGGGCTCGACCGCGCCCGGCAGTTGGGCGCCAAGGTGATCGAAACGGTGGTCCTGTCCTCCAACGAGGACGGTCTGCGGTTCGCCCACCAGCACGGGTTCGTCGAGATCGAGCGGTACCTGCTGCCGGGCGACACCATTCCCTGGATCGATCTGCGCCTCCCCTGACCCGGGTGCCTCCCCGGCCCGGAAGACGTGGCGAGGCCGCCGACGCCGCCGCCCCCGCTACGCCTCGCTCATCCGCGGCATGGCACCGGCCGTCGTGCGCATATCGATCACCGCGAAGGCCGCGCCCTGCGGGTCGGTCAGGGCGGCGAAGCGGCCGAACGGGGTGTCCATCGGGCCGAAGTGCAGCCGGCCGCCGAGCTTCCTGGCCTTGGCGACGGCGTCGTCGCAGTCCTCGACGTCGAAGTAGATCTGGACGTAGCTGGGGATCTCCTTCGGGAACTCCTCGCCCATCTTCATCCGGCCCAGCACGGGGTTGTCGCTGCCACCGACGCTGAAGACCTTGAAGTCCATGCCCTGGGCCTCGGGGTCGTCACCGGGCTCCATCTTCCGTGCGGAGTACGGGAAGACCTTCTTCAGGAAGTCGTCGGCCGCCTCCGGCCGGCGGGTGAAGAGCTCGGCCCAGCAGTACGCGCCGGGCTCGGCCGTCTTCTCGAACCCGTGGTGCTCGCCGGCCTGCCAGACGCCGAAGACGGCACCGCTGGGCTCCTTGGCGAGCGCCATGGAGCCGAAGGGGCCGACCTGCATCGGCTCCATGAGCAGCGTGCCGCCCGCGCCCTCGATCTTCTCGGCGGTCCTGTTCACGTCGGAGGAGGCGAAGTACAGGCACCAGGCGGAGGGCGCGTCCTCACTGCCGGGCATCGGCGGGACGACGGCGGCGACGGCCTTGCCGCCGGAGTATGCCTGGGTGTAGTTGCCGTACTCGTCGGCGGACTCGCCGAACGTCCAGCCGAGCACCTCACCGTAGAAACTCTTGGCGCCTTCGACGTCCGTGAACATGGCGTCCGCCCAGCAGGGGGCGCCTTCGGGGAAATCGCTCATGGTGTGGCTCACTCCTCTCCGACTTCCCACGCTAGGCGCGCGGCGTCCCGGCCGCGCGGGGAACACCGCGCGGGACCGTCCGGGCGCTTCGGGCGGCGGCTACTCGAACCGCGTCGTGTCGCCCGCGCCGCGGCGGACGATCTCGAATCCGCCGCCGGAGAAGTCGATGACCGTGGTCGGTTCGGTGCCGCAGTCGCCCGAGTCGACCACCGCGTCCACGACGTTGTCGAGCCGCTCCTTGATCTCCCACCCCTGTGTCATCGGCTCCGCCTCGTCCGGCAGCAGCAGGGTGCTGGAGAGCAGCGGCTCGCCGAGCTCGGCCAGCAGGGCCTGAGCGACGACATGGTCGGGAATCCGGACGCCGACCGTCTTCTTCTTCGGATGCATCAGCTGGCGCGGTACCTCCCTCGTCGCGGGGAGGATGAAGGTGTAGCTGCCCGGAGTCGCGGCCTTGACGGCGCGGAACACGTCGTTGTCGACGTGCACGAACTGCCCCAGCTGCGCGAAGTTCTGGCATACGAGGGTGAAGTGGTGGCGGTCGTCGAGATTGCGGATCGAGCGGATCCGGTCGATACCGTCACGGCTTCCCAGTTGGCATCCCAGCGCGAAGCAGGAGTCCGTCGGGTACACGACGAGAGCGCCTGAGCGGATGCTGTCGGCCACGCTGCTGAGGGTGCGCCGCTGAGGATTCTCGGGGTGCACGTCGAAGTACTTCGCCATCCGGCGAGTCTAGGCGGTGTCCCGTCGATCCCGGTGGACCGCTGGGGCGTGCCATGTATGCATCAAGTATAGAGTGCCCGGCATGTCTCTCGATCTTGGCCAGGGAACCCCCGCCGCCCTCGGGGGACGCGCCGCCCCCGGCCGCGTCGGAGCGACCCGGACGCGGGGCCTGCTGGTCTGCGGGGCGCCCGCGCTGCTGGCGCTCGCCCTGGGTCTGTGGGGACTGCGCCGCCAGGGCGCCATCTGGCGGGACGAGGCCGCCACCTGGGAGGTGGCCCAGCGGTCCCTGCCCGAGATAGGGCACCTGGTCGGGCAGGTGGACGTCGTCCACTGCCTCTACTACCTGCTGATCCACACCGTGTTCGAGGTCTTCGGAGCGAGTCTGGCGGCGCTGCGGCTGCCGTCGGTGCTGGGACTGGTCATCGCCGTGGCGGCCACCGCGGCGACCGGCCGCCGGCTCGCCGGCCCCCTGGCCGGCCTCTCGGCCGGACTGGTGCTGGCCCTGCTGCCGGTGATGCAGCGCTACGCGCAGGAGGGACGTTCCTTCGCGCTGGTGGCGGCGGGGGTGGCGGTGGCGACCTGGCTGCTGGTGGGCGCGGTGTACCCGGTGGGGCGCACGGCTGCCCGCGACGGCCGCCGGTGGTGGGACGCCTGGGGGTGGCGCTGGGGCGCCTACGCGGCGGTCATGCTGGTCACCGCACTGCTCAACTGGCTCTCGCTGTTCGCATGGGCGGCCCACGGGGTGACCGTCGTCCTCGCCCGGCGCCGCGGCCGACGCCCGCTGCTGTCACGGTGGTTGCTGACCGCGACGGTGATCGTGCCGGGGACGCTGCCGCTGATACTCGCCAGCCGGCCGCAGGCGGGGCAGGTGGCGTGGATACCGCCCGCCTCCGCCGCCAGCCTGCTGGGGGTGACCGCGATGCTGGTGGTCGGCCTGGTGTGCGCGCGCATACCCCGCCGCGCGCCGAAGCGGCCGTCGCCGGTGCCGGTGGGGCTGCCGCTGCTCGCCCTGCCGCAGCTGGGGCTGCTGCTGGCCTCCTTGCTCGTCGAGCCGCTCTATGTCGACCGCTATGTGCTCTTCTCGTACATCGGGCTGTCGCTGCTGGTCGGCTCCACCGTCGCCTGGGCGGTGCGAGCGGTGCCGGCGTACGGCCGGGTGCGGGGCCGCGGCTGGGGGCGGGCGCGGAGCGAGACGCTGCTCGCCGGGGTCATGGCGGTGGTCTTCCTGGCGCTGCTGCCGCTGGAGCTGGGTCTGCGCACATGGGCGAGCCGGACGGACGACGTACGAGTGGCCGCGCGCGAGGTCGCGGTGCTCGCTCGCCCGGGGGACGGTGTGGTGTTCCTGCCCGACCAGCGGCGGGACGCCGCGCTGGTCACGCCCGGCGCGTTCCGCGGACTCGACGATCTCGCGCTGGCCGAAAGCCCGGTCGCCTCCGGGACGTTGTACGGCATCGAGGCGGCCCCCGAACGCATACGGACCGCCATGCTCGCCCATCGGCGCATCGTCGTCGTCGATGACGCCGACGGCGAGAGCGGCAGCGCCTCCTCCTCGGTGCCGCCCTCGCCACGCGACCGCGTCAAACGCGCCGTCCTCGACCGGCACTTCACCCCGGTCGACGTGACCGAGGCGGGCGGCCGGCGGGTGACGGTGTACGAGCGGACCCGGTGACCGCGGACCCTGGGCGCCTCCCCCGGCTGGCCCGGGCCGCGACCGGCGTCGCGACCCGGGCCAGGGGGAGACTCAGCGGTGGGGTGCGGTCAGCTGTTGAGGCTGGTGTGGTTCCACCAGCCCTGGCGTCCGACGGTGAAGTCGACCGTCGCACCGGACCCGTTGAGCTTGCCCTGGTACTGCTGGCCCTTCTTCAGCGGGCTCTCGACCAGCTTGCCGTGGGCGTCCTTGATCGAGTCGATGACCAGGGTCGGGACCTTCTTCAGCGTCGCCGCGTCGATGGGCCCCATGGGGTGGATGGTGAGGGCCTCGTCCCAGTTCGGGCGCTCCGCGAGCTGGTGGGCGAGGTGGATCTCGTCGCCCGCGCCGAACATCAGGTAGGTGAGGTACTCGGGGTAGGGCATGCCGCCCAGCTCGCGGAAGGAGAGCACATCCTCCTTCTTGCAGTCCACCGTGGTCTCGGCCGTGGTCATCTGCTGGAAGTCGCGGCTGCCGTCCGGCTTCACCACGACCCGCTCCAGGTGGACCTTGAACTGCTTGCCGTTCTTCAGCTCCGGGAGCTCGAAGTGGTGCGGACAGCGCAGCGAGTAGAAGACCCGCTCGTCCTCGTGCTTGGCCCGGTCGTCGAGGTACATCTTCTTCAGCTCGCCGCTGTCCTTGATGCTGAAGCTGAACACGGCCTGGTAGTTGTGGCCGGACTGCGGGTTGTACAGCGCCAGGTGGTAGAAGAACAGCTGTTCCTTGCCCAGGATCAGGAAGCGGTGGATGTGCTCGTGTCCGGCGTGGTCGGAATCGGGGTGGCTGGTCATGGTGCGTTGTCGCCTTTCATCGAAGGGTGTTCGGTTGGGTGTCACGCCGGCGCCGGGCCCAGAAGGGCCGTTCGCTCCAGCGGGTCTCTTGGGCGTGCACGGCACGGTGGCCGCGCTGGTAGGCGGTGCGGGCGGTGGTGACCCTGGCCGCGTAGTCGTCCAGTGCCGCCCGGTCGCCGCGCAGCCGGGCGTCCACCGCCTCGCCCGCGCTCAGCCCGGTGTAGAGGGCGGTGAGGATGCCCTGTGAGCTGAGCGGGTCGAAGGCGACCGCCGCGTCGCCGGCCGCCGTCCAGCCGTCGCCGTGCACCCGGTCCAGATGGGCGCTGTGGGCGGGGGCTCGGCGGGGTGGCCGCGGCGGGCGCAGTCCGTGCGGACGGGCCCGGTGCGAGATGTGCCGGGTCGCCAGCAGCCGGTCGCGGAACCGCTCGGCGCCACCGGCGGCGCCGGGCAGGTCGGGGTCGGTGAAGTAGGCCACCAGACGCCGCCGGGAGGGCAGCAGTGCGGTGTACCACCAGCCGTCCTGGTCGGACTCGACCAGCGAACGGCCGTCGAGCACGGTCCGCGGGGCCGGGTCGAGGGTGAGGTGGAGGGCGGTCAGCCGGTCGCCGCGGTGCCGCCGGGCGCCGGAGCGGACGGCGATCGCGGCGCCCCGTCCGGTGGCGTCCACCACCCAGCGGCAGCGGACCGTGCGCTCCCCGCTGCCGCCGGAGCGGTCGCACAGCGCCAGTCGCCAGGTGCCGTCCGGCTGCCGGGAGGTGCGCCGTACGGCGGTGTGCTCGGTGACCTCGGCGCCCGCCTGGCGGGCCGCGGCGCGCAGCCGCCGGTCGAAGAGCGGACGGTCGAGGTGCCAGCCGTGGCCGTAGGGGTCGTTGATGGCGTCCACGGCCTGCAGTTCGGTGGAGCCCCAGGCGGACAGGTTGCCGTGGCAGGGCAGATGGCCGGTGCCCAGGACCGGCTGCGCGACGCCGAGGTCGGCCAGGACCAGCCGCCCCACGGACACCAGTGCCTCACCCGTCTTGGGCGGGCCGGTGGCCGCGTCCGCCAGCAGGACCGTGCGCCCGGCCCGTACGAGGGCGAGCGCGGCCGCACAGCCGGCCGGGCCACCACCCGCGACCACGACGTCGTAGGCGGGTGGCGGGCTCACTGCTGGGTGCCGTGGAAGGGATCGAGCTTCTCCAGGTATCCGGCGGCGATCGACTCCTCGTCCTGGCCGGTCGCGGCCATGACCTCCTGGACCGCCTGCCGGACGAGGTCCGCCTCGACGTCCTCGGCGGGGATGCTGCCGCCCCAGGTGCCGGCCACGGCGGCCAGTTGGGGTACGCCGGCCTCGGGCACCTGGATGTTGATCAGGTTGGCGTGGTCGGGGACCGTGCCGTACCCCGGCTCCGACTCGACCTGGATGTACTTGGGGAACTTGCCGTCGCCCACGGTGTATTCGTGGGACTCGACGATGCCGAACTTGTACCAGTCCTTGATCATCTGCTTGCGCTGCTTGTTGAAATCGGTGCCCGTCAGGCCGCGCAGCCACACCGCCCGGTGCTCGAACGCCTTCTCCCTGGCGGTGTCGTCGCCGCCGCTCGGCTTGGTGTTGACGGTGGTGAAGTCCGACATCTTCAGTACGTGGTTGGGCATCTGGGCCGGCCAGAAGGTCGGCAGGTAAGGGCTGTAACGGGGGCCCAGGTTGGCGAGCACCTCATAACCGGAGCGGCAGCTGGCCGTGTCGCACTGCCAGGGGGCGGCCATCCAGCGGGTGAGGTCACCCGGCCCCTGCGCGTGCAGCGGACCGTTCTTGCCCAGCATCTCCTGGAGCACGAAGTGATCGCCGTAGTCGGGTTCCGCGCTGCCCTGCGCGCGGTGCAGGATGCGGAAGGGCTCGGAGTACATGGTCTTGTGCCGCATCGGCCAGGTGACCTCACAGCCCGGGTGGAAGGCGTCCGCGGCGCAGTTCTCCAGCGCGCCCCGGTCCAGCAGGCCCGGCCGTTCGGCGACGGGCGCCTGGTCCACGTCCGGGTAGCCCTTGCGGGGCGGGCCGGTGGTGAAGTGGCCTTCGGCCCACCGCGCCAGCATCTTGTCCTGGACGGACGAGAGCTTGATGTGCTGCCGGACGGAGTTGGGCTTGCTGGACATCGCGTCGCCGTAGAGCCACGGCCAGGGCAGCGGGGACATCCCGTCCCGGCAGTAGTCGCGCATGTGGATGTAGATCTGGCGGCGCAGTTCGCGGCTGGTGTCGCCGGGGTCGGCGAGCCGCTTGCGCATCTCCGGGTCGCGGAAGTCGTGCGGGCCCTTCCAGCCGAACTGGGTGGCGAAGCCGTGGTTGACCCACTGCAGATCGCAGAAGCGGGTCAGCAGCGGTTCGATGTCGTCCGGGTACGACGGCTTCGGCTCGACCGGCAGCGTCTGCTCGGTGACGTACACGTCGTACAGCACGTCGTAGAGGGTCCGGACGGTCTTCACGCCGGGTGCGTAGTGCGGCGGGGCGACCACGACCCATGCCGGGGACGCCGTCTTCGTGGCGCCGCCGATGGTGACCTCCGCCGTGACCGGGCCGTCGGAGACGTCGTCGTACCAGGTGTCGTTGTTGGCGACGCCGGTGATATCCCCCGGTGGTTCGGTCCACGAGGCCGAGGTGCCGGCGCCGCCGACGACCAGCAGCCGGCCGTCGTCCTGGGTGGAGGCCGAGCCGAGGGAGACCGGCTTTTGCATGATCTTGCCGTCGAACGTGGCGGTCTCGTGGGCGGAGGCGCGGAGGGTCTTGCGGCCGGGGTCGTTGACGAGGCCCTTGCGCGCCGCGCCCGTGACGCCGGCGTTCCGTCGGCTCCGCTTGTCGGTCGTCAGGCTGCCGGCCTCGGGGATGTCGAGCGGGATGTGGAACTGGTACCAGGCGGCCTTCTTGTTGGCCACGTGCACCGACCACTTGATCTCGGTGACGTCCGGGTCGTCCAGGGTGAGTTCCCGCACGACCTTCCCCGCCTGGTTGTAGCCGTAGAGCCGGAATCGGGCGGCCTGCCGGATGATCTTGCCGGAGGCGTCCTTGTAGGAGCCGGCCGCCAGTGGCGGTTCGTCCGGCGACTCGGGGCCGATGAAGGGCGGCTGGGTGCTGTTGCCGACGCGCGCGATGCCGATGGCCGGGTGGATCTTCACCTGGACTATCTGGTCCGTCGAGTTGTCCATCTAGGGGCCTTTCCTTGGGCGGACGCACATATCTCCCCGAAGGACTCAAACGTAGGATCGCCCCAACCCGGGCTGCGCGGCAGAGGCGTCACAATGGGTGCACGGATTCACCCCTTCGAGTCGGCGTGTCTCGAAAACCGCCCCCAGAATCCCTACGGAGCGTGATGACGACGGCGCGACGGCGGACTTCGGCTCCGCCCGCCCGACAGCCGCAAGGGCACCTCCCCCTCGACTGGAGGGGGTGATCACACCGTGTTAGCGTGAAACCATCCGCATCGAACGGACGTGCGGATATCTGCGCTCGCCCGTTCTCCCCCGCTTTCCTCGAACCACCAGAGGGAGATGGTGACCATGGCGCGGAACCATCTGTTCCATGCGCCCCGGGCCGGCACCCAGGCCCGGAAAGCCGAGGAGACCACCACCTGGACCGCGGCACGAACGGCCGCCGTCGCGGCCAACGTGGACTGGGCCGGCCTGCGCCAACGGATGCGCGGAGCGTTACTGCGGCCCGGAGACCCCGGATTCGAGGACGCCAGGAAGCTCTTCAATCCGCTCAACGACGACCGTGTGCCCGCCGCGGTGGCACAGTGCGAGTCGGTGTCCGATGTCCGCGAGGCGGTGCTGACGGCCGCCCACCGGGTTCCGTTGGCCGCCCGCAGCGGCGGGCACTCCTATGTCGGCTATTCGGCGCCGCACGGCGGCCTCACCCTCGACCTGCGCCGTATATCGGCCGTGAACGTCCGGGCGGACGGCACCGCCACCATCGGCGCCGGCGCCACACTGCGGGACGTCTACACCGCACTCGGCCAGGCGGGCCGCTGTGTGCCCGGGGGCTCCTGCTTCACCGTCGGCATCGCCGGGGTGGCCCTGGGCGGCGGAATCGGCGTACTGCAACGGAAGTTCGGCCTCACCTGCGACCACCTCGTGGGCGCCGAGGTCGTCACCGCGGACGGCAGGGTCCTGACCGTCTCGGCCTCCCGGGCACCGGACCTGTTCTGGGCGCTGCGCGGAGGCGGCGGAGGCAACTTCGGGGTCGTCACCCAGTTCACCTTCTCCACCGACCCGGCTCCGGCGCTGACGATCTTCAAGCTCGTCTTCCCCAAGAACACGGTGCCGGCGGTGCTGACCGCATGGCAACCGTGGATCACGGAAGCGCCTCGCGAGCTGTGGGCGAACTGCAACATCTCGGGTGGGAACAAACCGAGTTGCACGGTGGCCGGCTGCTTCGTCGGTCCGAGCACCGCCTGCCATCCGCTGGTGGACGCCCTGATCGCACGCTGCGGCATCGTACCGACCAAGCGGGTCGAGGACCGCGACTACTTCAAGGCCATGCGCTTCTTCGCCGGCAAGCCCGACCGGGAGTCCTTCGTCGCCTCCTCACGCGTCCTCAGCGCGCCCGCCGCCAATCCGGACGCCGTGGTCGACCTGCTCACCGGCCGTGCGGGCATGAATCTGATCCTCGACCCGCTCGGTGGCGCGGTGGCCGAAGTGGGCGTTCAGCAGACCGCCTTCCCGCACCGCGACGCCTTCGCCACGGCACAGATCTATGCCGCCGCGACGGCGGCGTCCGAAGCCGAAGTGACGCACAGCGTCGGCCAGGTGGTGGGCAAACTGGCCTCCCTGGGCATGGGTGGCGGCTATGTGAACTACATCGACCCGGCCCTGCCCGACTGGCCAGCGGCCTACTACGGACCGAACCTGGATCGGCTGCGCTCCATCGCCCGCGACTACGACCCGGACGAGGTGTTCGGCTTCCCCCAGGCGCTGACCCGGGCGTGAGCGCACGCCCCGTGGCGGCGGACCGGCCGGTGGTCCCCGGCCGGTCCGCCGCCCTCATCGGGTCGTCCCGTTCTTCAGGCTCACCGGCCGGTCGTCGTTGAGCTCGCCGAAGAGCCGTCCCGCCCGTTTCCGGTCCCAGAGCACGGCACTGCCCTTGGAGGTGGGGATGCCCACGGCGGACACGGGGACGTTGACCTGCTTGCCCTGGCCGGCCGTGACCCCGCTGACGGCTTGGAACAGCGAGGCGAGGTCCAGCAGACCGGTGTTCCGGTCGACGACGACGGTGTCCAGCCCCGCGTCCAACGCGGGGAAGACGGCGAACGGGTTCAGCACGGTCCCCGGCCTCCCGGCCCGATGGGCGAGGGCGGAGAGGAACTTCTGCTGGTTGCGGGTACGCCCCAGGTCGCCCTGGGCCTCCTGATGACGCTGGCGGACGAAGGCGAGCGCCGCGGTGCCGTCGAGGGTCTGGCAGCCCTTGCGCAGGTCGGCGCCGGACTTCTTGTCCTTCAGGTCCCGCTCCAGGCACATCGGGACACCGCCGACCGCGTTGACGAGGTTCACAAAACCCGCGAAGCCGACCTCCACGTAGTGGTCGATCGTCAGGCCGGTGTTGTGCTCGATGGTGCGCACCAGCATCTTGGGGCCGCCGAGCGCGAACGCCGCGTTGAGCTTGTTCTTCGCGGGGGCGTGCCGCTTGCCCGTCATGGGGCTGGTCCAGGCCGGGATGGTCAGCCACGAGTCGCGGGGCAGGCTCACCATCGTGGTGCCGCCCGCGCCGGTGTGCAGCAGGATCATCGAGTCCGTGCGGCGGCCGCCGGCCGACCCGGTGTGCAGATCCCGCTTCTCCCGGTCGGTCAGCCCGCTGCGGCTGTCGGACCCGACGAGGAGGTAGTTGGTGCCCTTGCCGGTGTGCCGACGCTGTTCCGGTGCGCCGAGGTCGACCTGGCTGTTGAGCTTGCCGCCGGCCCAGGCCAGGGCGCCGGCGGGGAGGGCCAGCAGCGTCACGAGCAGCGCGATGGCCATCCGCAGCAGGGGCCGCCGGCGCCGGGAACGGTGGGACCGGGGCCGTGGCGGCGGCGCTCCGGGCTCGTGGTGGTACGGGCCGCCACCGTCGTCGGATATCCCGCTGCCGGCCCGGCGGCCTGACGAGTCGCTCATTTCTCACTCTCCTCGGTCACTTCGGCGACACGCTGCTCAGATGCGGCACGGGCTCCGAGAGCAGGTGCTGGTTGGCGGTGCCGGTACGGTGCATGCGGTGCCACTTCAGCCGGGTGCCGAGCAGCGCGGTGACCACGGACTGGATGACCACGAGGTACAGCAGCTGCCGGTAGAAGAACAGCTGGAGCGGTAGCGCCCACAGCACATGGAGCCGTTCGCGGTCCAGGTGCAGCGCGTACGCCGCGGTGATCAGCTGGACGACGAGGAAGCCGAGCCAGACCCCGAGCGCCTGCCCGGTGTCGCCGAAGCACAGCCCGTACAGGGCGAAGACGTCGACGACCGGCGCGAACAGCGGCAGGACGATCTGGAACAGGGCGAGATAGGTGAGCCCGCGCCGGCCGAAGCGCCCGGCCGGGCCGACTTCCAGCACGGCGTGGCGATGCTTCCACATCGACTGCAGGGTGCCGTAGCACCAGCGGTAGCGCTGCCGCCACAACTGGCTGAAGGTACTGGGCACTTCGGTCCAGGCGATGGCCGTCTCCTCGTAGACCACGCGCCGGCCCACCCGCCACAGGGCCATGGTGAGATCGGTGTCCTCGGCGAGGGTGTCGTCGCTGATCCCGCCGATGGCCATGAGCGCGTCCCGGCGGAAGGCGCCGATGGCGCCGGGCACGGTCGGCATGCATTCGAGCACCTCGAACATCCGCCGGTCCAGGTTGAACCCGAGGACGTATTCGAGGTGCTGCCATCGGCCGAGCAGGCTGCGCCGGTTGCCCACCTTGGTGTTGCCGCTGACCGCCCCGATCGTCGGGTCGGCGAGCGGCTGGATGAGTCGGTAGAGGGCGTCCGGCTCGAAGACCGTATCCGCGTCGATCATGACGATGATGTCGCAACGCGCGTAGCTCAAGCCCGTGCTGAGCGCCCCGGGTTTACCGGAGTTGAGCTGCTGCACCACCGTCAGCCGGGGGTCGACGATGCTGCGGGCGATCTCCGCGGTCCGGTCGGTCGACCCGTCGTCGATGACGATGATCTGCAGGTCCCGGTGCGTGGACGCCAGCAGCGAGCGCACCGTGGCCTCGATGCCCGCTTCCTCGTTGTGCGCGGGGACCAGCACCGTCACCGGATCGGTCACCGCGCGCAGCCAGGGCGCACCCGACCGGTGCCGGCGCCGGCGGCGTACGTGCACGCGGGCGAGGAAGGCGAGCAGCAGCAGCCGGAGTACACCCAGCCCGCCCGCGATCCCCAGCGCCCAGGTCATCGAGCGCGCGAAGGAGTGCCCGATGGACTGGATCCAGATCAGCGCCTCTCCCTGCACGCGCTCGGGCAGGGAGGCCCGAGTGGTGAGCGAGGGCCGTCCGAGCCCGCGTGTGACGGTGGTGAACCGCCCCACTTCCGGGTCGGCCAGCAGCTGCTTGGCCTCCTGGTACCCCAGGGCGGTGTGGCTGAACTGCCGCACCACGCCCAGCGGGGGCTTGCGGGAGCGGTGCGTGGCGGCGACGAGGAGGTACCCCTGGTCGGTCGCGCGCCGTGCAGCCGACCACTCCGCACCGCACATCGTGTCGGCGGTGGTGGTGTGCGGCAGCCGCAGCAGCCGGGTGTTGACGTCCGCGGCGCCCGCCAGCGCGGTCTGGGTGAGCGAGAGCTCCAGTTGGGCGCGGAGCCCGGAGGCACTGCCCAAGTCGCCGCCGGTGTAGGTGTACGAGCCGATCTCATGGCCCTCGTCGCGGATGCGCCGCACCAGTTCCGGGTGGCGGGCCGCCTGGGTTCCGTAGAGGAAGAACGTCGCGTGCGCGTGCTGGGCGCGCAGCAGGTCGAGCAGTCGGGGTGTCCACACCGGGTCGGGCCCGCCGTCGAAGGTGAGCGCGGCGGTCCGGTGCGCCATCTGCGCGGTCTCGGCGGTGCCGCCGGTGACGCGCAGGACGGGGGCTCCGTTGTCCGCGGACTTCGGTATGGGGCTGGTGCACGCCCGCCTGGTGCGGGCGCCGTCGACCTCGTGGGTGGTCCAGCCTTCGAAGAGCAGTGACGTAGCGACTATGGGGAGGATCAGCACCAGTAGTAACCAGTGCCAGCGTGGGGAGTGGCGCAGCGCGTGCCGCGCCTGCCCTGACAACGCCACAATGGGCCCTTTCCGTCGAGGAGACATGCCACGTGCGAGGCGTGCGTCCGCGCCGGCCCGCCAGAGCGGCGAGCACGGATGGGGGGCGCGGACGGACACGCCTCGGGTCGGACCGGTCGGGCTTCACACCCAGTGGGTGGCGCGCGCCGGTCCGGCGTTTCTCACGGAGCGGGTCTGGTCTCGACGGGGGCTCGGGATGCGTGGTGGCCGACGGGTACCGCCGGTCCGGAAGCGTGATGGCCGACGGGTACCGCCGGCCCGGAGGTGTGGTCGGGAGCCGAGGGACGGGCGTCGTCCGGGACGCCTCCGGGCTCGTGGTGGGCGGTCTGCTCCGGTAGCGGTCCTGCCTTTCCCGACGCCGGCTCGGCGTCCGGTTGTTGGAGGCCGCCGAACACGACGGCGAGGAGTACGAGATATCCGGTGCACATGCACCCTGCGGTCAGCGCTGCATGTCCCAGCAGGCGTCGACGCCTGCCTGACGTGTCGACAAATACCGGACGATTGCGCTGTTTACCGGGGCGAATGCTGTGGGGGGTAGCGGTTCGCATGGAGCGTGAGTGTAACCAGATACCGCGAATGAGAATAGGAAAGGGCAGCTCCGCGCACCCCTTAACGGGCCCTAACGGAGAGATTTGTACTGTGAAGTAACTCACGGCGCCGGGCGATAGCGCGAGTAATTGAACTGCTTACTAGGCGGGCCTTGTTCGGATTGGTCCGACTGGCCGGGAACGGGCCACTCCGAGGCGGCTTGTGCACACGGAGAAGCCTCGATAGGGGCAGCGCCCGTCCACGTCGCGGTGCCCGGTATTTCCGCCCCCCCGCCCGGCGGCTTTCGACGGCCGAGTGCGCCGCCGTCGCGCCGCCGAGCAGGCGGTTTTCGGCGCCGGGAAGGTCAGGCCGGAGCCGGGAGGTCGCGCAGCAGGTCCGCCGCCTTCTCGGCGATCATGATGGTGGGGGCATTGGTGTTGCCCCGTACCACGGTCGGCATCACGGAGGCGTCCACCACCCGCAGTCCGCGCACACCGTGCACCCTGAGCCGGCTGTCGACGACCGGGCCGATGGAGCAGGTGCCCGCCGGGTGGTACAGGGTCTGCAGCTCGCGCCGCGCGAAGTCCAGCAGGCCGTCGTCGGTCAGCGACTCGGGGACCCGGAAGTCGGCCCTGCGGTGCTTGCGCAGGCTCGGCTGGTCGGCGATGTCCAGCAGCAGCCGCACCGCCCGCACCATCGTCGCGCGATCGTCCTCGGTGGCCAGGTAGTTGTGCAGAATGTGCGGCTGGGCGCTGGGCAGCGCCGACCGCAGCGAGACCTTGCCCCGGCTGGTGGGGGTGAGCAGGACCGCGCCGAACATGAAGGCATGGTCGAAGACCTGGCCGAGGCCCTCGTCGTGGAACATCACCGGTGCGGCGTGCACCTGGATGTCGGGGGCGTCGAGGTCTTCACGGGTCCGGTGGAACCCCCCGGCCTCGCCGACGTTGGAGGTGAGCGGGCCGCGGCGTTCGGCCTCCAGGAGGCGGACGTTGTCCGGTGAGGCGGCGCTCAGCAGGGTCTCGGTGTCGGTCAGGTACGAGAGGCCGACGTGCGGGTGGTCCTGGAGGTTCTCCCCCACCGGGAGGTCCACCCGGGGTGTGATGCCGTGCGCCGCCAGCTCGTCGGCCACGCCGATGCCGGACAGCATCAGCAGCTGCGGGGAGTTGTACGCACCGGCGCAGAGCACCACCTCCCGTCCGGCGCGCAACCGCCGCAGCTCGCCGCCGCTGTCCAGCTCGACGCCGCCGGCCCGGTCGCCGTCGAACAGCACCCGCGTGCAGGTCGCGCCGGTGAGCACCGCCAAGTTGGGCCGGTTCAGAGCGGGTCGCAGATAGGCGTCCGCGGTGCTGCAGCGCATGCCCTCGCGCTGGGTGAGGTGGTAGTAGCCGACGCCGTCCTGTTCGGGACCGTTGAAGTCGGCGGTGTACGGGTGGCCGGCCTCCTGGGCGGCCGCCACGTAGGCGGCCATCAGGGGATGCCGGGAGCGGCCCTCGCTGACCGTGAGCGGTCCCCCGGTCCCGTGCCAGGGCGATCTGCGCCCCTGGAAGTCCTCGGCGCGCAGGAAGTACGGCAGGACGTCGTCCCAGCTCCACTCCTCGGCGCCGGCGGCGGCCCAGCCGTCGTAGTCGTGCCGGTGGCCGCGGATGTAGATCATCGCGTTCATCGACGACGAACCGCCGAGCATCCGGCCCCGGGGCAGGAAGGTGCGGCGGCCGCCCAGCCCCGGTTCGCGCTCGCCGAGATAGCTCCAGTCGTACTTCGTGCGGAACAACTTGTTGAAGGCGGCGGGAATATGGATCTCCGGCGCGTCGTCCACCGGCCCGGCCTCGACGAGAAGCACCCGGACGTCCGGGTCCTCGGTGAGCCGGGACGCCAGCACACACCCGGCCGAGCCGGCACCCACGATGATGTAGTCGTACACCCGTCCCCCTTGTGCGGCCTGCATACGGACCCCTCCAGCCAAGCCGTACCGGCACCCCCGCTCACACCGGGAAACCGGCCATTGTCGATGTCACATCCGGGGCGCGGGCGGCGGTCACCCGCGGCGAGGTGCGGGCCGTCAGCGCGCACGGGGCGGCCGCCAGTGGTCCGCCGCCAGGGCGGCCTGACGCCACGGCAGGACCAGGCGGCGACGCACCAGGCCGTTCACATGGCCGGTCTGCTCGCGGGTGAGGTGGTCGCGAAAGCCCCCGACGACACCGTGGCCGCTGGTGAGGGACTCCCGGTCGCCGGGCACCGCCGGCCGCAACCGCTCCGCGCCCGGCGCGCGTTCCGTGGTGCGCGGGGAGGGGAAGTCCCCGAATTCCACCGCCGTACGCAGCGCCTCCGCGCCGATGGGCGGCAGCCCGCAGAAGCGCAGCACGCGGGCGAGCTCCCCCGCGGTGTCGGCGGCCAGCCGTTCGTAGGAGGTGAGCAGGAACGCCGCCGGCACGTCCTGGCGGGCGTGCCAGATGTTCCAGAAGGTCAGGCAGGTCCGCACGCTGCCCTGCGGCTCGGCCAGGAACGTGCCGAGCCCGCCGGAGTAGGGATGGTCCTTCCGGCGGGACCGCTGGAAGTAGCAGGAGACGACGGTGTCCCGGACATCGCGGAGGACGAGGACGACCTTCCGGTCGCGGTAGAAGCTCTTGTCCCAGGACAGCTGTTCCGGGGTCCGCCGGCCGACCCGGTCGTCGTGCCGGAAGACGATGCGCGGAACGGCGGAATCGACCGCGCTGAATTCCGTGAGTTCCAGATCGCGGCAGATTTCCATCGGCAGTCCGCGGGCCTCGGAAACGGCCTTGGCCATCAGGACACGCAGCCAGGTCCGTCCGCACTTGGGGAACGAAACGACATGGACGTCGCCGTCCGCATCACCCGTTCCCGCGGTGGTCCGCGGTGCGACAGAAGGAGCGGAAACAGCGGAAAAAGGGGACATCACAGCGTTGCATTGTGATCGTCACCGGCGACCATGGCAATGAATCAGGAAAATCCGCCGGTGGCACGGAGAGCACAAAGAGCGCACGGGGCGCACGGATAAGCGCACATCCCGCTCGGCACGCGAGGGAACCGGACAAGTAATCGTGCCGTGCGCCGGGGCGACGGTGGCGCAATGAGCAATGCCCGGCGCCGATCGGATATCGCGCGCCCGCCGTACCGACTCGGCAGGGAACTCCGCCGACCTCGCCCACCGGCAATTCCCGGTACACCTCCGCACCGTGACGCACCACGCGGATGCCGGCCGCCTCGCCGGTGACCGGATTCCGGTTGCGCGGTCCGGCAGACCACATGACCGACCGGCGCCGGGGTAACTGCTGGCCGCACGGCCGCCCTGCACGTCGGCCACCGCCCCTTCGCACCGGAGGACACCATGCCACCAGCACTCCCCCAGGACGTGCCGCCCGAGGCCGGGTACGCCCGGCATATCGCCGACCGGTACGACGACTGGTTCGCGGCGGCCGGTGCCACGGACGCCACCGTCGGCTTCCTGGTCGCGCTCGCCGGGGAAGCCCCTCCCGGCCCGCTGCTCGAACTCGGCATCGGCGCCGGCCGCGTCGCCCTGCCCCTCGCCCGGCACGGCCTGGCCGTCCACGGCGTCGACGACTCCCCGCAGCTGGTCGCGCAGCTGCGCGCCAAACCCGGTGGCCGCGACATCCCAGTGGCCATCGGCGACTTCGCCGGCCCACCCGCCGCGGACGAGTCCGGCGGATACGCCATCGTCTACGTCGCCAACGGCGGGTTCGGCGCGCTGACCACACAGGCCGGCCAGCTCGCCTGCTTCGCCAACGCCGCACGACGGCTGCGGCCGGGCGGCCTCTTCGTCCTGGACGCCCATCTGCCGGAGGCCCTGGCGTCGGTGCCGTCCGGGACCCGGCCCGTCGACACCTCCGGCCTGGACTTCGTGCTGCGCACCCGCACCGTGCACCCGGCCCAACAGCGCTATGTCTCCGACTACGTGGTCCTCGACGACGACCGGCTGCGCCATGTGCGCATCACCTTCCGCTACGCCTCCCTGGGCGAACTGGACCTGATGGCGGAGGCTGCCGGACTGCGGCTGCGGCACCGCGCCGGCGGGTGGTCCGGCACACGCTTGAAGGACTCCAGCAGCTACCACGTGTCCGTGTACGAGCTGCCCGCATGAAGCCGCCGCGGGCATCCCGCGACCCACCGCGGATTCGCAGGTGTAACGGCTAAACTTTCGCATCAGGTCAACCGTGCCGGGTAGGGTGGGCGGCATGACCGAGACGACGGGGCGCCGCGAGCGCAAGAAGGCCCGGACGCGCCAGGCCCTGGCGGACGCCGCCCTGCGGCTCTTCGTGGAGCACGGCTACGACAACGTCGGCGTCCGGGACGTGGCGGAAGCGGCGGACGTGTCGGTGACCACCCTGTTCAAGCACTTCCCCAGCAAGGAGGCGCTCGTCCTCGACGAGGACGAGGACCATGAGGCCGCCCTGGTCGCCGCCGTGCGCGACCGGGCCCCGGGCCGGCCCGTCCTGCACGCTCTGCGCGACCATGTGGCGCGCACCCGCCTGTCCCTCCCCGAGGGCACCCCGGACGCAGCCGCCTTCATCCGGCTGGTGAACGCGACCCCCGCACTCCAGGAGTACGTCGACCGCATGTGGCTGCGGCACGAGACCGCCCTGGCCGCCGCCATCGCCGAGGCGACCGGGGCCCCCGACGGCGATATCGGCGCCGCGGCGCTGGCCCACTTCGTCATGGAGAGCCCGCGTCTGGTCCGCGGGCACGACGACCCCCGGCGCGCCCTGCACGAGGTGTTCACCCTGCTGGAACAGGGCTGGGGGGACGGCTGGCCTTAAGGCGTCCCGCGGCACGGCCAGGGCCGCCGGTCGCACCGGCCGACAGGGCGCCGCCCACGGCCCGCGTCCCGGCGAGCGCGGGTGCCCGGCGGCTCATAGATTGGTCGGGTGAGCGGGTCCGTGGGCTGCGGGAAGAGAGGCGGGCGCGCGTGAGGAGACCGGATCTCGATCACGCCGCCCTGTTCGCCGCGACACCGAGCGCATGCCTCGTCCTCGATCCGGAGCTGATGATCGTGGACGTCAACCGCGCCTACCTCCGGGCGACCGACCGCACCCGGGACGAGCTGATCGGGCAGTACGTCTTCGACGCCTTCCCGGACAACCCCGCCGACCCCGAGGCCGCGGGCGTGCAGGAGCTGACCGACTCGCTGCGCCAGGTGCTGGTCTCCCGGGAGCCGGACCCCATGGCGGTCCAGCGGTACGACATCGCCGTCCGCGACCGGCCGGGGGTGTTCGAGGAGCGGTGGTGGTCGACGATCAACACCCCGGTCCTGGGGCCGGACGGCACGGTGGCGTGGATCATCCACCGGGTGGAGGACGTGACCGCGTTCGTCCACTCCCGCCGGGCCCGGCAGATGCCCGGCGGGCAGTTGAGCGAACGCGAGGAGGCGATGGAGGCCGAGCTGTACGTCCGGGCGCGCGAGCTGCAACGGCTCAACGAGGAACTCCGCCGGGCGCACGCCCGCGAACGCCAGGTCGCCCTCACCCTGCAGGAGGCCATGCTCCACTCCCCCGACCTCGCCCGGCACCATGACATCGCGGTGCGCTACCTGCCCGCCATCGGGTCACTGAACGTCTGCGGCGACTGGTACGACATCATCGACCTCCCGGAGAAGGGATTCGCCGTCGCGGTCGGCGATGTCGTCGGCCACGGTCTGGAGGCCGCCGCCGTCATGGGCATGCTCCGCAGCGCCCTCAGCGCCGCCGCCCGCTCCGTGCACGACCCCGCCCGGGCGCTGACGGTGCTGGGCCTGTACGCCCGCTCCATCGAGGGCGCCCTGGCCACGACCGCGGTCCAGGCGCTGGTCGACACCGCCGGCCACCGGATCGTCTACAGCAGCGCGGGTCATCCGCCGCCCGTCCTGCTGCACCCCGACGGCAGCCACGACATCCTCGACGGGGCCACCGACCCGCCTCTGGGCGCCCGCCCCGAACACGTACTCCGCCCCCAGGCCCAGCTGCCCTACACCCCCGGCGACTCCCTCGTCCTCTACACCGACGGGCTCATCGAACGCCGCGACGAGGACATCGACGCCAGCCTGGCCCGCCTCACCGACGCCCTCGCCCCCTGCAGCAGACTCAGCCCGGAACGCCTCGCCGACGCCCTGCTGGCCCGCCTCGGCGTCAGCGCCGGCGCACGCGACGACATCGCCCTGGTCATCGTGCGGCTCTGATACGTGCGCCGCGAAGACGTCCGCCTGGTGCTCAAGGACTACCCGACCTCCCCGGGCTGCACCGCTCCGTTCGCGCCCGTCCGGATCACCGAGATGGTGCGCCGACACGGCGATGGGACGGTGGCCTGATCGGCCTCAGCGCGATCCGCGCGGCACCGCGACATCCGTGAGCAGCGCCGTGCCCGGCGCGGCCGCGGGCCAGGCGCCCTGCTGGGTGAGGACGGCGATCGCGCAGGTCGGGAACTTCTCCCGGGTGCGTTCGAGGGCGTCGCCGAGCGCCTCCGCGGCGAGCAGCAGGACCAGGTCCTGGACCCCGGGACTGTGGCCGACCAGCAGCAAGGTGCGCACGCTGTCCGGGGTTTCGCGGACGACGGCGAGCAGTTCGTCGGCCGTCGCGCCGTAGAGGCGGGGGTCGTGACGGACCGTGGGCGGCGTGTCGAGCTGGGCGGCGGCCAGGTCCCAGGTCTGCCGGGCGCGTTCGGCGGTGGAGCAGACGACCAGTTCCGGGACGCAGTCGGCGGCCCGCAGCCAGCGGCCCGCGGCGGGGGCGTCGCGCCGTCCGCGCTTCGCCAGCGGCCGCTCGTGGTCCTCCACGTCCGGCGGCCAGGCGGACTTGGCATGCCGCAGGACGACCAGTCGGCGCAGTTCCGCCACGGGGCCTCCTCACAGGGTCCTCGCCCGGCCAGACGGCGTGCTGACGGCACCCCACACGGTCGGCGGTCGATTTCGACGATACCGCGCGCGAAGTGGAGAACGGCCGAGCACCGCACGCCGCCCCTCCGCGTGGCGAAGGTCGCGGCAGCACAGCGGCAGCACATACGGAGGACGGGTCGGGGAAGCGGCCGGGCGTCAAGGTCGCGTCAGGCCGGGCCGGGTCTTGCGGGCCGAGCCGTAAGAGAGCCGCAAATTCCCTACGGGGCAGGGCTTGTGGCGCCCGGCGCCACCGTAGGTTCGGTCTCGGCCGACGGATACCCGCAGCGGCCTCGCTCCGCCCACCGGCCGCCGTCCTCGGCCACCGTCCCCCGGCCGTCCGGCCGCCCGCCCAGGCAGGAGGCCGCGCTCCCAGAAAGTCTTCCCATGGCTCTGGCCCCACCCCACGCCCCGAACACGCCGACCTCCGAGGCCGACGGGACGGCCGCCCTCCCCCCGCACGGCGCCCCGGCGCGGGGCGGCCGCCGGCGGCGACGTCGGGAGCCGGGCGGACTCCTCGACCCCAAAGTGCTGCTGACGGCCCTGCCCGAGGCGCTGCGCAAGATGCACCCGCGGGCGCTGGCCACCAACCCCGTCCTGTTCGTGGTGGCCTGCGGCTCCGTCCTGACCTCGCTCTCCGCGCTGATCGCCCCGTCCGTCTTCACCTGGGTCATCAGCGGCTGGCTCTGGCTGACCGTCCTCTTCGCGCAGCTTGCCGAGGCGGTCGCCGAGGGCCGCGGCAGGGCGCAGGCCGCGTCGCTGCGCAGGGCGCGCACGGACCTCTCCGCCCGGCGGCTGCGGGACAACTGGCGGGTCGGCATCGATCTGCGGGGCGCCGTGACCGAACCGGTCGCCGCCGCCGATCTGCAGCCCTTCGACTTCGTGGTGGTCGAGGCGGGCGAGGTGATCCCGGCGGACGGCGAGGTGGTCGACGGTGTGGCCGCGGTCGACGAATCGGCGGTCACCGGCGAATCGGCACCCGTCATCCGCGAGTCCGGAGGCGACCGTTCCGGCGTCACCGGCGGCACCACCGTCCTGTCCGACCGGCTGGTCGTCCGCGTCACCTCCCGCCCCGGGCAGTCCTTCCTGGACCGGATGATCGCCCTGGTCGAGGGCGCGACCCGGCAGCGCACCCCGAACGAGATCGCGCTGCACATCCTGCTCGCCGCGCTCACCATCGTCTTCGTCCTCGTCGTCGTCACGGTGCAGCCGATGGCCTCCTACGCCGGCGCCGCCCAGCAGACCGCGGTGCTCGTCGCGCTGCTCGTCACCCTGATCCCGACGACGATCGGCGCGCTGCTCTCCGCGATCGGCATCGCCGGTATGGACCGGCTCGTCCAGCGCAACGTCCTGGCCATGTCGGGCCGCGCGGTCGAGGCCGCCGGCGACATCAACACCCTGCTGCTCGACAAGACCGGCACCATCACCCTCGGCAACCGCGAGGCGGTCGCCTTCGTCCCGCTGCCCGGCATCGACGAACTCCGGCTCGCGGACGCCGCCCAGCTCTCCTCACTCGCCGACGAGACGCCCGAGGGCCGCTCCGTCGTCGTCCTCGCGAAGGAGAGGTACGAGCTGCGGACGCCGGCCGAAGGGGAGCTGCAGCACGCCGCGTACGTCGACTTCAGTGCGCAGACCCGGATGAGCGGCGTCGATCTGCGCTGGGCCGACGGGTCCGGTTGCCGGATCCGCAAGGGCGCGGCGGCTCAGGTTGTCGCGTGGGTGACCGGTCTCGGCGGCCAAGTGCCGTCCGAGGCGCGGATGTTCACCGACGCGATCGCGGCGTCCGGCGGCACTCCCCTGGTGGTCGCGGTGCACGACCGGTACGGGGCGCGGGTGCTCGGCGTCATCCACCTCAAGGACATCGTCAAGGACGGTATCCGCGACCGCTTCGCCGAGCTGCGCCGGATGGGCATCCGGACGGTCATGATCACGGGTGACAACCCGCTGACGGCCAGGGCCATCGCCCAGGAGGCGGGCGTCGACGACTACCTCGCCGAGGCCACCCCCGAGGACAAGCTCGCCCTGATCGCCCAGGAGCAGGAGGGCGGCAAGCTGGTCGCGATGACCGGTGACGGCACCAACGACGCACCCGCGCTGGCCCAGGCGGACGTCGGTGTGGCCATGAACACCGGGACCTCGGCCGCCAAGGAGGCCGGGAACATGGTGGACCTGGACTCCAACCCGACCAAGCTCATCGAGATCGTCGAGATCGGCAAGCAGCTGCTGATCACCCGGGGTGCGCTGACCACCTTCTCGATCACCAACGACGTCGCCAAGTACTTCGCGATCATCCCGGCGATGTTCGCCGGCGCCTACCCGGGCCTGTCGGCCCTGAACATCATGGGCCTGCACAGCCCGACCTCGGCCATCACCTCCGCGATCATCTTCAACGCGCTCATCATCATCGCCCTGATCCCGCTCGCCCTGCGCGGCGTCCGCTACACCCCGGCCTCCGCGCACGACCTGCTGCGCCGCAACCTCACCCGCTACGGACTCGGCGGCCTGATCGCCCCGTTCGTCGGCATCAAGCTCATCGACCTGCTGATCTCCCAGATCCCCGGTCTCGGCTGAGCACGGCCGTGGAAGGATCACACGCATGGGGACGAACACGCCGGTACGCCGGCTCAACCTGGGCTACTTCATCCGACCGGCATCGGAGGCCGGCGGCTCGTACCCGCGGGTCGAGCCCGTGCTCGGCTACCTCGTACGGCACGATCAGGGGCTGATCCTCTTCGACACCGGCATCGGCGGCGGATCCCCCGAAACCGACGCGCACTACCGGCCCCGGCGCCGCGCCCTGCCGGACGCCCTCTCGGCCGCCGGAGTCGCCCTCGCGGATATCTCCCTGGTCGTCAACTGCCACCTCCACTTCGACCACTGCGGAGGCAACCCCCTGCTGGGTGGGGTGCCGATCCTGGTGCAGGAGGCGGAGCTGGCGGCCGCCCGCCGGGGTGGCTACACCATCGACGGACTCGTCGACTTCCCCGGCGCGAGGTATGAGGAACTCGCCGGTGAGGCCGAGATCCGGCCCGGGGTCTGGATCATCCCCACGCCCGGACACACGGCGGGCCACCAGTCGCTGGTGGTCCGTCGAAACGACGGCTCCGTGGTCCTGGCCGGGCAGGCCCACGACTTCGCGTCCGAGTTCGCCGCCGACCAGCTGGCCCGCCACGCCGCGCTGGAGGGCGAGGAGCAGCCGCTTCCCCCCTATCGGCCCTGGCTGGACCGGCTCACCGCGTTCGACCCGCGCCGTGTGCTCTTCGCCCACGACTGCTCGGTCTGGGAACCGTCCCACGGCACATGCGGATAGCCGATTTCCGCCGCGGCCCGCCGACTCCCGCACCGGACCACCGAATTCACCACCGGAAAACACCTGCCGACGACTGGCGGTCGGTCCTGCCGTGCTCCCCGTGCAATTCTCAGTACATTACGGACTGGCACCATCCGGTGAAGGGAACCGGTAGCGGCCAGTCGACGCGTGAGGAGCGCGGTGCATGGTCTTCCGGAATTGCACGGAACGGCTCGGACGCAGGCTGCAAGGCGCGGCCGAGCACAGCTTCCGCCGCCTCGACGAGCGGCTGCCGGCGGCATCGGCGGGCAAACTCCTGCGCAAGGCGTTTCCGGACCACTGGGCCTTTCTGCTCGGCGAGCTGGCGCTCTACAGCCTTTTGGTGCTGGTGCTCACCGGCGTCTTCCTGACGTTCTTCTTCGACCCGAGCATGGCCGAGATCACCTACCACGGCTCCTACCGCCCCTTGCACGGCACGCGGATGACCCAGGCGTACGCCTCCACCCTCCGCATCAGCTTCGATGTGCGCGGCGGACTGCTCATCCGCCAGGTGCACCACTGGGCGGCCCTCACGTTCCTGGCCAGTATCGGCGTGCATATGCTGCGGATCTTCTTCACCGGCGCCTTCCGCCGGCCCCGCGAGGGCAACTGGCTGATCGGCGTGACGCTCTTTCTGCTGGCCCTGCTGGAGGGATTCTGCGGATATTCCCTGCCGGACGATCTGCTCTCCGGCACCGGCCTGCGCACCGCGGACACCATCATGGGCTCCATTCCCGTCGTGGGAACCTATCTCTCCTTCTTCTCCTTCGGCGGCGAGTTCCCCGGAAACGACATCATTCCGCGCCTGTACACCCTTCACATTCTCCTCGTACCCGGCCTCCTCATCGGGCTCGTGACGGTCCATCTGATTCTTGTGGTGTATCTCAAGCACACACAGTGGCGCGGCCCGGCGAGAACCAACACGAATGTGATCGGCCAGCCCATGTTCCCGCTGTGGCTCACGAAGTCCACCGGGCTCCTCCTCATCCTGTCGGCGGTCTTCGCCGTCCTCGGGGCGGTCGGCCAGATCAATCCGGTCTGGGACTACGGCCCCTTCCAGGCGGACCAGGTGTCCACCAACGCACAACCCGACTGGTACGTGGGATTCCTCGAAGGCGCGCTGCGGTTGATGCCTCCCTGGGAGAGCAACCTGTGGGGGCACACCGTCATGTGGAACGTCTTCATCCCCGCGGTGGCCCTTCCCGGAGTGCTCTTCGGCGTGCTGTACGCCTACCCGTTCTTCGAACGGTGGGTGACCGCCGACCGCGGTGAACTGCATGTGTGCGACCGCCCCCGCGAGCAGCACACCCGTACCGCTCTCGGGGTCGCGGCGATCTGCTTCTACGCGGTGCTCCAATTGGCCGGCGGGAACGATGTCATCGCCTTCGTCTTCGGCCTGTCGATCAACGCCCTGACATGGGTGCTGCGCGCGGCGGTGGTGGTCGTCCCGCTGCTCGGGTTCCTGGTGACCAAATGGCTGTGTCTGGCACTGCAGCACCGCGATCGGGAGCGGCTGGCCGAGGGCGAGGAGACCGGGCAGGTGCACCAGTCCGTCTACGGCGGTCTCCACGAGGAGCACCGGCCGCTGCCCGCCGCGCAGCGCTACACGATCCTGGCGCGGCAGGCACCGCGGGCGCTGGAGGCGCCACCCGCAGAATTCGCCGAGACCCTTCCCCGGCGGCAACAGCTGCGCCTCGCGCTGAGCCGTTGGTACTACCGCGACCAGGTCGCCCTGCCGCCGGTTCGGCAGCAGAAGCAGCAGGCCGCGGCGGTTCCCGGCGGGCCGGGAGCCGATGGCGCCCAAGGGCCTGCGAGCCCGTAGGGGCGTCGGTTCTCGCGCCTCCTGAAGGAGCGTCAGGGTTCGCGGTCCCCGTACTCGAAGAGGAAACCGAAGACGCCGCCGGCCAGGAGGCCCAGGCCGATCAGGAGCAGCCACACCCCGTAGACCACGCCCAGCGCGGCCACGGCGTATCCGACGGCGGTCATCACGGGGCAGATGCTGCGCGGCGGGAAGAAGTTCACCGGGCCGGACCGCTGCTGGATCTCGGCGTCCTTGTGGTCTTCGGGGCGGGAGCCGTGCTTGCGCTGCTGCACGTAGAGGAAGACGAACACCAGGGCGCTCATGAGGAAGGACACGGTGAGCGCGGTCGAGCCGGCCGGTTCGGCGTCCGACCACCAGGTATAGCCGATCGCCGTCACGAAGAAGAACAGCGTGACGCCGGCGAAGAGACATGTTTCGATCTTCATCGTCGCTCACCCGGCCGGGGTGTCGGGGGGACGGTGGGACTCCCGGTCGACCGACGGCCGGTCGCCGGCGGCAGGAACCGGCAGGCGCTCGCCGACTTCCGGGTGGTGCAGATCGAAGGCCGGCGAATCGGAGCGGACCCGCGGCAGCGTATGGAAGTTGTGACGGGGCGGCGGGCAGGAGGTGGCCCACTCCAGCGATCTGCCGAAGCCCCAGGGGTCGTCCACGCGGACCCGCGGTGCGTAGCGGGCGGTGTGCCAGACGTTGTACAGGAACGGCAGCGTGGAAGCACCGAGCAGGAAGGAGCTGGCCGAGGAGATCGCGTTGAGGACGGTGAAGCCGTCGGCGGCCAGGTAGTCCGCGTACCGGCGGGGCATCCCCATCTCACCCAGCCAGTGCTGCACCAGGAACGTGCCCTGAAAACCGAGGAACAGAATCCAGAAGTGGACCTTCCCGAGCCGCTCGTTCAGCATCTTCCCGGTCCATTTGGGCCACCAGAAATAGAATCCGCCGAACATCGCGAAGACGACCGTGCCGAACAGCACGTAATGCAGATGCGCCACGATGAAGTAGCTGTCGGTGACCTGGAAGTCCAGCGGCGGGGACGCGATCAGCACACCGCTGAGCCCACCGAGCAGAAAGGAGACAAGGAATCCGATGCTCCACAGCATCGGGGTCTCGAAGGACAGGCTCCCGTGCCACATGGTGCCGATCCAGTTGAAGAACTTCACACCGGTCGGCACCGCGATCAGGAAGGACAGTACGGCGAAGAACGGCAGCAGCACCGCCCCGGTCGCGAACATGTGATGGGCCCATACCGAGGCGGACAGCATGGTGATGGCGATCGTGGCACCGACCATCCCGACATAGCCGAAGATCGGTTTGCGACTGAACACCGGGATGATCTCGGAGATCACGCCGAAGAACGGCAGCGCGACGATATAGACCTCCGGGTGGCCGAAGAACCAGAACAGGTGCTGCCACAGGATGGCGCCCCCGTTCGCGGCATCGAAGACATGCGCACCGAACTTCCGGTCCGCCTCCAGCACCAGGAGGGTGGCCGCCAGCACCGGGAACGCCAGCAGCGCCAGGACGGACGTGAAGAGCACGTTCCAGCTGAAGATCGGCATCCGGAACATCGTCATGCCGGGGGCGCGCAGGCACACGATCGTGGCGATGAAGTTCACCGCGCCCAGGATCGTGCTCAGACCGGCCACGACGAGCCCCATGATCCATAGATCCCCGCCCGGTCCGGGCGAGAACACCGGGCCGTTCAGGGGCGCGTAGGCGAACCAGCCGAATGACGCGGCCCCGCCGGGAACGATGAAGCCCGACACCACCATGAGGCCGCCGAGCAGAAAGAGCCAGTAGGTAAAGGCGTTCAGCCGTGGGAAGGCGACGTCCGGCGAACCGATCTGAAGCGGCATCACCGCGTTGGCGAAGCCCGCGAACATGGGAGTGGCGAAGAGCAGCATCATGATCGTGCCGTGAATGGTGAACAGCTGGTTGTACTGCTCGTGGGAGACCAACTGCATTCCGGGGGCGGCGAGTTCGGCCCGCATCAGCATGGCCAGCACCCCGGCCAGGAGGAAGAATCCGAATGCGGTGACCATGTAGAGGTTGCCGATGACCTTGTGATCGGTCGTCGTGAGCCACCCCAGTACGACCCGGCCCGGCTTCGACCGGTCCTTTGCCGGTGCCGCCCGTTCGACCTCCTTTACCTCCGTCACCTACGCCCCTTCCACCTTCAGGAACTCCGCCGCGGAAAACCCTCTCCGCCATAATGGCCGCTCCCCCGGCGAGCCGTGGCGCGTGGGCAGGGGGCCGTAGGAGTGAAATACGAAGCGGTGCCCCGGCGCGCACGACGGGACGGCCGCGGGATTTCCTTGCGCCACCCGGCTGATTGTGACCGACAAGCGTTTCGACTCCAGCGGGTTGCCGACGTGACGGGCTGTCAGCGGCAGGACGATACCTCCGGCATCACAAGAGGAAACGGCAAGGAGCATCGTGAGAAGCGTTGTGCGGGCGGGAAGTATCGCCGGGGCCTGCGGCCTCGTTCTGCTGAGCGCGGGAATCGCCCGGGCCCAGCCCATTCCGGATCTGCTGGACACCGCGTTGGGCGCCGACCTCGTCTCCCTTACGGGTGCGCCTCAGGGCGTGGCGTGCAACAACCGGCTCGGCAACATCAACTACCACATCCCCGCCAGGGACTCCCGCCCCTGTCTGAACGGACCGGTGCACAGCGGAAACACCGTGCACGGCGGAAACGTCCACAGCCGCGGCAATCCGAACGACAGCGGCAACGTCACCAACACCAACGGGTCCACCACCAGCAGCAATTTCGTCGATGGTGCCGCGCACGGGAGCAAGAACGCCATCCAGCGCGTCGTCAAGCGGCACTGAGTCCGCACCGGCCGCCACGCCCCCGCCGGCCCGCACCCGGGCCGGCGGGGGTCGTCACAGGTCGACCGTGACCTCGACCTGCTCGGGGGCCGCACCGGCGGCGGTGACGGTGAAGACCGCGACGCCGTCGGAATCCCCGGCCACGAGCGGCGACGTCCGCGCATAGCCGTCGTCGTCCGTCCGTACCGTGATGGTCTGCCGGTCCCCCTCGAAGAGGGCCTGCTCGCTCGTGGCCACCCAGGCGAACGTCACCTCGGCGTGGCGCACCGGCCTGCGGGAGCCCCGGTCGACGAGCCGGGCCGTCAGCGGCTGGGCGAAGGTGGCACGGCGGCCGGCGTGCTGGCCCGCGCCCCCGATCGGCTCGATGACGAGTGTCTGCGCCGAGCCCGATTCCGCACTCATGCCGCCTCCTGACGGAAAGACCTTGTTCGTGGCGAGGTGCCCGGCTGCATATCCCGGGGATGCCGGTGATGTTAAGCAGGGCACCGTGCCGGACTCGCCTGCGACCTCCCCATTTACCCGGAGTTCCTGCGTTGGGGTGACGGAGGGAGCCGTGCCGCTCTCGGCGGGTCGTGCGCGCCGATTCGCTTGTCAGGGCTTGGACCGTGCCTTGGGTGGTGAGGCGAACGTCCGGCCATGGAGCCTCCGCAAAAACCCGTTGGGCAGACCATGGCGACCTTGCTAATCTTCCGGAGGCCGTGCGAGAGAACGAGGAGGTGGTACCCGTGAACGCAGTATCGACATGGGTGCTCCCCTCTGGGGTCACGGCCGGGCGATAGGTCGTCCGGGAGCGCCGCTGTGAGCACTCCCGAAAGGCACGACCATGCAATTCACTTCCGAACAACTCCTCGACGACGGGGTCCTGGAGCGCGAATTCACCCTCGGCGAGATCCCCGGCACCCTGTGGACGCCTGAATCCGCCGCACCGGCCCCGCTGATCCTGATGGCGCACAACAACAGCCTGCCCAAGCGGGACCCCCGGCTGGTGGCCCGGGCCCGGCACTCCGCGGCATCCGGCTACGCGGTGGCCACCATCGACGCCGCCGGGTGCGGTGACCGGCCCCGTTCCGCCGCCGACGAGCAGGCCCGCGCCGACCTCCGCCGGGCGATGCAGGCCGGCGAGCCGGTCGACGAGATCTTCGAGTCCTTCATCTCCCCGCTGGTCGAAAACGCGGTCCCGGAATGGCGGACCACCCTGGACGCCCTCCTTTCGCTGCCCGAGATCGGCGGCCCGGTCGGGTACTCGGGGTGGACCGCCGTCGGCATCCGGCTGGCGGTGGTCGAGCCGCGCATCGCGGCCGCCGGTCTCTTCGCCGGGGGTTACGTGCCCCGCGCCCAGCGCGAGGAGGCCCGGCAGGTCGGCATTCCGCTGCTGTTCCTGCTGCAGTGGGACGACGAAGGGAACCCCCGGCAGCGGGCCCTGGACCTGTTCGACGCCTTCGGCAGCAAGGAGAAGACGCTGCACGCCAATCTGGGCGGGCACACCGGTACCCCGTGGTTCGAGGTGGAGGACGGGGACCGGTTCTTCGGCCGGCACCTGAGGTGAGGCCGGGCCGTCAGGGCGGCAGCAGACGGTAGGCGGTTCGGCCATGGCGCCGTCATCGAGGACCGGCCCCGGCCCTCGATGACGGCGCCCGGCGACGCCGCGGACGGGGAGGTCAGCGGGCCGCGAGCAGAACGGAGTTGTACGGGGTGTAGTCGTAGTCGGCGTACGTACCGGCGCGTTGGATGCCCTGGCAGCCGGTGCCGTTGGAGCCGGTGCAGTTACGGGCGATGGCGCCGCCGGTCTGGTTGTTGAAGAACCTCTTGACGCCGAACTGGTTGCTGATGTTGTGGGCGCCGTAGGTGTACCACTTGTAGGTGGGGTGGCCGCCGTTCCACCCGGCGTTCGGGTAGAGGCACACATACCCGGACGGGCATCCCTGGTACTCCCCCGCCGGGCCGGCCGCGTGCGCGGCGGGCGCGCTCGCACCGAGCGTCAACAGCGCGCCGCCGGCGAGTGCGGCGGCCGCCGCCACCGTCTTCCTGATCGTGCTACGGACCTGACGCATGGAGCATTCCCCCTGTCGATGACACGGCCGCGCACGGAGACCGCGGCCGCCTTCCGCATCTGCATCCTGCACGTGCTCCGAGAGCCCGACCAACCGAGAATTCGGCCATTCCGGGCGAATCACTCCGCCACCACCCACCACGCGGATGTCGGGTTCTCCACCTGGTGCCGGGGGACGGGAGGCCGGGCCCACGGAGCGTCAGCCGGTGCGGCGGGGGATCACCGCACGGTGAGGACGAGCTTGCCGGTGGTGCGGTTCGTCTCGCCCAGCGCATGCGCCTTGGCGGCTTCCGAGAGCGGCAGCGCCGCGTCGACATGGACGCGCAGCGACCCGGCCTCGACGAGGTCGGCGACCGCCCGCATGCCGGCCTGGTCGGCCTCGACGATCATCATCTCCAACCGGACGCCCAACTCGGCCGCCTTCTTGGCCTCGTCCTCCGTCGGGGGGCCCACGATCGAGACGACGATGCCGCCCGGGCGCAGCACGTCGAGGGATCGGGTGCGGATGTCGCCGGCGAGGGTGTCCAGGACGACGTCGACATCGCTGACGACCTCGGCGAAGTCGGCGGTGCGGTAATCGATCAGCTCGTCCGCGCCCAGCTCCCGCAGCAGGTCGTGCTTGGCGGCGCTGGCCGTCCCGATGACATGGGCGCCCCGGGCCTTGGCGATCTGTACGGCGAGATGGCCGACGCCGCCGGCGGCCGCATGGATCAGCACCCGCTGCCCGGGCCGGATGTCCGCGAGGTCGACCAGCGCCTGATGGGCCGTGAGGGCGGCGAGCGGGATGGCGCCCGCTTCGATGTGGCCGATGGCGGAGGGCTTGCGGACGAAGGCCCGCGCGGGGCCGGTGACGTACTCGGCGTGCGAGCCGACACCGTAGGGGTAGGGCAGCATGCCGAAGACCTCGTCACCCGGCTTGAAGAGGGTGACACCGAGGCCGACGGCCTCGACGACGCCGGAGACGTCCCAGCCGAGGACGTACGGCGGCGACCCCAGGAACAGGCCGCCCGCGCGGTGCTTCCAGTCGGTGGGGTTGACGCCGGCCGCGTGGACGGCGATGAGGACCTCGCCGACGCCCGGGGTGGGTCGCGGAAGTTCGACCTCGGTGAGGACTTCGGGGCCGCCGTGGGCGTTCTGGCTGATGGCACGCATGGTGGGAGAGGTGGCGCGGTGCGCCGTCGAGTCGGTCATATCCCCAGACTGGCGGCGCCGGCGTCACGCGACAATGGCAAGATGGCCAGCATTCGATGGGATCGTGCCATGCGGGGATCGCGCCACATCCGCGCCGCGCTCACCTGCCGCTCAGACGCCACTGGTCGCCTGGAACGACCGCCGGTAGGCCAGCGGGGAGACGCCGATCACCGAGTGCAGATGCTGACGGAGCGAGATGGCGCCGCCGAAGCCGACTTCGTGGGCGATCCGCTCGACGGACAGATCGGTGGTCTCCAGCAGCCGGCGGGCCTGATGGACGCGCTGCTGGATCACCCAGCGGCCCGGACTGGTGCCGGCTTCCTCGGTGAAGCGGCGGGCGAAGGTACGCGGGCTCATCTCGGCGTGCGCCGCGAGGTCGGCGAGGGTGAGGGGCTGGTCGAGGCGCTCCAGGGCCCACTCGCGGGTGGCGGCGGTGCCGGTCGCGCCCGGCTCGGGCATCGGCTGCTCGATGTACTGGGCCTGGCCGCCGTCCCGCCAGGGGGGTATGACGCAGCGGCGCGCGATGTGGTTGGCCAGCTCGCTGCCGTGGTCCTTGCGGACGAGGTGGAGGCAGAGGTCCACCCCCGAGACGGCTCCGGCCGAGGTGAAGATGTCCCCGTCGTCGATGAACAGCACGTCGGGATCGAGGGTGACGTGCGGGAAGAGCCGGCGGAAGGTGTCCGCGAGCACCCAGTGGGTGGTGGCGGTGCGCCCGTCGAGCAGGCCGGCCGCCCCGAACAGGAACGCGCCCGTGCAGATCGACACCAGCCGGGTACCGGGGCGGATACGGGCCATGGCGGCGGCCATGGCCGGCGTGAGCCGGTCGGAGAGCAGGCTGTGGTCATAGGGCGGGACGACGACCGTGTCGGCGCTCTCCAGGGCCTCGGGCCCATGATCGGGGGTGACCGAGAAGTCCGCGCCGGTCCGCACCGGCAGGCCGTCGACGGTGCAGGTGACGACCTCGTACAGGTGCTTCGCCTCGCCGAAGACGCGGTTCGCTATGCCCAGCTCGAACGGGTACACACCGTCGAGGGCCAGCACGACGACGCGGTGGACGGACGGCTGCGGCGGTTGCTGCGACGACTGCATGGCATCATTCTATCGAACAGCCATCATCACGCCATTTTCCGCCGGCAGCCGTCCGCGCCCGCGGCCGTCAGCGGGCGCAGGGCGCGCCCCGCCCGGGGGTATGCGCCGCCGTCCAGTCCAGGATCTGCACCGCCGCACCGGCGGCCTCCCGCCCCTGGCAGTGCGCATGGTGCCGGCGGGCGATGCCGTCCAGGTCGAGGTGGGAGCCGAAGGCGGGCAGGGCCGCCAGTCGGCGCGCATACGACCACAGCCGGCGGTGGCCGGCGATGCGGTGTACCGCCGCGGCGTCCAGATGCCAGCGGTGCACGGTGTCGAGCTGCACCAGCGTCACCCACAACTGGACGTCGGCTGCGGTGAGTTCGCCCCCCAGTACATACTCCCGTCCGGCCAGCAGCTGCTCCAGCGAGTCCAGCGCCCGCAGCAGGGTCGCCAGCGCGACTCCGTAGGCCGGGCCGCCGACACCGACCCGGCCGGCGCGCTGTGCGGCCTCGTTGACGTCCTGCGCGCAGAGCCGGCCGATCGCCTCGATGTCGGGGCCGGCCTCGGACGGATGGAGCACGGGCCCCTGGGTGCCGAACCGTTCGGACAGGTCCCGCAGGATGTCGGGGGTGTGCGTGCTGACGATCCGCCCCGTCCAGCCGTCGCTGAGCACCGGCGCCGCGGCCGGTCCGGGGTGCTGGTGCGAGCTGGCCTCGTACAGCGGGCGCAGCGTGGCGTAACCGCCGTCCGGAGCGTCGGGGACGGCGGGCAGCAGCGTCACCGGGAGGGTGTCGCCGAGATCCAGCAGGCTGTGGGTGATGGCGATGCTCAGACAGTGCGGACAGGACGGAGTCAGGTGCAGGCGGTAGCGGTGCGGCACGGCGTAGTGGCCGCTGCGCGCATCGCGGCCGATCCTGCCGCGCAGGGGCGGCACGGCGTCCGGGGAGGCGGCGGAGCGCCGGGATGTGGCGGAGTCTGGGGTTGCGGCGGGCACGGCAGACGTGGCGGACATGCGGCTCCCTGGGGTCCGGGGCCGGTACGCGGACGCACGAGGGCGCGCGGACCGGCGGAGGTACGGGGCGTACGGGCGGATGCGCCTCGGGCGGCGGGCGGACGCGCCGTCGGCGCGGGCCCGGCTGCGGAGGGGGTGCGGCGGGGAACCAGGGGCGGCGCGGAGCGGCCGCCTCAGCGAAGGGGTTCGGCCGCGCTGCAGACGCGCAGGAGATCGATGTGCCGGCGTGAGGTCAGCGGGGGAAGCGGCCGAAAGGCGCGGACTGCGCGGTCAGCTGCCGCCCCTGCACGCCCCATGATTTCCCACCCGTTCACTAGGGTTCCCGCCCCGAGTGTCGAGCCGCCGTCGAGCCACGTCAAGGGGCCGCGGCCAGGACGACGGCCGGAGGCGGCCGGAGGCGGCCGGGGCGAGAGCCCGCACCGCCGCTGCGGAATAATGCAGGCATGCGGATTTCAGCCAGAGCGGACTATGCGGTGCGCGCCGCGCTGCAACTCGCTGACGCCCGGGACGCGGGACCGCTCAAGGCGGAGGCGATCGCCGACGCCCAGGACATTCCGCACAAGTTCCTCGAAGGCATCCTCAACGACATGCGCCGGGGCGGACTGGTCCTCAGCCAGCGCGGCGGCAACGGGGGCTATCGGCTGGCCCGTTCCGCGGAGGCCATCAGCATCGCGGACGTGATCCGTGTCGTGGACGGCCCCCTGGTGTCCGTACGCGGGGTCCGCCCGCCGGAGTTGTCCTACACCGGCCCGGCCGAGTCGCTGCTGCCGCTGTGGATCGCGCTGCGCGCCAACGTCCGCCAGATCCTGGACGAGGTGTCGCTCGCCGATGTCGCGGCGGCCGAACTGCCCGGCCCGGTCTCCGCGCTGGCCGAGGACCCCGACTCCTGGACGAACCCCTAGGAGCCACCGGCCTCCCCGGGGAGCCTCCCCCACTGCCTTCCAGGGGCTTCTCCCCCACCGGCGACGCCCTACGCGATGTCCGGATTGCAAGACCTCGCTGTCCACCCCTTGAACGGCCCTTGCTGCGCCCGGAGTCCGGACGCATTCTTTCCCTATCAATCCAGTGGGAAAACTAGGGAAACTGGATCCGAGAGGGGACGGTGCACGGCGTCATGTCGAAGAGGTCCGCAGCGTGTCCCGTCGCCCCGCCGGCCAACGAGCCTTCGGAGGCGGGCATATGGCCGCTGGTCGCCCGTGAGGTGGCGGACGATCTCGCCGTCGACGCGCTCCTCCGCGACCGCGCGGGCAAGCCGCCGTTCGACGAGCTCCAACGGGTGCGCGAAGCCGGTCTGCCGGCCCTGCTGATGCCGCCCGGCCCGGCGCAAGGGGGCGCCGACCTGCGGACCGCCTGCGCGGTCATCCGTGAGATCGCGGCGGCCGACAGCTCCATCGGCGAGCTCCTCGGCCGGCACTACGCCCTGTCGTGGAGCGCCCGGTTCTTCGGCACCCCGGAGCGGGCCGCCGCACTCGAACACCGGGCGGCCGAGGAGCAGTGGCTCTGGGGCGGGGACACCGGCATTCCGGGGACGGAGGCGGACACGGGGACGGAGACCGGCCCGGATCTGACGCTGACACCGACGTCCGGCGGATATCTCCTCAACGGCCGCCGGGCGTTCGCCGCGGGTGTCGCCGTGGCCGACCGGCTGGTGCTCGGCGCGGTGTGCACCGAGACCGGTGAATCGCTGATGGTGCTCGTGGACCCGGCACACCCCGGTGTGACGGCCGATCCGTCGCACGACCGTCTGGGGCAGCGGCTCACCGGGGCGGGCAGCATCGGCTTCGAAGGCGTCCCGGTGTCGTCCCCGGACCAGGTGCTGGGCGCCGTCCCGCACGACGAGCACGACGTCTCCCCCTTCGCCGCGCTCGCCCCGCTGGCGCTCCGGCTCGCCCTCGTGCACGTCGGCCTGGGGATCGCCGAAGGAGCGCTGGCCGAGGCGCGGGACTTCAGTCGCGCCGCGCCGCGCACCTGGCCGCCCTCGGGCCCCGACAGCGGTCCGTACGAGCGGCTCCCGGATGGTGACCCGTATCTCCTGCTCGCCTACGGGGAGTTGGTCGCCGCCGCGCACACCGCCGCGGCGGTGGTGGAACCCGCGACGGAGGCCCTGGCGAGGGGCCTCGCAGCGGGCCGCGAGCTCGGTGTCGAGGAGCGCGCCGACATCGCCGTCCTGGTCGCCGCGGCGGAGGCGGTCACCAGCCGGTCCGCCATGCACATCACCACCCGGATCCTGGAACTCACCGATGGCGCCGACGCCCCGGCAGACGGCCCCGGGTTCGACAGGTTCTGGCGCAATGCGCGCGTCCTGACGGCGCAGGGCTCCCCCACCCACCGCCTCCGGGACATCGGTGATCACTTTCTCAACGGCACGCATCCGCCCCTGACCCTGCACATCTGACCGCCCGTCCCAGCCGACAGGGAGCACCCCGGGGGCGTGTGCCTCAGGCGGGCCGCAGCGTCAGCGTGCCCCCGGGTTCGGAGGCGGCGCACGCCTGGAAGCCGGTGGCGATCCGGCCGAGGAGCCTTTGCAGCCAGCGGGAGTCCTCGTAGGAGATGTGCCGCAGCCTCATCCGGTGGGCCTGCAGCGGAGTGATCCGTACGTCCTGGAGGCGGCCGGTGTCCGGCTCCACCGACACGAGGTAGAGCAGCCGCAGATCGTCCCGATAGTGCTCGTAGCCGGTGATGCCCTCGTAGTCGTCGATGAAATCGCCGCACCCGTGGATCAGGAGCCTCCCCCGATACACCTCCAGGCCGCGGGGGTGGTGCGCGGAGTGCCCGTGCACGATGTCCACGCCGCCGTCGAGGAGGGTGTGCGCGAAGGCGGTCTCGGCGCGCGAGACGCCATAGCTCCAGTTGGGACCCCAGTGGACCGAGGCCACCACGATGTCCCCCGGCCGCTTCGCCTGCTGGACGCGGACGGCCCACTCCCGGGCGGCGGCCTGGGACGGCCCGGCCACGAACGCGACCCCGCTCCGGTCCTCGCCCGCGGCCCAGGTCGGGGGGATGCCACTGGAGGGCAGGCCGAAGGAGAAGACCAGGACGCGCCGGCCCGCCTCGACGGGGACGACGGCCGGCCGCCGGGCCGCGTCGGCGTCCATGCCCGCCCCCGCCGTCCGCAGCCCGCCGCCCGTCAGCGTGTCGAGCGTCTCCCGCAGTCCGCTGCGGTCGAAGTCCAGGACGTGGTTGTTGGCCAGTACGCAGACGTCGGGGCGGGCGGCGGTCAGGCAGGGGAGGTTCGCGGGGTTCATCCGGTAGTGGACTTCCTTGCCGGGGGCGAAGGCGTCGCTGCGCGTGACACTGGTCTCCAGATTGATCACGCGCGCGGCGGGTGCGGCCTCGTCGAGCACCCCCAGCGCCTCCCCCCACGGCCAGGAGAAGTCGACCGGACGGGGGATGGGGCCGTTCACCGCCTCGGCCAGCGCGAGGTAGTCGCGGGCGTCTCGGGCATACCCCTCCCGCAGTGCGGGGTCGCCCGGGTGCGGCAGGATCTGGTCGACGCCGCGACCGAGCATCACATCCCCGCAGAGGAACACCGTGACCACGTCACCGCCCATTCCTCCAGGCTAAGGGCCGTACCGGGCGCTGCGGCCACCGTGGACGCCCAGGCCGAGTCGCTTCGCTCATCGACCGCCTTCCCGAGTCCTCCACGCCGCTCCACGCCGGCCGGCCGGAAACCGGGTGCGGACACGCGGTGCGGTGGTGTGTGATCGGCGGTATGGCGATCGCGTTGGGCGAACCGGGAGTCGACGGGCTGAGCGCGGCCGTGGGTGTGCTGCGGGAGTGGCAGAGCGACGGGGCGCCGATGCAGCTGCATCCGGGGGACCTGGGCTGGTTCTGGCGGTCGGGCGCCGAAGCGACGGCCGCGGCGGTCAGGACCTGGAGCCGGGGCGGACGGATTCTCGCCGTCGGGCTGCTGGACGGCCCCGGGCTGTTGCGGCTGACGATCGCACCGGACGCTCGGCGGGACGAGGAGCTGGCGCGGCGGTTGGTGAAAGACGTGGCCGAGCCGGAGCGCGGCGTGCTGCCCGACGGCAAGGTGAACATCGAGGCGCCGGCGGGCGCACTGGTCCAGGACCTGCTCTGCGAGCACGGCTGGACCGTCGATGAGCCGTGGACGCCGCTGCGCCGCGACCTCACGGAGCCGGTGCAGGATCCGGGCGTGCGGATCGAGGTGGTCGGGCCGGAACAGGCGCAGGTGTTCGCCGCCGTGGTTCGGGCGGCGTTCGACGGATCGACGTTCACGGACGAGCGCTGGCACGCGATGGCGGCCGGACCGCCGTACGCGGACGCCCGGTGTCTGCTCGCGCTCGACGAGCGGGGCGACGCGGTGGCGGCGGTGACGGTGTGGTCGGCCGGTCCGGGCAGGCCCGGGTTGCTCGAACCGATGGGCGTGCACCGCGACCATCGCCGCCGGGGCCACGGCGAGGCGATCACCCTCGCCGCGGCGGCCGCACTCCGGGAGCTGGGCTCGTCGAGCGCGCTCGTCTGCACTCCGAGCTGCAATGTCGGCGCCGTCGCCACCTACGCCTCGGCCGGCTTCCGGCAACTGGCCGAGGTCCGGGACCTGTACCGGGACGCCTGAACCACCTGCCGGTGAGCGCGCCGCCGGCCGCACCGGCCGCTGCGTCCTGACGCAGAAGCGCGGCGGTCAACCCACGACACGCGGAGGGACACGTTCCGGGCATTCCCCTCCCCGCGATGGTCACGGATAGTAGTCATTGATTACGCAGAGCTTCCGCGCGGGTCGCCGAACGGCGCCACCGCTCCATTTCAGGGAGAGCACATGACCACTTACCCGACCAAGGCCGGAACGGAGTGCGGTACGGAGGTGGGCCCGGGCGACCCCCGCTACGAGGCCCTGCGCCGAGGCTTCAACCAGCGCTTCATCGCGAGTCCTGACTATGTGTCGGTGATCGGCTCGCCGGACGAGGCCGTCGCCGCGCTCAACAAGTATCTGGCGAGCCACCGCCCGGACGAGGGCCTCGACCGGCGCATCACGGTCCGGTCGGGCGGCCACTGCTACGAGAACTTCGTCTGCGGCGACGATGTCGGGGTGATCCTGGACCTCGGGCAGATGGACCGGGCCTATCTCGACCAGGAGATGGGGGCGTACTGCGTCGAGGCCGGCGCGAACAACTGGCATGTCGCCACCCACCTCTACGCACCGTTCGGCGTCGCCCTCCCCGGCGGTTCGTGCTACTCCGTGGGTGCCGGCGGCCATGTGTCGGGCGGCGGGTACGGACTGCTGTCCCGGCAGCACGGCCTGACGGTGGACTACCTGTACGCGGTGGAGGTCGTCGTCGTCCGCGACGGCCAGCATGCGGAGGTCGTGGTCGCCCGCCGGGACTCCCCCGACGAGCGGCTGCGGGACCTGTGGTGGGCCCACACCGGCGGGGGCGGCGGCAACTTCGGCGTGGTCACCCGCTACTGGTTCAAGGGGCTGCCCAAGCCTCCGGGCGAGGTCCTGCTGCACGCCATCGCCTGGCCCTGGGAGAAGCTCAGGAGCCAGCCGGAGCGCTTCAAGTCGCTGGTGCGCAATTACGGGCTGTTCTTCGAGTACGAGAACACCCGGAAGCTGCCGGATTCCCTCCGCGGCGACTTCACCGACATGTTCACGCTGCTGAAGCTGACGCACCACTCCAACGGCAAGATCGGTCTGATCACCCAGCTCGACGCCACCCGGCCGGACAGCGTCGCGCGGCTGAACGCCTTCCTCGACTGGATCACCAAGGACCTGGGCGTCGACCCCACACCACTGGACCGGCGGATGGGCGAGCACGCCCCCATGGGCGGGCTGCATGTGCCGACCCGGCTGCCCTGGCTCACGGCCACCCAGACCCTCAACGGCTCCGGCGACAACCAGTGCGGCAAGTACAAGTCGGCGTATATGACACGTGGTTTCACCGAGGCGCAGCTCACCGCCATCTACGGCGCTCTGACCCGCGACGACGGCTACAAGAATCCGCAGGCGCTGCTCCAGATCGACTCCTACGGTGGCGCGATCAACCTCCCCGACCGCCAGGACACCGCGGTCTACCAGCGCAGCTCCGTGATGAAGCTGCAGTACCAGACCTACTGGAGCTGGAAGCGGGACTCCAACAAGGACGGTGTCGCCGACCACCACGACGCCGAGATCGACCCCTCCATCGCCGCGCCGCACCTGCGCTGGATCCGCGAGTTCTACCGCGATGTCTACAAGGACACCGGCGGAGTGCCGATTCTGGCGCCCACCGAGGGCTCGGCCGCCGGGAAGCCGGTGCCGGTGACGGACGGGTGCTACATCAACTACCCCGACACCGACCTCGACGACCCCGAATGGAACACCTCGGGCCAGCCCTCGCACCGCCTGTACTACGGCGACGACAACTACCGTCGGCTTCAGGAGGCCAAGGAGTACTGGGACCCGCGCAACGTCTTCCGGCACGCCCAGTCCGTCCAGCCGTTCACCCAGTGATCCGGTGATCCGGTGACCGGGACCGCCGTGCGCGCGTGCTCGCGCTCAGCCGACGTGGACGCGTGGGCGGCGGGAGCGGTCGGGTTCGGCCTCGCGGAGGACCTCGCGGGTGACGGGCGCGACTTCGCCCTGGCCGAAGAGGAAGAACCGCAGCAGCTGGGCGAAGGGGTTGCCTTCGGTCCACTCGAAGTAGATGTGCGGCCGCTGCCCGGTCTCGTCGCGGATGTGCAGCAGCAGCGCGGCCAGGGCGTTGGAGACGGTGGAGCTGTCCAGGCAGAGCACGCGGTAGCGGCCGTGCAGTACTTCCCCGCGCACCCGCAGTTCGCTCTCGAATTCGGACGGGTCGCCGATGGTGACCTCGACGAAGACGAAGTCGTCGTCGACCGGCAGGTCGTTGTCGGTGCGGATCTGCTGGAGCTTGTCGCGGTATTCGGCCAGATCGCGCTGGTCGGGTTCGTTGGCGATCAGGCGGATCTTGCGGTGGGCGATGTCGCGGATGAACCGGTCGGCCATGTCGTCGAGCAGCACGCTGGTCACCCGCAGTTCGAAGGCCCGGGCGAGCCGGGAGAGGAACGAGACGAGCATGATGCCGGCGATGAAGCAGGCGCCGATCTTCACACCGTCGGGCCGCTCGATGACGTTGTCGACGGTGGTGTAGAGGAACACCACGGCGATGACGGCGAAGCCGATCGTCCAGCCGCGTTCACGGGCCCGCCGCGCGGCGATGGTCACGGCGATCGCCGCGGAGCTGATCAGGACCAGGACGCCGGTGGCGTAGGCACCGCCCTGGGCGTCCACATCGGCGTCGAAGATCCAGGTCACCAGGAACGCGACAAGGGTGAACACCAGCACCATCGGGCGTACGGCTCGCGCCCAGTGGGGCGCCATACCGTAGCGCGGCAGGTACTGCGGCATCAGGTTCAGCAGTCCGGCCATGGCCGAGGCGCCGGCGAACCACAGGATGGCGATGGTGGAGATGTCGTAGACGCTGCCGAAGGCCGAGCCCAGGTACTCATGGGCCAGGTAGGCCAGCGCACGCCCGTTGGCCTCTCCACCGGGCTGGAACGCCGCCGCGGGGATCAGCAGCGTGGTGATGAAGCTGGTGAGGATCAGAAAGACACTCATGATCACGGCGGCGGTGGTGAGCAGCTTCCTGGCGCCCCGGATCCGCCCGGTGGGACGCGCCTCGGTGTCGCCGGGCGCGCCCTCGATGTGCGGCATCACCGCCACACCGGTCTCGAAGCCGGACAGGCCCAGCGCCAGCTTCGGAAAGACCAGCAGCGCCACCCCGATCATGGCCAGGGCGTTGCCGTGCTCGGTGGTCAGCAGATGGGACCAGTCGGGAATGACATGCGCCGCGGTGACCACATGCCACAGTCCGGCGACGACCACGACGGCGTTGAGCGCGAGGTAGAGGCCCACAAGGACGACCGCCACCCCGATCGCCTCCAGGAACCCCTTGAGGAAGACCGCGCCCAGCAGGGCGACCAGGATCAGCGTGATGATCATCTGCTGGTTGTGCAGGGCGCTGCTGACGTGCGGGTTCTCCACGAGGTGGGTGGCGGCGTCGGCCGCCGACAGGGTGATGGTGATGAGGAAGTCGGTGGCGGCGAACCCCAGCAGCGTCAGCACGAACAGCTTGCCCTTCCAGAAGGACAGCAGCCGCTCCAGCATCGCGATCGAGCCCTGTCCGTGCGGGCTCTCCTTCGCCACCCGCCGGTAGACCGGCAGCGCGCCGGCGAGCGTCACGATGACCAGGACGATGGTGGCGATCGGCGACAGCGCCCCGGCGGCCAGGGCGGCGATGCCCGGCTGATAGCCAAGGGTGGAGAAGTAGTCCACACCGGTCAGGCACATCACCCGCCACCACCGCTGCCCCTTGTGGGCGCTCTGCGGTCCGGCGTGCGGACCCGGGTGGCGCTTGGCCATGTCGACCAGGCCCTCCAACATCCATCCGCGAAAGCGAAGGCGCGCTGCGGCCAGGGGCGAGGAGCCCCCGGGGGCGGAAGTGGCCATCATGCGCTCCTGTCGTACCGCTGCCGTCGTTCATCGACGAGACAGCCACGTCGCTGCGCGGATGCCGGGCACCGCCGCCGTGGCCCTCCTCCGTATGCCGCTCAGATGTCACCGACACGCGGGCGCACCTGGCGGATGAGTGCCCGGGAGGCCGGTTCGCTCCCATCGGCACCGCCGTGTGCAAGAGTGAAGAGAGGACTCGACGGCGCGGTCGGCGAATGCCAGAGAGGGCGGCCTGCGATGTCCATACCGTCGGATCGCCTCGAAGCGGTCACTGCGCGGTCCACGACCGCGTACACCCGGACCGAGGAGTACGAGGACCTGTTCGATCAGGCCCCGGTGATCTTCGCTGCGCTGTGCGGCCCGCAGCATGTGCTGGAGGCGGCGAATCCGGCGTTCTTCGAGGTGTTCGGCGGCGAGCGCACACAGACCGGCGCACCGGTCGGCGAGCTCTATCCGGAGCTGGGGCCCCAGGGCGTCCTGGACCGCCTCGACGCCGTGTACACCACCGGTACCGCGTATTGGGCCCGGGGCGGGCGGCTGGTGCTCGGAGCGCCCGGGGCGGAGCGGGAGGGGTTCTTCGACTTCACCTACGAGCCCCGGCGGGACGCGGTCGGCCAGGTCGACGGGGTGATCGTGATCGCGGTGGAGACCACCCCGTACCACCACGCCCAGTTGCTCGCCGCCGAGCAGCGCATCCTGCTGGAGCAGATCGCGCGCGACGCCCCGCTCCGCGAGATCCTCACCGACATGGCGCGGGCGATCGAGGACCTCTCCCCGGGACTGATCGTCTCGGTGCTGCTCGCCGACCCCGATGGCCGGCATCTGCGGCACGGCACGGGCCCCAGCCTGCCCGACTTCTACAACGAGGCGATCGACGGCGTGGCCACCGGCCCGAACGTGGGCTCGTGCGGCACGGCCGCCTATCTGCGCGCCCCGGTGATCGTCAGCGATATCGCCACCGACCCCCGGTGGGCGGGCTACGAGGACCTGGCGCGCCGGGCCGGGCTCGCGGCCTGCTGGTCCACCCCGATCCTGGGCGCGGACGACGAGCTGCTGGGCACCTTCGCGATGTACCACCGCACCCCCAAGGTCCCCGCGGACAAGGATGTGGCGCTCAGCGCCGCGTTCGCCCGGATCACCGCGCTGGCCATCCAACGCCACCGCGCCATGGAGGCCGGCCGCGCCGCCCAGGAGCGGGAGAAGGCCGCCCGTGAGGACCTGGCCTTCGTGCTCGACGCCAGCACCGCGATCACGCGCGAACCGCACTACTTCGACTGCCTGCAGTGCATGGCCCGGCTGACCGTGCCCGCGCTGGCGCCGCTGTGCACCGTCCATGTCGTCGAGGACGGCCGGACGCGGCGGATCGCGGTGGCCTCCGCGTCCCGCGCCGCGGAGCAGTACCTCGCCTCCCCGGGCATCGGCGACGAGATCGACCACGCGGTCGCCCGGGTCCTCGCCTCGGGCACCACCGAGACCGACCGCCACCCGGCCGGCGCTCCCCCCGCGGAGCCCGGCCAGGCCGTCGCGCCCGCCCCGGACGTCGACGACCCCGGCGCACCCGCACCGGACCTCGTCCACCCGGATGCACCCGCACCGGACCTCGTCCACCACGAGGGACCCGCCCCGGAGCCCGATGTCAGCCGATACGTCTGCGTGCCGCTGACGACCCGCGGCCGCACCTTCGGCGTGCTCACCCTGGTGGCCACTCCCGACCGGCCCCTGGACTGCCATGTCATCACCCTGGCCGAGGAGCTCGCCCGCCGGGCGGCCTCCAGCGCCGACAACGCCCACCAGTTCACCGACCGCGTCCGGCTCGCCCGCGATCTGCAGGCCGGTCTGCTGCCGCCCGCGCTGCCCCGGATACCCGGCGCCGATCTCGCGGCGTCCTACCACCCCGCCGGCGAAGGGCTCGATGTGGGCGGCGACTTCTACGACGTCTTCCCGCTGCCCGACGAACGCTGGGCGTTCATGATCGGCGATGTCTGCGGGCGCGGAGCGACGGCGGCCACCACCACCGGCTTGGTCCGCCACACCGCGCGGGCCGCCGCCCGGCTGCTCACCGCCCCCGGCGCGGTGGTCGCCGCCATCAACGACGCGCTCGCCCAGAGCACCACGGAGGACAACTTCGTCTCGCTCGTCTACGGCGAACTACGGCGCTCCGCCTGCGGCCTGACGCTGGACCTGATACGCGCCGGTCATGTTCCCCCGCTCGTACGCCGGGCCGACGGCACGGTCGAGGAGATCGCCGAGCCGGGCCTGCTCCTGGGCATCGGCCCGGACTTCGACGGGACCTCCTGCCGGGTCGAGCTCCGCCCGGGGGACAGCCTGGTGCTGGTCACCGACGGCATCACCGAGGCTCGTGCCCCCGACGGGGAGTTCTTCGACCAACACCGGCTCGCCGACGCCCTCGCCGGGGTCCGCTGCCGCACCGCACTCCGCGGCCGCACCTCCCCCACGGCCGCCACACTGATCGAGGCCGTGACGGCCGCGGTCACCGCGTTCGCGGGCGACTCCACCCCCGACGACCAGGCCGCGCTGGTCCTCACGGCCGCCTGAACCGCCCACGCCGCACGGCCCCGTCCCTTACGGCCCCGTCCACTACGGGTTCGCCCGCTGCGGCCTTCCCGGGCGCACCCGCGTCGGCAGGATCGGCAGCACCATGCCCCGCTCGTGTGCGGCGTGCGGTGCGCCGTTGCCCGACCTCGCCGCCATGAGGAAGTCCGGGAGCCCATACGGCTCCGCGGCATCGACGTCGACCTCGTCAACCCATGTCACCGAGGCTTGCCACCGTCAACCGGCTCATGGCGTTGCCGGCGTCGGCGATCTCCGGCGACATCAGCTCCGTGCCGGTCCGGCGTTCGGCGGCCGCGGCGAACGCGGCCTCCTGACCAACCGCCGCGCGAGGGCTGCACCGCGCTGCCGCGCGCGCCTATTTTGGCTTCATGGAGCGAAGAGCGCCGACCCCGCCCGACGACCCGGACCGCACCGATCCGCTGCGCCGGCTCTCCATGGAAGAGCTGCGCCGGCGTACGAGCATAAAGTGGCGCACCCATCCGGCCGATGTGCTGCCCCTGTGGGTGGCGGAGATGGATGTGCCGCTGGCCGCACCGGTCGCGCGGGCGATCACGGACGCGGTCGGGCTCGGTGACACCGGCTACCCGGCGGGGACGGCGTACGCCGAGGCGCTGGCCGGCTTCGCCCGCCGGCGCTGGGGCTGGCAGGGGCTCGCCGTGCCGCGGACGATGACCGTGCCCGACGTGATGCTGGGCATCGTCGAGGTCCTGAAGGTGGTGACCCGCGCGGGCGATCCGGTGATCGTCAACTGCCCGGTGTATCCGCCGTTCTACCAGTTCGTGGCGCATATGGACCGGCGCGTGGTGGAGGCGCCGCTGGGAGCGGATCTGCGGATCGACTTCACGGCGCTGGAGGGCGCGTTCCGGCGGGCCGCGAAGGGTGGGGCCCGGGCCGCGTATCTGCTGTGCAGCCCGCACAACCCGACTGGCACCGTGCACAGCGCCGAGGAGCTGGCCGCCGTCGCGTCGCTGGCGGACCGATACGGCGTACGGGTCGTCGCCGACGAGATCCACGCCCCCGTGGTCGCCCCGGGCACCGCCTTCGTCCCTTATCTGAGCGTGCCCGGAGCGGAGAGCGGGCTGTCGCTGATGTCGGCGACCAAGGCATGGAACCTGGCCGGCGTCAAGGCCGCGCTCGCCGTCGCCGGGCCGGCCGCCGCCGATGACCTGGCACGCGTACCCGAAGAGGTCGGTCACGGTCCCAGCCACCTCGGCGTCATCGCCCACACCGCGGCGCTGCGGGACGGCGGCGACTGGCTCGACGCGCTGTGCGCCGGCCTCGACGACAATCGACGGCTGCTGGCCGAACTGCTGGCGGAGCAGCTGCCCGCGGTCCGCTACCGCCCCGCGCCCGGGACCTGCCTCGCCTGGCTCGACTGCCGCCGGCTGGGGCTCGGCGACGACCCCGCCGCGGCGTTCCTCGCCCGCGGCAGAGTGGCCCTCAGCCCCGGTCCGGACTTCGGCACCGGCGGCGCCGGCCACGTACGGCTCAATCTGGCGACCTCCCCCGAGGTGCTCACCGAGGCGGTACGGCGGATGGCCGCCACCCCGTCCTGACGCCGCCCGGAAGAACTCGCCACGGCGAGGGAGCCGACGCCGGTCTCGCCTTCGCCTGCCGGTGCCTCCCCCTGCCCCAGGAGCAGCCCCTGGCGGACGGTCAGGACGCCTGGCCGGGCCGCATCGATCCGCGCTGGACCACCGCTGCCGCGGCATCGCGTGATCGGCCTCCGGCCGGTTCCGGGGCCGTTTTGGAGCGAGGTGGTTTTCTCCATACGATCCAGCGATGATCACAAGAAAACGGTTGGCGGTCGGGGTGTGCGGCCTGCTTGCCGCCATGGCCGCCGCCCTCGCGCCCTCCCCCGCCGTCGCCGATGAGCCGTCCGCGAAGCCGGTCCCCAAAGTCGAGTTGACGCTCGATGTCAGCGGCTCGATGCGGGCCCGCGACATCGACGGACAGAGCCGGATGGCCGCGGCGAAGCAGGCGTTCAACGAGGTGCTGGACGCGGTGCCCGAGGACGTACAGCTCGGCATACGGACGCTGGGCGCCAACTACCGCGGCGAGGACCGGAAGGTCGGCTGCAAGGACACCCGCCAGCTCTACCCGGTCGGTCCGCTGGACCGGACCGAGGCCAAGACCGCGGTGGCGACCCTCACCCCCACCGGCTGGACCCCCATCGGCCCCGCGCTGCTGGGCGCGGCCAAGGACCTCAAGGGCGGCGACGGGACGCGCCGGATCGTGCTCATCACGGACGGCGAGGACACCTGCGCCCCGCTCGACCCCTGCCAGGTGGCCCGTGACATCGCCGCCGAGGGCATCCACCTCACCGTCGACACCCTCGGGCTGCTGCCGGACGCCAAGACCCGTCAGCAGCTGAGCTGCATCGCCGAGGCGACCGGCGGCACCTACACCTCCGTGCAGCACACCAAGGAACTCCGCGACCGGGTGCACCAGTTGGTGGACCGGGCCGCCGATCCGGTGGTCACCCCGGTGCCCACGGAGGGCGCCCGGCAGTGCGCCACCGCGCCGAAGCTCAAGCCCGGTCTCTACAGCGACCGCGAGAAGTTCGCCGAGCACCGCTGGTACCGGGTGGACGTCCTGCCCGGCCAGGAGCTGCGGGCCTCGGTGAGCATCGCCGCCGACCGCGCCGTCGACAACGACTACGGCGTCCTGCTGCGGGCCTCGACCGTGCACGGCCGGGAGATCGTCCGCGGCGCGGAGGCCGGTGACGGCCGTACGGACGTGATCTCGTCCGGGCTGCGCTATCCCAAGTCGCCGGACACCGCCGACGCCGACGCCGACAAGCCGGCGGCGGAGACGGTCTGTCTGCAGGTCAGCAACTCCTTCTCGGCGCCCGCATCGGTGAAGACCGACCCCGGCCTGCCGATGGAGCTGTCCATCGACCTGGTGGACGGTCCCGGCGACGCCTCCGACGCGGCCTCCTTCGGCCTCGGCCACGGCTGGTGGCTGCTGGTCTCACTGGCTCTCGCCGGGCTGCTGGCCGGGCTGCTGTGGGGCTGGATCTCCCGTTGGCGCGTGACCGTCTGGAGGACCAACTGATGCGCACCGTACGCCTACTGACCAGCGCCGTACTGGCCGGCGCGGGCCTCTTCGGCCTGGCGGGAGCCGCCGTCGCCGACAGCCCCACGCCGAGCCCGAGCGAGAGCGCGGAGGTGGCCGCCCCGACCGAGGCGGGCACCTCGTTCCGTACCGCGACCGCCATCAAGCCGGACCAGCCGGCGACGGCCGACGCCTCCACCGGCGACTACCTCTACTGGGTGCTGCCCGTGGACACCCAGCAGCGCGCCACGGTCAAGGCCAAGGTGACGCTGCCGGCGGCCGCCGCCCGGCACGGCGCGGCCACCTGGCAGCTCGATGTGTACGACGGGCTGCGGCGCCGCCAGGCGTGCGTGTACGGCGCCCAGACGAAGGCGGCGGCCAAGGACGCCGGGTCCGTGGAGCTGTCCTGCACGCTGCGCACGGTGCGCGGCTGGGCGGAGCCCTGGGCGAACGACCCGCTGCCGGGCAGCTATTACGTGCGCCTGACGGTCGTCGACCTTCCGCAGGAGGACCTGGGGCTGCCGGTGCACGCCGAGGTCCAGGCGTCGGTGGCCGACCAGGGCGGCGCGCACGCGGTGGACGGCAGGCTCGCGGCTCCCCTGGTGCCGGGTGCCGCGGCCGCGGCGTCGAAGGACGACGAGGACGCCTCGTCGCCGCGGCCCGCCGCCCTGCGGGAGCCGGACGGCGGCTGGTCCTCCGGACGGTGGTCCGACCGCTGGATCTGGACCGCTGCGGGCGGTGCGCTCGCCGCGCTCGCGGGCATCGCCGGCTACCGCGCCACCCGGGGACGGGGCCGCCCGTCGCAGGTGCCACCGGGCGCCTGACCGGGCGAAGCCCCAGGGGCGGCCATGGCTCGGTGCCGTGGCCGCCCCTTCGGCATGCCCGGACGGAGAACCGACCCGGCGTCAGGAAGCGCCGGCCTCACGCCTCGGGGCCGGCCTCCGGCGCGGGGTGCTCGCGCAACCGTGCGGCGAGGACGGCGACATCGTCCTCGGCGTGCAGTCCGTCGAGGCGGAGCAGGACCTCGTCGAGCACCTCCGCCACACCGGCCCGTGCGGGCAGCCGCAGCCGGGCCAGCCGGGCCAGGGAGTCGTCGATGTCCTCGCCGCGGCGCTCGATGAGGCCGTCGGTGAACATCAGCAGGGTGTCGTCCGATGTGAGGCCGCGGGTGACCAGTTCGTAGCCGCCCACGCCCGTGCCCAGGGGCGGGCCGACGGGGACGCGCACCAGTTCGGCGCCGCCGTCGCCGCGGAAGACCACCGGGGGGAGATGGCCGGCGCTGGCGAAGCCGGCGAGACCGCGCGCCGGATCCACCCGGGCCAGCAGGCAGGTCGCCGGGCGGCGGGCCTCGTCCTCGGACACCGCCGCGTCGAGCTGGCGCAGTACGCGGTGCGGCGGCAGGTCCGTCGAGGCGACATAGCGCAGGTGGGAGCGGTAGGCGTTCATGTCGACGGCGGCGTCGAGCCCATGGCCCATGACGTCGCCCATGACCAGCAGGGTGCGTCCGTAGTGGAGCCGCACCGTTTCGAACCAGTCGCCGCCGACCAGGGCGCTGGTTCCGGAGGGGAGGTAGCGGGTGGCGAGCTCCAGGTTGGGGTGCGGCCGGCCCGGCTCGGCGAGCAGCGCCCGTTGCAGGTCCATCGCGGTGCGCTGGGCGGAGGCGTAATGGCGGGCGTGCCCGAGGTGGACGGCCGCCAGGCGAGCCGCGTACTGCATGGCGGCGGTCTCCTGGTCGGTGAAGCCGCCGCCCGCGCGGAGGGCGAGCAGTACGCCGTAGCGGCGGCCCTGCGCGAGCAGCGGCACCGACGCCGACCCGGCGGACATGCCCTTCGCCAGGGCGGCGGTGGCGGTGATCGGGCGCCCCTCCGCAAGTGCCCGCGTGGCGGGTGACCCACCGCCGGACCCGCCGCCGCCGTCGTCCGACAGCTGCGCCTGGAGGACCCTCACCAGCCCCGCCGACGCCACCCGGCGCAGCGCCGGTTCCCGGGACGGGGGCCGGGCCGCGGCGGCGTCATCGGGGAGGAGGTCCACCGCGGCGGCGTCGCACAGGTGCCGGCACACGAACCGCGACAGCTCGGCGCAGATCGTCTGCTCGTCCAGGGTGGTGCCGATGCGCTCGGCGGCTTCCTCCACCACCCGCAGACGGGCCAGTACGGCCGCGTGCTCGGCGTCCGGGCCCGTATCCGAGCCGTCCCGGTTCGACAAGGCCACCTCCAGGGCGCGGCGCCCGCGTCGGGCGGGTGCGTCGTGATGCACCCATACCACCGACGAGGCCGCGATCCCGGTCCGGCGCGGCGGCCGTCAGTGCAGTACGCCCATGCCCAGCAGCCCGAACAGCAGCGCACCGACGACGATCCGGTAGAGCACGAAGGAGTTGAAGGAGTGCTTGGCGACGAACTTCAGCAGCCAGGCGATCGAGCCGTAGGCGACGAGGAAGGAGACGACGGTGCCGATGGCCAGCGGGGCGATGGCCGCGCCGCTGCCGACCGCGTCCTTCAGCTCGTAGATGCCCGCTCCCGTGAGGGCCGGGATGCCGAGGAAGAAGGACAGCCGGGTGGCCGCGACGCGCTCCAGGTCGAGGATGAGGGCGGTGGACATGGTGGCGCCGGAGCGGGAGAAGCCGGGGAAGAGGAGGGCGAGGATCTGCGAGCAGCCGACCCACATGGCGTCCCTGAGGGAGGTGTCGTCCTCTCCGCGCTTGTGCCGGCCCATCTGGTCGGCCGCCCACATCACCCCGCTGCCGACGATCAGTGAGCCGGCCACCACCCACAGGGAGGCGAGCGGGCCCTCGATCAGGGGCTTGGCGGCCAGGCCGACGACGACGATCGGGATGGTGGCGAAGATGACCCACCAGGCGAACTTGTAGTCGTGGTGGTAGCGCTCCTCGCGGTCGCGCAGCCCGCGGAACCACGCGCCCACGATGCGCACGATGTCCTTGCCGAAGTAGACCAGTGCCGCGGCGATCGCGCCGACCTGGATGACGGCGGAGAAGCCGACGACGGTCCGGTCGTCGACCGGGATCCCCATCAGGCCCTCAGCGATCTTGAGATGGCCGGTGGAGGAGATGGGCAGGAACTCCGTCACCCCCTCGATGGCTCCGAGGACGACGGCTTGGCCGATACTGATCGCGCTCATGGGATCCGTTTCTGGCGACGGGTGGACGGGGGCGCAGCCACACCTCGGGGCGGAGCGGCGTCCACCGCGCCCCGTACGGTCTACAACACTGTAGACGAGGGGGCCCGGTGCGCGGGCACCGCCGACCCCGGCGGAAGGCCCACCGCCCGACGGTACGCCCGTGGCCCGGCGGTACGCCCACGGCGGGGCGGCCGCGATCGGTCCGGCGGATAGCATCAGTACTGTTGGCGTGGCTCATTCGCGCGGTTGTGACTCAGCCTTTGGCCGATCGGCCGCTTGGCGTGACACAGCGAGAGTGCATCCGCGAGGGCCGGCAGTGCACGGAGACCACGCCATTCGAACCCAGCAGAGGCGCCGATCATGGATCCAGCCGCCGCGACACCCTCACCCCCCACGGGCATCACCCTGCGCCAGCTGCTCATGGCGCTGGGCGACCCCCTGGTCGAGCTGCAGGCCGCGCCCGCCGGGCTGGACGTCGAGATCCGCAGCGTCGCCCTGCTCGACCCCGAGGACCCGCCGATGGCCCGCCCCGGCGAGCTGGTCCTCGCCATCGGCGCCCGGGGCCGCGCCGCCTTCCCCGCGCTGCGGGCCGGCGGGCGGGACGGGGCCGGCGCCGTCGCGGTCAAAGTGGACACCCCCGGCCAGGCCGCCGCGCTGAGCGAGACCGCCGTCGACGCCGGCGTCGCGCTGCTGTCCGTACGCACCGAAGCGCGCTGGGAGCAGGTGGACGCGCTGGCCCGGGCGGCCCTGGAGAGCGCGCCCTCGGGGCGCCCCGGCGAGGAGGCCCAGGAAGGGGATCTCTTCGCGCTCGCCCAGACCACCGCCGTCCTCACCGGCGGCATCGTCAGCATCGAGGACACCGCCAACCGCGTGCTGGCCTACTCGCGGTCCACCGACTCCGACGAGGTCGACGATCTGCGGCGGCTGTCCATCCTGGGCTGGCACGGCCCCGAGCAGTACCTCTCGCGGCTGCGCGAGTGGGGGGTCTTCCAGCGGCTGCGCGCCTCCGACGACGTGATCAACATCGACGGCCACCCCGAGCTGGGCATCCGCCGCCGGCTCGCGGTGTCCATCCGGTCCGGGGAGCGGCAACTGGGCATCATCTGGGTCCAGGAGGGGTCGACGCCGCTGACCGAGCAGTCGGACCAGGCGCTGGTGGGCGCGGCCCGGGTCGCCGCACACCATCTCGTACGCCGTCGCCGGGAGCTGTCGGCGGACCTGACGCTGACCCACACGCTGGCGGCCGGGCTGCTGGAGGGCACGACGGGGCCGCAGCCGCTGGCCTCCCATCTGGGGCTGGACCCGGCCCGGCCGGCCGCGGTCCTGGGCTTCTCCTACGGATCCACCGAGGCCACCCCGCCGGAGCTGGCCCGTGCCGAGGTCAGCAACCTCGTCTCGGTCCACACCGCGGCCCGGCATCGCAGCGCGCTGGTCACCCAGGGCGACGCGCGGATCTATGTGCTGCTGCCCCAGCTGCCGCGCAGCATCGACCTCGGCACCCTGCGCGTCTGGGGGCAGGAGATCACCGACGCCGCGCGCCGCCACCTGGGACTGTCGCTGCGCGGCTCGGTCGGCCGCATCGTGCCGGCGCTCGGCGAGGTCCCCGCGTCGCGCCGGGAGGCGGACCGGATACTCGACGCGATGGTGAGCGTCGGCTTCGCCACCACCGTCGCCGCACTGCCCGACATCCAGGCGGAGGTGCTCGTCAGCGAGGTGCTGACGCTGCTCTCCGCGCACCCGGCCATGCGGGACCCCCGGTTGACGGCCCTGGTCGCCCACGACAGCCGCCACCAGGGGCAGTTGGCGGAGACCGTCCTGACCTATCTGAACGCCTTCGGCGACGTACGGGCCGCGGCCGCCGAGCTGCATGTGCACCCCAACACCCTGCGCTACCGGATCCGCCGGGCCGAGGAGCTGACCGGTCTCGATCTGAGCCGGCCGGACCAGCGCCTGCTGGCCATGCTCCAGCTGCGGCTGCCGCCCGCGACCTGATCCCGCCGCGAACCATCCCCCTAGTGGGGGATTCTCCTAAACTGAGCGATATGCCCCATTGAGCTGACGGGCTGGCGATCATGACCTCGGAGAATGTGCCGCCGGGCGGGTCCGGTCGGGCGTGTGACATCGCGAAGGCGGCCACGGCGGAACTGGACGCGCGGGGCCGGGTCGTCTCCTGGACCCGGGCGGCGGAGCGGCTGCTCGGCTACCGGGCCGAGGAGGTCCTCGACCGCCCGGCGACCCGGCTGCTGGCGCTCCCCGGCGACGAGGCCCGGGTGGCCGCCGTGGCCCGCTGGTGCCGGACGGGGGACGGCTGGGGCGGCTCCGTGGCCGCCCGCCACCGGGACGGCCGGGAGCTGCAGCTGGCGGTGCAGGTCAGCCCCGTGTTCGACGGCGCCGACCGCGAGCGGTGGTCGGTCCTCGCCCTGGAGGAGTGGCGGCTGCCGGGCGGCGGGGTGAACCAGCTGATGCTCGAACCGTTTCTGGCGCATGCGCCGGTCGGCATGGCCGTACTCGACACCGACCTGCGCTACGTCTGGGTGAACGAGGTACTGGAGCGCCTGATACCCCTTGAGCTCCGACTGGGCAGAAGGGTGGGCCAGGTGCTGCCGAGGCTGGAGGCCGAGGCGTTCGAGGAGCGGATGCGGCAGGTCCTGGCGACCGGCGCACCGGTGATGGACTACGAGTTCCGCAGCCCCACCTACGCGGACCCCACCCAGGAGCGCGCCTACTCGGCGTCCTTCTTCGGGCTCGCGGACCCCCGCGGCGGGCGCATCGGCCTCTGGTACATGGTCATCGACGTCACCGAGCGCTGCCGGGCGCAGGATCGGCTGGCGCTGCTGAACGACGCCAGCGTCCGGATCGGCAGCACGCTGGACGTCACCCGGACCGCACAGGAGCTGGCCGATGTCGCGGTGCCGGCACTCGCCGACTTCGTCGCCGTCGATCTGCTGGACAGCGTCCTGCACGGCGAGGAGCCGAGTCCCGGGCCGGTCGACAGCCTTCCCGCCATGCGCCGCTCGGGGCAGCGGTCGGTCAACGAGGGCTGCCCGGAGGCGGGCCTGGCCGTCGGCGAAGCCGTCCGGCGCTCCCCCTCCTCGCCGATCGCCCGCTGTCTGCTCGCCGGCGAGCCCCTGGTCGAGCCGGAGCTGGACTTCGTCAACAGCGCCTGGGTCACCGGGGACCCGGCACGGGCCGCGGTGATCCGCAGATTCGGGTTCCGCTCGGTGATGGTGGCGCCGGTGCAGGCCCGGGGCGTCACACTGGGCGCCGCCACCTTCTTCCGCACCCGCCGCCTGGGCCCCTTCGTCCCGGACGACGTACGGCTCGCCGAGGAGCTGGTGGCGCGGGCCGCGGTCTGCGTCGACAACGCCCGGCGCTTCACCCGCGAGCGGACCGCGGCCCGGGTGATGCAGCAGAACCTGCTGCCGCACGAGCTGTCCGGGGGCTCCGCGTTGGAGGTGGCCTCGTGGTACTTCCCGGCGGACGCGCCGAGCGGGGTGGGCGGTGACTGGTTCGATGTGATCCCGCTGTCCGGGGCCCGGGTCGCCCTCGTCGTCGGGGACGTGGTGGGGCACGGCATCAACGCCGCGGCGACGATGGGCCGGCTGCGTACCGCCGTCCGTACGCTGGCCAACCTGGACCTGCCGCCCGACGAGCTGCTGGCCCGGCTGGACGACCTGGTCATCGGGCTGGTCAAGACGCACGGCGGGGAACCGGCGGCGGACACCGAGAACGCGAACGTGGCCGCGACCTTCATGGGTGCGACCTGCCTGTACGCCGTGTACGACCCGGTCAGCAGGCGGTGCGCCATGGCGCGGGCCGGCCATCTCCCGCCCGCGATCGTGGGGCCCGACGGCGCCGTCGACCTCATCGACCTGCCCGCCGGGCCGCCGCTCGGCCTGGGGACGCTGCCCTTCGAGTCCAGGGAGCTGGAGCTGGCCGAGGGCAGTCTGCTCGCCCTCTTCACCAACGGGCTCATCGAGACCTGCGACCGGGACATCGGTGTCGGGATGGCTCGCCTGAGCGCCGCGCTCGCGACCCCCGGACCGGCGCTGGCGGAGATCGGCGAGGCGGTGGTCGAGGCGCTGCTGCCCGGCCCGCCGTCCGACGACGCCGCACTGCTCCTGGCCCGGACCCGCGCGCTGGGCGGGCACCAGGTCGCGTCCTGGGATCTGGCCACCGATCCGGCCGAGGTCGGCCGGGCGCGGTCGCTGGCCGGCCGACAGCTGTCGACGTGGGCCCTGGAGGAGCTGCAGTTCACCACGGAGCTGATCGTCAGCGAGCTGGTCACCAACGCCATCCGGCACGGCACCGGGCCGGTCACCCTGCGGCTCATCCGGCAGGACGCCCTGATCTGCGAGGTCTTCGACGCCGGCAGCACCGCACCGCATCTGCGCCACGCCCGGACCACCGACGAGGGCGGGCGCGGGCTGTTCATCATCGCGCAGCTCGCCGGGCGCTGGGGCACCCGCTACACCCCGACCGGCAAGGTCATCTGGACCGAGCAGGGGATACCGTCCGGGGACTAGGTCGTGTCCGATGGGTCAGGGTCGGACAGGCCCCAGGCACCTCGCCCTCGCCGCCCTGCACATGGCCGCAGTCGTCGCCCGCCGGGACGGGCCGGCCGACCAGGCCGTCTCCGGGCAGGGCCACATAGTCGCAGTCGGTGTCGGCGACGACGTGGCGGGGCGCGCCCGGCGGGCCGGCGGTCAGATGGGCGGTCACATAGGCCGCACTGGTCCTGGTGATGTCGCGGGTCAGCCCGAGGGGGAGCAGCGAGCGGGTCTCGGCACTCGCCTCGTCCTCACCGGCCCGCAGCACGACCCGGACGTCCGGCGCCACCGCGTGGGCGGCGACCGCGACGGCGATGTTGTCCAGCTCGTCGGAGCCGACCGCGGCGAGCGCCCGGGCGCGCCCCAGGCCGAGCCGGGCGAGCACCACCCGGTCCTCGCCGTGCGCCAGCACCACGGGTATCCCCATCGACCGCGCGAGCCGCAGATTCGGGGCGGCCGGCTCCCGCTCGACCCCGATCACCGGGACGCCCAGCTGCCGCAGCGTCTGGCACAGCCGCAGCCCCACCTGCCCCAGTCCGACCACGATCACGTGCCCGGAACGCGGCAGCACCCGCGGTCCCAGGACACCGACCAGCCGCGGGCCCAGCAATCGGTCGACGATGCCCGCCGTCAGCACGGCGGTGAACCCCACCGTCACCAGCATCGCCACCCCGGACACCACCTCGTACACGGGATGGCCCGGGTGCGGCGCGGCCGGCCCGACCCCGGCGACGACCCGGGCGGCCTCCAGGAAGGCGGTGGCGGGCGGCGTGTGGAGGGCGGCGACCAGCCACAGCCAGTCCAGGGCGAGCACGGTCACGATGCCCAGCAGCCCGATGAGCAGCAGACGGGCGTCCGCGTCGTGCGGCTGGAGATGCCCGCGCACCCGGCCCAGCAGGCCCCGCCGCCGCGCGGCCGGGCTCGGCCGCCACGCCGTCTCCACCAGCCGTCCCTCCCGCCGGCGCACCGCCACCGCGCCGCGCCCCTCGGGCCGTACGGCCAGGGCGTCGGCGTCCACGCACAGGCCGGCCAGCGTCGGTGCCAGGAGGTCGGCGGGTGAGACGGTCACGCAGTGGCACAGCAGCGACCGGAGCTGCTGGGCCACCGTCCGGTCGAAGACGGTGACGACGATCCGGACGGTGTCGCAGACATGCCGTACGGCGAGCGCGTAGCGCAGTGCGGCGAGGTCGTCGCCCACCAGGACGGCCACCGCGGCCGGCCGGACGGCGAGCGCCCGTCGCAGATCCTGGTCGTCCGGTGCGGCGAGGTGGCCGACCGGGCGGCCGGCCTCCCGCAGTGAGGCACAGACCCTGCGGGCCAGCGTTGTGGCCCCGATCACCACGATCGCGTCGGCTTCCGCGTCCCGTTCATCGGGCATTCCGTCCCCCGTCCCGCTGTGGTCGCACAGCACTGGTGGTGTGAGCCCAACTCACGCTAGGGCGCGGGCCGTCGGAGGCGTCTGTCCGGTCGGCCAAGGCTTCACGGGCGCCGTTGTCCGGCCGGACCAGCGGCCCGCACCAGGTCGCGAGTCCACACATCGCGCAATGTGCATTGGCCGCTCGCACAGCCATCCGGGACGAATTTGTCGAGCCTCACAAATACGCCACCGCGCACCGCCACATACGCTGACGCAAATCCATATCCGGACGTGATGCGGCTCACCTCTCATAAGGAGGACGAGCAACAGCGCGGAGGCGCGACCAGCGCTCCCCCACTCGCGCGGGCATCCGAAGGACGCGGTCCCATGCCGCCGCTTTCGAATCCGTCAGGGCCTTGATCGCCACCTGCCAGCACCCGGCCCTTTCCTGCGTCCAAAACCGAGGCGATCCCAGCAGGCACCCCGTGCATGACCCCTCCAACCCTCAACGGATGTCGAGATGACTACACCTCCCTCCAGCCACGTGGCCGCTCCGCCCGCTCCCCCGGGCAAGGGTGGGGCTCCGGGGCAATCAGGACTGCACTCCGGCCTCAAGAACCGCCATCTGTCCATGATCGCCGTCGGTGGGGTCATCGGCGCCGGTCTCTTCGTGGGATCCGCCTCCGGCATCACCGCGGCCGGCCCCGGCATTCTGCTGTCGTACGCCCTGGTGGGCGCGCTGGTCGTCTTCGTGATGCGGATGCTCGGCGAGATGGCGGCCGCCAACCCGACCTCCGGCTCGTTCTCCGCCTACGCGGACCGGGCGCTGGGCCGCTGGGCGGGCTTCTCCATCGGCTGGCTGTACTGGTTCTTCTGGGTCGTCGTGCTCGCCGTGGAGGCGACCGCCGGCGCCGCGATCCTCACCAGCTGGGTCCCGGCCGTCCCGCAGTGGGCCTGGGCGCTGATCGTGATGGTCGTGCTCACCGCCACCAACCTGGCCTCGGTGGCCTCGTTCGGTGAGTTCGAGTTCTGGTTCGCGGGCATCAAGGTCGTCGCCATCGTCGCGTTCATCGCCCTCGGCGGCCTGGCGATGTTCGGTCTGCTGCCGGGCTCCGACAACCCCGCCTCCGGCTTCGCGAACCTCACCGCGCACGGCGGCTTCCTGCCGCACGGGCCCAGCGCGATCCTCACCGGTGTCCTGATGGTCGTCTTCTCCTTCATGGGCAGCGAGATCGTCACCCTCGCCGCCGGTGAGTCCGAGGACCCGCAGCGCGCGGTCACCAAGGCCACCAAGAGCGTCATCTGGCGGGTCGGTGTCTTCTACCTCGGTTCGATCCTGGTCGTGGTCTCCCTGCTGCCCTGGAACGACCCCTCGATCACCAAGAAGGGCTCGTACGTCGCGGCCCTGGACTCCATCGGCATCCCGCACGCCGGCCAGTTCATGAACGTCATCGTGCTGACCGCGGTGCTCTCCTGCCTCAACTCCGGTCTCTACACCGCCTCCCGGATGGCGTTCTCGCTCGGACAGCGCGGCGACGCTCCGAAGAGCTTCGCCCGGACCAACTCGCGGGGCGTCCCGCAGGCCGCGATCCTGGTCTCCGTCGTCTTCGGCTTCGTCGCGGTCGGCTTCAACTACCTGTGGCCGGACACGGTCTTCCAGTTCCTGCTGAACTCGTCGGGTGCGGTCGCGCTCTTCGTGTGGCTGGTCATCTGCTTCTCGCAGCTGCGGATGCGCGGCATCATCCTGCGCGAGAACCCGGAGAAGCTGGTCGTCCGCATGTGGCTCTTCCCCTACCTGACCTGGGCGACCATCGCGATGATCTCCTTCGTGCTGGTATACATGCTCACGGACGACAGCCCGGGCGGCGGCCGGATCCAGGTGCTGCTGTCGGTGCTGCTGGCCGTCGTGGTGGTCGCGATCTCCCTGCTCCGCGACCGGCTCGGCCGCAACACCGAGCGGGCGTCCGTCTCCTCCCGCTGACCCGACGAGACGCCTCTCACGGGCGGCGGCGTGCCTGGCACGCCGCCGCCCTTGGCGGGCCTTCGGGCCCGTACCTCCACCCACCACGACCCACCCCGGAAGGGCCTCCGCGGACATGCCCGTCTTCAGACGCCGCAAAGGCAGCCGTCCCCATCTGGTCCCCGAACTCGACGACCACGATCTGGGCAAGGTCCGTCGGCGCGTCGAGACCTGCTGGTCCCGCGGCTCTCTCGACACCGCCGTCATGGCCATGATGGCGGGCGTGCTCGACGAAGCCGGCGAGGACTGGGACCGCAAGGCCCATCGCCTCCGGGTGCTGGCCGGTGCCGCGGGGCGGGCGCTCCCCGGCATCTGGCGGCAGCACAATCCGCACCACCAGGGCGCGTTGCTGCTGCACGCCTGGTCGGATCTGCTCCAGGCCCGGCAGCAGGGCTCCGCCGCCGGTCTGGACGAGGTCCGCGAGACCCTGCTGCTGGCGGCCGAGCTGCTCCCCGCCGACCCCACTCCCTGGACCCTGCACCTGGCCACGCTCCGCCTGGAGCGGCGCCCGTCGCGCGAGATGTCGGCGATCTGGCGCGAGATCAAGGCGCGCGACCCCTGGAACCGGGAGGCCCACCTCCAGGCCCTGGGCTACCTCTCGCCGGACGAGTGCGGCTCCAGCGCCCTGGTGCTGGACCTGCTCGACGGCGTCCGCTCCGTCATGCCGCCCGACGCCCCCGCCGCCGGCCTGGAGCTGACCGCGCTCGTCCGTACGCATCTGCGGTCGGTCGCGCCCGGCGGTCTGACGGCCCTCGGCGCCAACGAGATCTGGCGCCGCCCCGACGCCACCCGGGCGCTCGACCAGGCCGCGCACTACTGGCCGCGCCCGGGGTTCCTGCACCACGCGGCGGCGCTGGCCGATCTGAACCTGCTGGCGTATGCGCTGATCAAGTCCGTCCGGATGGCCGATGCGGCAACCGCGCTGCGCGCGACCGGGGGCGTGGGGACGCCCTGGCCGTGGAACTCGGACGGCGATCCGCTGGAGCGGTTCTCGCACTACTTCGGCCGCGCCACCGCGACGAACTGACGGAGGCTTACCCGCCTCCACGAACCGACGGAGACTTATCAGATTTAAGGGGTATACGTCCAAGGTTTAGCCAAAACGGGTGGAATTACGGCCTCCTTCCGGTCTCTCCCGAGTGCCCCGATCCCTTCCAGGGAACCCCATCCTGGAAGAGCGTTGGGAGACCCGCATGCGCGACACCGTCAGCACCGGCCGCTCGGCGGCGACTGGCGGCTGGCGCGTGCTGCTGCTCCTCGTACTCCTGGCGTTGGTGCACTCCGCGCTCACCGCCGACTCCTCCGAGGCACAGGCCGCCGAGGCCGGCCGCTGCCTCACCCGCGCCGACGCTCCCGCCGCACCCGGTCCGGCCGAGCGGTCCTGCGTCGCCCCGGCGCCGCTGCTGGCGTCGCACGGCATCGGTGACAGGCACCCGGGCAGCGGATTCCGGCGCATGTGCGAGGCATCGGTCTGCCATCTGCGCCACCCGGTCCCGACCGGGCCCGGCGGCAAGGCGATCCGGGATTCCGCCGTGGCGGAGAGCGTCTGCACAGCGAGTGACGCCTTGTCCTGGGCCGTCAGCACGGCCGCCGCTGCCGCCGCGCCGACGCGGGTGACCGTCCTGCGCTGCTGATCCCGACCCCGGTCGCACGCCCACCCCACCCCGCAACGGGGCCCGCGGGGCGATCGCGGCCTGCCGTCGTCAGCCCTCAGGACTCTCGCACCGCAGGAGATTCGGCATGCCCCTCGACATCTTCGCCGCCCTTGGCGCGCTCGTACGCGCCGAGGCCGCGCGCACCGCGCCCAAGACGAAGCCCACCGCGCCGACCCCGCACACCGACCCGGACCGGGCCCCGCACACCGAACGGGACCGGGCGCAGAATCCGGGCAACCCCGAGCCCCCGCCGGCCCGGTCGCCGGGCGGCGCGCCGCCCACCGCGTCGGACGCCGTCGCCGCGGCCACGCCCGAGCGCCCCCGCCCGACGCTGCTGCGGAGGCTGTCGGCGCTCACCTCGATCGTGCAGAAGGGCCGTACGGGCTCCACCGGCGGACGCCGGGCCGCCGACTCCTGACGGGCGGTGGCGTCCACCGCCGCTTGTCCGCCTCCCGGTCGGCGGCGATCCTGGAGGTATGGCCGGTCACGCGGCTGAGCACACGCCGGCCGGGGACACCGCGGCGGCCGTCGGCCCCGGTGCCGTCTCCGGCTGGGCCGTCCGGCGGCCCGGCCCGATCGCCTCGGGTCCGCTGGTCCCGGTCCGGCGCCCCGCGCCCGAGCCCGGCCCCGACGACCTGCTGCTGAGGGTGGAGGCATGCGGGGTGTGCCGTACGGATCTGCATCTCGCGGAGGGCGATCTGACCCCGCACCGGTCGGCGGCGGTACCCGGGCACGAGATCGTCGGGCGGGTGGTCGCCGCGGGCGACGCGGTCACCCGCTTCCGCGTCGGCGACCGGGCCGGCGGCGCCTGGCTGCGCGGCACCTGCGGCGACTGCCGGTACTGCCGCGCCGGCCGCGAGAACCTCTGCCCGGCGTCCCGTTACACCGGCTGGGACGCCGACGGCGGCTTCGCCGAGGCCGCCCTCGTCCCCGCCGACTACGCCTATCCGCTGCCGGACGACCGCAGCGCCACGGAGCTGGCGCCGCTGCTGTGCGCCGGGATCATCGGCTACCGGGCGCTGCGCCGCAGCGCGCTGCCGCCGGGCGGGCGGCTGGGCATCTACGGGTTCGGCGCCTCGGCGCATCTGGCCGCGCAGATCGCGCTGTCCGAAGGGGCGAGGGTCCATGTGCTGACCCGGTCGGCGCAGGCCCGGGAACTCGCCCTCGCGCTGGGCGCGTCCTCGGCCGCCGGCGCCTACGCGCGCCCGCCCGAGCCGCTGGACTCGGCGATCCTCTTCGCGCCGGTGGGCGATCTGGTGCCGGTGGCGCTCGAAGCGCTGGACCGGTCCGGCACGCTGGCCGTCGCCGGGATCCATCTCACCGACATCCCCGCGCTCACCTACGAGCGCCATCTGTTCTACGAGCGGAACCTGCGCAGCGTGACCTCCAACACCCGCGAGGACGGCCGCGAGTTCCTCCAGGCCGCCGCCCGGATCGGCCTCCAGGTCACCGTCAGCCCCTACCCCTTGAGCCGCGCCCCCGAGGCGCTCGCCGACCTGGCCGGCGACCGGGTCCACGGGGCGGCGGTACTGGTCCCCGGCTGAACGGTGCCGAACCCCGGTTGACGAGGGCGGGCGATCCCGTTTCCCGCCGACTGGCTCCCACGTCCTTGAATGCCGCACCATGGGGTGAAGAGGGTAAATTACGACATATCCAATGAGGCGGTGGCGGGGTCGACGCCCTGGCCCCGAGGGCGGATACGGCGACCGTGGCTTACGACGACGGCTTCCCGTGTACGGAGGCGGTGCAAGCAGTGACCGCGCGGGTCCTTGGGTCTTCCGGGGCCGAACTGACCGCCGTCTACGTGCCGGCCGAAGGGGACGGCGATCTTCAGCTGGCCGAGATGGTCGGTGGCTCCGGTGTCCCCTACACACTGCCGACGAGCTACCCCCTGTCCGGCAACTCCCCGGTCGCGGCGGCCTTCCGCACCGGCCTCGCCCAGTGGCTGAGCCCGGCGGAGCTGGCCGAGCACGGCGGGCCCGGATCCGCGGACCGCACCGGCGCGGAGCCCGGCAACGGCACCGGGGCCATGCCGGCCACCGTCTCGCTCGGGGTGCTGCCGCTGGGCGGCGATGCCAGGCGGCTGGGCTGCCTGGTCGTCGTCGAACAGGCGCCGGACGCCTTCGACGCCGACCGCCGCCATCTGCTGGAGCTGCACGCCGACCAGGTGGCCGCGGGTCTGGAGGCGATCGAGGCGCGGGTGCTGGCCCGGACGGAGCGGCGGTCGCTGCTCGGCCCGGGGCTGGACACCCTCCGGGGCGGCGCCTTCACGCTGGTCCTGCACACCGGGCGGATCGAGGCGGACACCCAGGTCCTGGAGCTGTTCGGGATCCGCGCCGGGGAGTTCGACCGGCACGTGGAGACGCTGCTGGAGCGCACCGCGCCGGACGACGTACCGGCGCTGATGTCGATCGTGGAGCCCGGCGAGGTGCCCGTCGCCGGCCAGCAGCTGTCGTTCCGGATCCGCCGGCCCAACGGCGAACTGCGCTGGCTGACGCTGCGCTGCCGGGTGCTGACCGGCGCCGACGGGGTGCCGGAGCGGATGCTGGGGGTGGTCGCGGACGCCTCGTACCTGCGCCCCAGTGCCGACGAGGTCTCCATCGTCCAGCGGCTGTCGGCCGCGCTGGCCGGCGCGACGACCCTACGGGACGTCAGCCGCTCGGTGATCACGACGCTGCGGGCGCCGCTGGCCGCGAGCCGGATGGCGGTCGCCGAGCTGGAGGCCGACCGGCTGGTGGTCACCGCCCTCGACCCGCCGGAACCGGAATCCTGGCCCCCGTCCTGGCAGTCCGAATGGCGCTCCGAGTGGCCCGACGCTTCGTGCCATGCGCTGCCCACCCTGGAGGGCGTGCTGCGGGGCGGCCATGTCGCCCTGTGGCCCCCTGCCGCGGCGCTCGAACCGGGCCTGGCGGGTATCGGCCCCGGTGGTCTGGCCGTCCTGCCGCTGCCGGCCGAGGGCCGGATCGTGGGGGTGTGCCTGATCGGTTGGGAAACGGAGCACCACTTCGGACCGGAGGAGCGCTCTCTACTGACCGCGACCGCGGGTCTGGTGGGGCAGGCCCTGGTCCGCGCCCACGCCATGGACGCCGGGCACGAACTCGCCACGATGCTCCAGCGCAGTCTGCTGCCCCGCAAACTGCCGGAGCTGGCCGGCGGGGTGGCCGCGGTCCGCTATCTGCCCGCCACGATGGGGCTGGAGGTGGGCGGCGACTGGTACGACGTCATTCCGCTCTCCGCCGGCCATGTGGCGCTGGTCATCGGCGATGTGGAGGGGCACAGCGCGGGGGCCGCGACGATCATGGGCCAGATGCGCACGGCCATCCGGGCCTACGCGGTCGAGGGGCATCCGCCCGACGTGGTGATCTCCCACGCCAACCGCCTGCTCCTCGGCATGGAGACCGACCTCTTCGCCACCTGCTGCTATGTGGACCTGGACATGGAGGAGGGCATCGCCTGGTTCGTGCGGGCCGGCCATCTGCCGCCGCTGCTGCGCCACCCCGACGGCAGCACCGAGGCCATGGTGGTCGAGGGCGGGCCGCCGCTGGGGGTCGCGGAGGAGGCGGAGTATCCGCTGACCGAGGTCGGGCTGGCTCCCGGCACGGTCCTGGTCCTGCTCACGGACGGGCTGGCCGAGTCCTCCACCCTCACCCTGGAGGACGGCATCCGCCGGGTACGGGAGGCGCTCGGTGCCGCCGATCCGGCCGATGCCGGACGGCTCGCAGACGACCTGCTGGGCGGGGCGAAGCGGCGCGACGACGATGTGGCGGTGCTGGTCTTCCGCTACGACGGCATGCGCGTCCGCCCGACCCGGGCCCGCTGGGCGGTGTGGCGGCTCCCCGACGCCGTCATGCACGCCCGCCGCTTCACCGGGCGCACGCTGCGCTCGTGGGGCGTGACCCAGGAGCTGGACGTGGCGCTGCTGGTGGTGTCCGAGCTGGTCACCAACGCCATCGCCCATACGCAGGGCGAGGTGCAGCTGGATCTGACGATGGCCGCCGACCGGCTGCGGATCGCCGTGAACGACACCTCGCCGCGGGCGCCGGTCAAGCCGGTGAGCGTGGACTGGGAGTCCACCGGCGGCCGCGGGCTGCTGCTGGTCTCGGCGATGTCGCTGTCCTGGGGCTCGGTGCCGCTGAGCGGCGGCAAGCAGGTGTGGAGCGAGATCAGTGTGCAGCCGGAGGAGCGGATCGGCGCGGGCGAGGGTGAGGGGGTGCCCTGAGGTGAAGAGCCGCCTGCGCAAGGCAGCCGTCGTCCTGTTCGGAGCGTGCTTGCTGGCCGGGCCGGCGGCCTGCGGCAAGGCCGCCGAGGTGGACAAGCCGGCCCGGTCGGCGTCCGGCGAACCGCCGCGGATCGGGGTGCTGCTCCCGGACAACAACTGGCGCTTCTACCACTTCGACAAGCCGCTGATGGCGAAGCGGATCCACCAGCTGTGCCCCGAGTGCCAGGTGGACATCGTCAGCGCCGATCACGACATCGCCACCCAGCAGGCGCAGATGGCCGCGATGCTCACCAAGCGGGCCAACGTCCTGGTCCTCGACGCGGTCGACTCCCGCTCGCTGCGCGCGCCGATCGAGCGGGCCCGCCGGGCCGGCGTCCACGTCGTCGCCTACGACCGGCTGGCGGAGGGGCCGATATCGGCGTACGTCTCCTTCGACGGCGCGCAGGTCGGCCGGCTCCAGGCCCGGGCGCTGCTGCGGGCGATGGGCGACAAGGCCCGCACCGGCCAGATCGTGATGATGAACGGCGGGGAGACCGACCCCAACTCCGCCTGGTTCAAGCAGGGCGCGCTGGAGGTCCTGCGGGGCAGGGTGCGGATCGGCAAGGCGTACGACACCGCCGGCTGGCGCCAGGAGGCCGCGAACGCCAACATGTCCGCCGCCATCGCCGCCCTCGGCCCCGAGAACATCGACGGTGTCTACTCCGCCAACGACGGGCTGGCCACCGGCATCATGGCCGCACTCAAGGCCGACAAGGTCACTCCGCTGCCCCCGATCACCGGGCAGGACGCCCAGCTCGACGCGGTGCAGCGGCTCCTCACGGGCGAGCAGACCATGACCGTCCTCAAGCCCTTCCGTCCCGAGGCCGACAACGCCGCCGCCATGGCCGTGGCGCTGGCCCGCGGCAAGAGCCTGAAGGACATCGCCCCCCGGCGCGTCAGCAGCCCGACCACCCGCGGCATCCCGGCCGTGCTGCTCACCCCGATCCCGGTGACCGCGAAGAACATCAAGGAGACCGTGGTCAAGCACGGGTTGTACACGATCGACCAGATCTGCACTCCCAAGTACGCGTCGGCCTGCGCCAAGGCTGGTCTCACACACCCTGCAGATGGCGAGGGAAAATCCCCTCCTTGATCAACCCCGCGGGCGCCATTACGTCCTCTCAGCCGATCTTCACTGCCGAGAGGGCGCGGTACTTGTCCTTCTCCAGCTCGGCCGGGGATAGGTTGAACATCTCGTACACCGCGTCCAGGACGAACAGGGAGCTGTTGCAAGCTCTCGTGCACGATGCACATCGCGTAGTGCAGAGCTGTCCACTCCAGTCCGGGGCTCATGAGGACGACACCGGGCATCTTGTTGGCGCTGCCTCCGCCGTCGGCCCCTGAGTTGAAGACGATGATGTCGGTGACCATCAGAGACACGGCGCGGCGAAGGTCGACGTGAATGTCCTCGATTAAGTCGAGGGCTGCTCCTACCTTCTCGTCCCACGCCTCACGGGCCGGCCCGTCGCACGGAGTGGCCGGGCCCACGATGTGTGCGGTGGGGCTGTGACAGAGCCCCCCACCTGCTCTACGCCGCGCGCCGCTGGGTGCCCGTCTCCACCTCCCCGCCGGAGGCCACCGGCCGGCCGATCACCCCGCGCTTTCCGCCGCGCTCCCAGTCGAACACCGCCCGCAGATGAAGGAAGGTCTGGAACAGCTCCTTGCCGTGTCGCACGGGGACCAGTTTCCAGCCCTCCGGACGGACGTGGAGGACGGCCGCCGCGTCGATGGCCGGGATCGGGACGGACTCCCCGGTGTCCGCCTTCACGATGCGGTCCGCGTTCGCGTACGCGGAGAGCTGCAAGGCAACCTCCTCATGCACACCGCTCCTGGTGGCCTTCCAGTCCAGGACCACGGTCTCCCCGCCAATCCGCGCGATGGCGTCGAACGACCCGGCGTAGTTGTGCTCGTCGCTCCTCACCGCGTCTTCCAGGAACAGGAACTCCGGCTGGATGGCGTCCGGGTGGACCCGGGCCACGTCCTCCCCACGGGCCAGGCGCTCGAACACGTCGTGGGCCGCCGACCCGGCCCCTTCGGGAGCATGGACAAAACGGAGGTCACGCCGGGCGCCTTGGCGCCGGTGTCCGGGTCTACGGGGAACAGGCAGAAGTGGCCCCACATCTCGAACGGCCAGACGACCGCCCCCCGGCCCCTGACGGCGTCTTTCTCGCTGGCTGTGCCTGTGCACGGACCACCGACGGCCCGCCGGTCGAACACCTGGCGGAGCCAAAGCAACCCGTTGCGGTGGGGCCAGTTAAGGCCGTCCTAGACACGTAGGGCTAGCCAGAGTGCGGTCCTACGCAGCCCAGGGCAGGCCACCCTGCCAATCCGCTTCATCGATCTAGTCGACTGCCTGCGGCACAAGCATCTCGCTAGCCATAATGAACACCCGCGGGCAACCCCCTGAGAAGGATCCGAAGTCCGGAGCTGTTCGATACGTGACACCGGGTGATCGCGCATCCGTCAGCTACTCAGCTTTCGACTCCACCCAGCGGAACACGACATACCGAAAACGCGAGACTTCAAGCCGCAATAAAATCAGAGAAGAAAGAGAAAGTCGTAATTGCGAACCGAAATCAGAAGAGCGACCGCCCCATTTAAGGCTCCCCGGCGCGAAGCACTAGATTCCATAGTTAGCGCAATTTCGACGATCCACCCGGACGCATCGATAAGTCTCGCCGGAATGACAAACGACGGAACAACACTAGTTACCGGCTCCAGCCTAACTGACCTAGATAGCGAGCTACCTGATTCAGACACCCTCGAATACTTGGAAATCACCGCATCTTCCGCATCTTCCCCGCCTGAAGAAGTAATCACTATCGAATTCGGGACGCGTCAGCCCAGTTCAAGATTGAGATCTTTTCGGAACTGGTTTCAGCGAATTCAAGTTTGGTACCTCAGCGTAACTGTAGAGTGCGACAATGCACAACAGGCGGATAGGTTAATGGAAGCAACGATTGCTGCACTCCGAGGGCAACGCATCATCAGGCCTTACGTGGCAGTAATCGCTACGACGCCGGCAATATCTGAAGCCATCGGGCTGACATTGATGGCAGCACTCACCGTCAGGGGTAAGTCCTTCACGCCCTTTGATCGAAGTGACTACATGCTTGCCCTGTTCTGCATTTTCTACTGGAGGTTGGTATTCTTCGCAACCCCACCCAGGGCTGGGGTCTATTTGCGAGATCCGGAAAGGTCGGCAAGTAGAATCTCAAGGTGGACACCGTCTCCGCGAGCGCAAGCTCTGTGGACCGTGATCGGCGGGCTTGCAGGGCTCATTGCGCTGATTGTTTCACTACTCGCATGGCTAGTCCCTCAAGGGTAGAGACGCCCGTCCTGGCCGCGCCCTTATCGCGGCCAAACGATGCCCGCCCGCACTGCAGTTCCGGGACAAATAACCAACTTGCCGATGCCGTCGCCCACCGACTCCTCCGGCAGGGGCGCCGGGTTGTACTTGGCCGCCACCTTCCGGGATGCGCCTTCGCCCAGGAACAGGATCACCACGAACGTGATCGCGTCCATGGCCTGGTCATTCACGGCCACGTCCGCCACGGCGGGGATGTAGTGGCCCACCAGGACCAGGAGGGCGCCCAGGGCCGTGCGGGCCCTGGCGGGGTTGTCCCGGATGGCCTGGCGGATGAGGTCGAACATTCAGTCTCCCCACTTGTCGATCAAAGCGCGGACGCTGGCCTGGAGGTCGGCCACCGTTCCGCCGTTACGGAGCACGTGATCTGGCGTGATGCCGTCCAGCTCCGTTTCCGAGTCGTGTTCACCGGCTTGTCCGACCAGGCCCGCCCCTGGCCGCTCCACGCGAACGACCACGGCCCCCGCCGCCCGGAGGACGGCCAGTTCGTTGGCGTATCGCAGGTCCGTGACGATGCACAGCAGGTTCCATTCCGTCCCCTGGCGGAGCTGGGCCTGAACGGGGCGGACCCAGAAGTCCGGGTCTTGGTCCCGGATGGCTTGGCCGTACTCCTGGAGGAGTCGCCGGACCGAACGCCAGGCGGGTGTAGGCCGCGTGCCGGCCGAATTCGGCGGCTGCGGTGTCCTTGCCGGACCGGGCTTTGCCGATGAGCGCGATGTGGGGGACGGGACAGGGGTCCTCCAGGCGTAGCGCGCCCTGGGGCGCGGGGTGTTTGTCGTCTTGCACTGGGCTCGTTACGCGGCGCCCGTGGCCTTCAGGGCCGCCGCGATCAGGGTTCCGGCGGAGGTGAGGGCCGCCACGGGCAGGGCGTAGCGCCACCGCTCCAGGCCCCGGAGCCGGGTTTCGTGGTCCGTCAGGGTCTGGGTCACTGCTTCGTGGGTCTGGGACAGGCTCCGTACATCGCCGCGCAGCGCCACCAGTTCGTCATAGATTTCGCGAGCCCCGATGGTGACGCCGCCCAGCTCGTCACGCTCGCTCACGTCTGTCTCACCCCTTCACGGTGAACCCGTGCTTTGTGCCCAGGAGGCGGAGCGAGGCGATTCCGGGGATGCCGTCCGGCGGGCCACCGACGCGGGCCCGCTTCTGCCAGTTCGCGTACGCGATCCGAGTCATGGATCCGAACGAGCCGTCGCACCAACGGCCGTTCAACAGGCCCTCCGCACGGAGCGCGGATTCGACGTGTCGTACATCGGCCGGGTAGGTGGTGCCACCCTGGCTCCGGCCTGGGTCACGCACGGCCGCCGTGCGGATGTGGAGCAGGGACACCACCGGCTTGGCCTTGGCCGGGGGCTTGGCGCCCTTGTCCGGGATGCTGATCTTGTCGCCGGGGTGGATCAGGTCCGGGTTCTTGATCTGCGGGTTGATCGCCAGAAGGGCGGCGAGGGAGACCCCAGCTGAGGCCACGATCTTGCCGCAAGTCTTCTTGCCCTCAAATACCAAGACCTTCCAGCCGGGTTTGCAGCTTGAAGTAGCTGGAGGACTGCCTTCTCCTTCCCCGACGAGTCGTACGGGTCGTCATAGACCCGCAGCGCCACCACGTCGATCCGGGGAACTGCGCGTCCCCTGCGGCGAACGCCACCGACTCCGGGGCAGTGACCGCCACCGGATAGGCGCCCTGAGGGGCAGTGCCCTGGATGACGGCCCGGCCCACACCCACGGTGGCTTCCATCTCCCCGGCGGAGACCAGGGCGAACGGGCTGCCGCCGGGGACCACGCCGGAGCGGGGCGACAGTTCCCCGGCGGGGGTGAACGTCCCGATCGGGACCACGCGGGTGTCCTCCCGTGTCTGGCCCGCGCCGTCCGGTCCTCGCGTCACGAGCCATCCACTACGAACCGTCACAGCCGGCTTGCCTCTCTGCTACCAAAATGCGTGGCGCCACCGGACCGTCACCGATGCGCGCGGGTCGTACGCGGCCATGTCCGCGCGAAATGCCATGGGGTGGAGCCGGGTTCGACGGTGAACGCCTGCTCCGGCACGGAGGCCCGGGTGGCGGTGTAGAGGCGGGAGGCCGCGCCGTTGAGGACGACCGTTCCGGCCGCACAGTCCACGGTGAGCGTGTCGCGCTCCGCCTCCGGCACCATGCCGCTGATCGTGCGCACCTTGAACTGGCAGCCAATCGGCAATGGCCCGCTTGGCCAGAGCTTGTACTCCTCGGTGGCGCTGCGGGGGATGTAGGGCCCGTCATGCTCGCCACGCATGTACCGGTCTATTCGATCCAGCCGCTCACGGTCCGCGCGCAGCCGGGAGAACCCCAGCTCCGCTCGCTCTGTCGGGGAGAAGGTGGTGTCGGTCATGCGCTCCTCTGGACATCCGACGGTTCAGGAAATGTCTAATTCGGCACGTGGCGCCACTGAGGGACGCGATATCTGAATTGCCAGCGGGAGTTCATCCAGAAACCCGGATGGCCTAGCTATCGCCGCGGATCGCATGGGTACCTCTACTGTTCGGCACACACCCCCAGAAGGCGTTCACCCGAATGCATCAGGTGGTGCGCCACAACCGACGACGAAAATCTGACCGTGAAGGGAACCGGCCCATGACGACTCAACTCATTCGCGTCCTGCCTGAATTTCAGACAGTCAAGTTCCAAGAGAAGTTCCATACCAGCGAAAGCGAGCTCGTCATCGAGGACGAAGTTCGTTTCGACCACCCCATCGCAAAGAACAAAGACAGGGAACACATCGTAGAGGCGGCCCTGAAGGGCTTCACCCTGGAGTACCGGGGCGCCAATGAATTGAGCGGGGAATTTGTTCTGGGGCGCGAGGAGGTGAGGGTCGAAGTCGCCAGCGTCGACGGCCGGAAAGTCAAGGTGCGGTTCGTGGCACGACTTCGCACGATGGTCGCGCAGCCTGGTGTCCACTTCAGCGCCAGTGGACAAGCTGTTGTCTGGGCGCTGACCGAAATCGACTAGCGCACCTTAAGTCCCCTCCAGTTCTGGGCTAGAGGGGACACAAGGGAGCACGTGAGAAGAAGTACACGGACCCGGACCGCTCGGCGGGCCGGGTCTTGCCGGATTCGATGAGTCGATGTCTCGCCAGGTCGGCCAGCAGCGTGGCCGCGTAAGCGTCGACCTTGTGCGCGGACTCCCGGTTGGGCTTGCCGAAGGACAGGCCGTAACGGTTCGGCCGGCGCCTGGTGTTCAGGACGTGCCGACGCAGTGTGCGGCCCAGGGGAACCGCTTCTCCCTGGTGTCGGACGTGGCCGTCCTCCACCGCCGCCACCAGCCGCTCATTGGCCAGGGTCAGTTCCTGGAGGCCGCCGCGCATGTCCCGGCCCACCGCGGATTGCGGGGACGCCTTGATGACCAGCCGGTCCCGGTAGTCCTCGCTCCAGGCATCCACGTAGCGCTACGGACGCCGAAGGAAGATCCGCAATACTCGCTCGGCCCTCCCACGAAGGTCCGGGTCACCATGGGCTACTGCGGTTATCGCGAGGACGCTGATCAACGCCACGAACAACAAAGCAGGTGTGAGGAGCGCGAGTTCATTCATGCGTTCAGTGAACTGCAGCAGCCCACCATATCGCAATCAATCTACGATCCGCTAGAACCAATTGCCGTATTTTTCAAATAGACGCGCTGATCGCTTCCGGTATTCAGCCACTCAGGTCACAGCTCTCCCGGATGCCGGCGCTCCGGCCTCCGCCGGGACGGGCGCCTCCGCCGAGCCGCCGCGCCCTCTGCGCTCGACTTCCGGGCGTGATGCCAGCGGCATAGCGCCTGAAGGTTCTCCGGGGCGTGGTCGTCGCCCGGGACGATGTTGGTCCACGTCCGTGGCCGGCGCCGCGCACCGCGCCCCCGTGTCCCGTAGGACGGCCACGCATTGAAAGCCGTCGCGCTTCAGGACAGATAGGCGCCGGACGGGCCAGTCTGCGGGGAGGCGGGAGCGGCGGTCTCCGTTCCAGGTCAAGTACGTCTCCTTCCCTGTGCTGCAGGGCAGTGCGCGTTACTGTCGCTTGTGGCCTCCGCCAGCCGAGCCGAATCAGGGCGGCGCATGTAGGCGCCCCGATCGCGGAGCATCGAGTGCTCCAAAGCAAGCTCGGAGCCGTGAACTGCGCTTGCAGCACGTACACTTGAGCATCGGCACACGGTGGAACACTCCGTAGCTGTCACTCCATGGCTAACCGGTGCCACCTACCGAAGTCGACATGCAGTGCCACCCGAACCGGTATAGGTACTCCGGTACTCCGTGACACGTTGATCGCTCTCGAAGGAGAGTTAGGGGGTGAATATGTCAAGGCACGCTTTGCCTGATCACGTATCTGCGGTGGAAGTCCAGATTGCCGAAGCGTTTGAGCGAGCACTCGAACTTCAGCTTAATGTCGATGTGCATCCGGAGATTGCTGAAAAGCTCGCACAGGCTTGGCGGGACGTAACAGAATGGACTCGTTGGGAGCCTGAGTTCCGTCTGACATCTCCTGCAATTCGGGTGCACGCCCCCGGAAAGGCAAGTCCCGGATTTCAGGAGTCATGGAGTGAACTGCCCCCCATCGTCTTCCGATGTCAGCGCGCCGGTAGATGCAATCGAAACATTGGTGTACGTGCGGCGTCAGAGCGCCTGCGTAGCGCTGCTCACGATCTCCGCTTGGCAACTGAAAGCGGGGGAGACGCGAGGGCCGTAGTGCGCGAGTATCTGGCAGCACTCGCGGAAGTTCTGCGCTCGCTCATCGAGTGGATTTCGTCTGCCCTTCTCCTCCTAGTTTCCCAGTCGTTGGGGATGCAGCCTCAAGAAACCGACTGCCTCTGGAAGCCAGATCCCATCGACGCGTCACCGCAGATCACACCCAGAGGCCCCAACCCTTCCTTCCCCGTGACCAGTTACCGGGGCGGGCACCACCGCAGCGCGCTGGGGAGCGCCGTACTAGCTGCCTGAGTGGCCCGCCGACCGTTCAAGGTCGGAAGGCTTACGTTCGTGTTCAACCTGCTGGAGACGGCCCCGTGGGGCGCCGTGTTGGCCGTCGCTGTGCTCGTAACCATCTTCTCTGGTCTGACTGCCCTTGCGCGGGCCCTGTGGCCCCAGAACTCCAAGGACCGGAAGGAGCTGTGGCAGGAGTGGCGCCGGCGGAGGTAGTCCAGTCGCTGGGTGATCCCTTGTAAGCGACCCGGGCCGGAATCGAACCGGATGCTAGGGCCGTTTTTCGGCCCCAGAATCCGTCTCCTTGTCACTCTCCGTCCGGAGGGCACTAGCGCAACGTGAGAGGGAGCTGAACCCGTGGCGGGCCCGGCTCCCTCTGTTGCAGCGCCCATCGGTCGGCGTCTACGCCCAAGCAATGTGCACGGCCCTCGCCCAGCACGTGATGCCGTAGCCTCGGCGCACCGCACCTCGGCATTCGCGAATGGCGTGCATGACATGGGTAGGGTGCCCGGCCACGCGGCCAGACGCCCCGCCTGTGAGTCAGGCTGCGTACCAGGGTCCCTGTCCGGGCCGTGCATCATCCCGACATGCCAGCGCCGAGGTGCCCCCTCCGGTCACACGGTCACCATCACCCGGAATTCGCCCAGCAGCTCACGGCGCGCTGCATCATCCGGGGCGTTGACCCACTTGTCATCAACCGTCTCGCCCGTCGGCCTAGTGACCATTCCCGGAGGTGTGCGGCTCGGCCTTGAGCGCTGATATCTCACGGCTCATTCCCGAATACCGGTCGCGGAACCATTCCGTCTCCTCCGGCGAGTCATAAAGCCCAGCTTCACGGTCAGCGCGCAGCCTGCTCCGGCTCGCCTCCACCTCTGCTATTCGCTCAGGTATGCCGTTGCCCGGATCGTAAACCGTTTCCATAAACATGGACTCACCCCAGTTGCCCAAGAACCAGTGCGTCACAATTTCGTCCAGCATCGATGCTGTGATTCCCGGAGCAGGTCGGCAGTGGTCAGCGTTAGGGTAGCCACGCAGGCGCGCCTCACATATGTACCGGCGCCGCACGTCCCCCTGCCCGGCTGTGCACGGCTTGAGAGAACCTCGACCAGTTGCAAGTGTGTTGGGTAGTCCCACAGCTGCTCTACGGGCTGCCCATCGGCGCCAGGAAGCCGCACAGGGTGCCCGTCGTCGCCCACAACGGGCTCCCCCTTGTGCATGAGGTAGCCGAGTGCTGCTTTGCTCAAGAGCAGCCGCGTCACTGTGGAGCCGTACCACGGTGTGCCTTTGGGCTCTCTTCCGTAGAGAACGCGCACGTGGTCACTGGGCGCCAAGACGCCAGCACGCGTGAGCCTGGCCGCTTCGGTCCACGGTGAGACGCTTTCGGGGTCGGCAAGAATGCGCTTGGCGAGACTCCGGCGGGTTTCAGCAGCATCAGGGCTCAGGCGGACGTGGTCCACCCCGCTGGTGGGCGACAACCGTACGTATTCGTAGCCGTAGGAGGGTTTGCCGTGTGGGCGGCCAGCGGCACGGGCCTTTGCCGCCTGGTCCCGGTTCCTGCGCTGGATGGCGCGCAGCTCGAACTGAGCGCCCCACGCCTCCATGGTGAAGCGGTTTTCGTCGTTCGGGTCGTCGAGGTCCCACGGTCCTTCGTGCCCGTACGTCAGCAGCGTGAGCCCCTCGTCACGCATCATGTATCCGGTGTTGAGGCAGTCCACGACGGTGCGGCCGATATTGTCTACGGCGGCACCTGCGACGCCGTCATAGGAGCCGCGTTCACCTCGGAGCCAGGGGCCGAAGGCGGGGCGAGTCATGGGGTTGGTCCCGCCGGATACTTCCCAGTCGTCGGCCCACGCAATGATGTGGCCGCCGTGCTCCTTCGTCACTGCTAGGACGTGGTCGCGCTGGCGCTCGGGGGATGAGGTGGCATCGGTCTTACGGGAGAGTCGGCGGAGCCCGACGAGACACTTACCGCACCCGTCATACGGCCTTTCGATCGCGTTCTGATCCCTGCTGTCTGGTTTGCCGCCTTATCGACAGTAACGTGGATTGTGTGAGTCCTTAGAGAGCCTTGCTGTGCGCCAAGGCCGGGCTGACCAGGTAAGGCAGGTACCCCATGACAGCACCGCCCCTGCTGGCACTGCGCGGGGTCTTCAAACGGTACGGCGCGGTCCAGGCCCTGGCCGATGTCGAGCTGGAGGTGCGCGCCGGACAAGTGGTCGCTCTGGTCGGGGACAACGGGGCGGGCAAGTCCACACTGATCAAGGTGATCGCCGGGGTCGACCCGGCCGATACCGGCACCGTCGAGTGGGACGGCCGCCCGGTCCGGATCACCCGGCCCCACGAGGCACAGGACCTGGGCATCGCCACCGTCTTCCAGGACCTCGCGCTCTGCGACAACCTCGACGTGGTCGGCAATGTCTTCCTCGGCCGGGAGCTCCACCGGGCCGGGATCCTCAACGAGGTGGAGATGGAGCGCCGCACGCTGGAGCTGCTCGACGCGCTCGCCATCCGGATCCCCGACGTGCGCATCCCGGTGGCCTCGCTGTCCGGGGGCCAGCGGCAGACCGTCGCGATCTCCCGGTCGATGCTCGGCGAGCCCCGGCTCGTGCTGCTCGACGAGCCCACCGCTTCCCTGGGCATCGAGCAGACCGCGCAGGTCCTCGACCTGGTCGAGCAGCTGCGCGAGCGCCGTCTCGGGGTGCTGCTGATCAGCCACAACCTGGGGGACGTCAAGGCCGTCGCGGACTGGATCGCGGTGCTGCGGCTCGGCCGCAACAACGGCTTCTTCGACGTCGGCACGACCTCCCACGAGCAGATCATCTCCTCCATCACCGGGGCCACCGACAACGCGGTGACCCGGCGCAAGGCGCAGGGCTGGGAGGCGGAGCGGTGAGCCGCCTCCGGGAGGCGGCGCGACGCGGGAAGCGGGCGGCCCGCCCGAACGGCGGGCCGCCGGACAGCGGCGGCGGCCCGAACCCGCTGCAGATCCTCCGGCGCCGGTTCCACGCCGGTGAGCTCGGCTCGGTCCCGGTCGTCCTGGGGCTGCTGGTGGTGTGGATCATCTTCGAGAGCCTCAACAAGAACTTCCTCTCACCGCGCAACCTGTCCAACCTGAGCGTGGACATCGTGGGCATCGGGATGATCTCGATCGGTGTCGTCTTCGTACTGCTGCTCGGTGAGATCGATCTGTCCGTCGGCTCGGTGAGCGGGCTGGCGGCGGCCGCGTTCGCGGTGCTGAACGTGCAGCACGGCGTGCCGGAACCGATCGCCCTGCTGATCGCGGTGTTCGCCGGCACGGTGATCGGAGCCGTGCAGGGGTTCTTCTTCGCCAAGGTCGGGGTGCCCGCGTTCGTGGTCACCCTCGCGGGCCTGCTGGGCTGGAACGGGCTGATGCTCTACATCCTGGGCTACAGCGGCACCGTCAACCTCGACGACAAGGGTCTGGTCGCCATGCTGACCAGCTTCTACTTCACCGATGTCGCCGCCGCGTACGGCCTGGCGGTGGTCGGCACCGCGGGGTACTTCCTCGCCTCCTACCTGGACGTACGGCGGCGCAGGGCGGCCGGGGTGCCGGTGCGGCCGATGAGCGAGATCGCCGTGCGCACCGGTGTGCTGGCGGTGATCTCCCTGGCCGCGGCCTGGGTGCTCAACCAGTACCAGGGGCTGCCGCTGGCCCTGCTGATCTTCCTGGTCTTCCTGGTCGGCCTCGACCAGGTGCTGCGCCGGACCCGCTACGGACGGATGATCTTCGCGCTCGGCGGCAGCGTCGAAGCCGCCCGCCGCACCGGACTCAGTGTGGGCCTGGTGCGGATCTCGGTGTTCATGGTGTCCGGGACGATGGCGGCGATCGGCGGGCTGTTCCTGGCCTCGCGCGTCACCTCGGCCACCCAGACCTCGGGCTCGGGCATCTTGCTGATGGACGCGATCGCCGCCGCGGTCATCGGCGGCACCAGCATGTTCGGCGGCCGGGGCCGGACCTGGTCCGCGCTGCTCGGCGTCCTGGTCATCCAGTCGATCGCCTCCGGTGTGGCGCTGATGGGCATTCAGGCCGCCGTGCAGTTCATGATCACGGGCGGGGTGCTGCTGCTGGCCGTGGTCATCGACTCGCTGTCCCGGCGGGCACAGCGGGCACACGGGCGGGTGTGAGCGGTGAGCGGCCCGGCGCCCCTGCGGCCCGCGCTCCTCGGTCGCCGTGCGCGCGGGGCGGACCCGGGCGGACGCTGGAGGGGTAGCGGCGCACACCGGGCCCGCCATGGCCGCCGCAGGAGAGGAGCGAGCCGATGAAGGACGTCATCACCGCCGGCGTGGACGGTACGCCGGAGTCCTTGTCCGCGGTCCAGTGGGCGGCGCAGGAGGCGCACACCCGGCAGGCGCGGCTGCGGCTGCTGCACGCCTGGGTGCTGCTCGCCCCGGAACCGGCGCCCCACCCCCTCACGGAGGACGACCAGAACTACTGGCCCCACCGGATGATGGACGAGGCCGAGGCGGCCGTCCGGGCCCGCTGCCCGGATCTGCCGGTGACGCGGGACATGGTGGCCAAGGACCCCTACGAGGCCCTCAAGGACGCCGCCGAACAGTCCGATCTGCTGGTCCTCGGTTCGCGGAACCTGGGCCCGGTGACGCGCTATGTCCTGGGCGAACTCGGCCTGCAGCTGGTGGCGCACACCGACTGCCCCACGGTGCTGGTGCGCACCCGGCAGGGCGGCTCGACGGCCGGGCCGGCGGGTCCGGTGGTGGTCGGCGTCGGCCTGCGCAAGCCCGCCGAGTCGGTGCTCGCGTTCGCCTTCGACAGCGCGGTGCGCCGCGGTGTCCCGCTGCGCGCCGTACACGGCCGGCATCTGCCGTCGTTCGCCTACAACCGCGGGGGCGGTGTGGAGCCGTACGCCGCGGAGGAGGCGGCGCAGCTGGCCCGGGACGAGCTGGCGAAGACGCTCCGGCCGTGGCGGGAGAAGTACCCGGAGCTGCCGGTGGACGCGCGGGTGGAGATGGAGAGCGCGGCGCCGGCGCTGCTGCGCGACACGGCCGGCGCGGCGCTGCTGGTCGTCGGGCGACGGCACCGGCGGGTGCTGCCGGCACCGCGCATCGGCCATGTCGTACAGGCGGTGGTCCATCACGCTCCGTGCCCGGTGGCGGTGGTGCCGTACGAGTGAGAAGGCGGATGATGACGACAGAGGGCACGAGGAAGCTGGGGTAAGCCATGGCGAACACAGTCGACTGGCCCGTCCGTCTCACCCTCGTCGAGGAGGACGGCACGACCACGGCGCGGGCGGTGCTCACCACCGCGACCACCACCTTCACCGGGCACGGCACGGCCCGGTGCAGCCCTGAGGACCGGGACATCCCGGAGATCGGGGACGAGATCGCGGCCGGCCGGGCCCTGCGGGACCTCGCCGGGCAGCTGCTGCGGGTGGCGGACGAGGAACTCGAAGACGTCGGCGCCGCCCCGCCGCGGCGGCAGACCCGCGTCGCCTACGGCTGGACGGATGCGATGGCGTGAGCCGGGGCCGTGGCGGACGCCGCCGCGGCCGTGGAAGGAGTCGGCTATGTCGGATGCGACGATCACCGACCTGTACGAGGTGACCATGGCCCTGTCGTTCCTCCGGGAGGGCATGGAGCAGCCGGCGACCTTCAGCTGCTTCGTACGGGAACTACCGCCGGAGCGGGGCTTCCTGGTGGCCGCGGGCGCCGAGACGGTCCTGGACTACCTCGCCGGGTTCCATGTGGGCCGCGAGGACGTCGAGGTGTTCGCCGAGGTGCTGCGTCGGCCGTCGGCGGACCTGGCCCCGCTGCTGGGCCTGCGCTTCACCGGCGAGGCCCGGATGGTGCCGGAGGGCCGGGTGGTGCTGGCCAACGAGCCCCTGCTGGAGATCACCGCACCGCTGCCCGTGGCGCAGCTCGTGGAGTCGTTCGTGCTCAATCAGCTCAGCCATCAGACGGCCCTGGCGACCAAGTGCGCCCGCTGTGTGATCGCCGCGCGGGGCCACCCGGTGGTGGACTTCTCGCTGCGGCGCACCCACGGCACCGCGGTCGCGCACCAGGTCGCCCGGCTGGGCGCCATGGCCGGTTTCGCGGGCACCAGCAATGTCGCTGCGGCGCACGCCGAGGATCTGCCCGCGATCGGCACGATGGCGCACTCCTACATCGAGGCGTTCGAGGACGAGGAGACCGCGTTCACCGCGTTCGCCCTCTGCCATCCGGGGCCCGTGACGTTCCTGGTGGACACCTACGACACCGCCTCCGGGGTCGCGGCGGCCGCCCGCGTGCTCGCCGCGCTGGGCCGCGGGGACGGTTCGGCGATCCGGCTGGACAGCGGCGACCTGGCCCAACTGTCCCGCCGCGCCCGGGCGATGCTCGACAACGCGGGCCTGCCGCAGGTGCGGATCGTCGCCAGCGGCGGACTGGACGAATACAGCGTGCACGACCTGACGTCCACGGGGGCGCCGATCGACGTCTTCGCGGTCGGCACCCGGGTCGGGGTGAGCGCCGACGCGCCCTACCTGGACTCCGCGTACAAGCTCGTCGCCTACGACGGCCGGCCGGTGATGAAGCTGTCGGCGGCCAAGGCCACCTCCCCCGGGAGCAAGCAGATCTTCCGCCGCCCCGGCTGCCTCGATGTGATCGGCCTGGCCGACGAGCCGGCCCCGGCGGACAGTACGCCGCTGCTGGAGACGATGATGCGCGGCGGCGAGCGCAGCACCCCGCGCGACCGGCTGGCGGAAGCCCACCAGCGGCTCACCGAGGATCTCGCCGAACTGCCCGCGACGGCCCGGCGCATCCGGTCGCCGCAGCCGGTACGGGCGATGGTCTCGCACCGGCTGTCGGTGCTGACGGACCGGGTACGGCGGCGCACCGAGCGGGAGATGCTGGCCCCGTTCCGTATGCACGCCTAGGGCCTGTCCGATGGGTCCTGGCCGGGCCGCGTCAGGCGCGCCGCGGCACGATCGCCACGGGGCAGTCGGCGTGGCACAGCGCGGTGTGCGCCACCTTCCCGAGCGGCAGCCCGAAGTGGCCGTGGCGGTGGCCCGCGCCGATGACGAGCAGATCCGCGGCGGCGGCGCGGTGCACCAGCACCTTGTGGGTGGGGCCCTCGACGGTGGTGCGGCGCACGTGCACGGACGGATGCGCGCCGGCCGCCTCCCCCAGTGCCTCGTCCAGCCGCGCCGCCGCCTGCTTCTCGTGGTAGCTCTGGGCCTGGTCGGCCAGCAGCGGCGGATCGGCCGGCTCGTGTGCGGGGCGGCGCCAGGCGTGGACGGCCTTCAGCAGACAGCCGCGGACCTCGGCCTCCTCGAAGGCGAAGCGGACCGCCGCCGCCCCGTTCTCGGGATCGCCGACGCCCAGGAGCACGCACCGGTGCGTCCCGGCCATCCCGGCCGCGTCCCCGCGCACCACGATCACCGGGCACCGGGCCCGCGCCGCCACCGCCATCCCGACCGAGCCGAGCAGCCAGCCGGCGATCTCGCCGCGCCCCCGCGAGCCCAGGACCAGCACCGACGCATAGTGACCGGCCCGCAGCAGGGCCGTGACCGCGTCGTCCGCCACCACCTGCGCACCGACCTTGAGGTCCGGGTTGCGGCAGCGGGCCTGTTCGGCGGCGGACTGCACGACGCCCTCCGCGAGGACCTGCTCACCGGGGCGTTCGGGGCCCTGCGCCGTGCCCTCGAAGCGCTCCCAGGTCGAGGCGTGCAGCACATCCAGCGGGAGCTTGCGGCGGGCCGCCTCGTCCACCGCCCAGTCGAGCGCCCGCAGGGCCGAGTCCGAGCCGTCGACGCCCACGACCAGGGACCGCTCCATCGCCGCCACCGCCTTCCTCCCGGTCGCCGGTTTCGGTGGGGCCCACCGTCGCCACGGGGGTGCCGTCGATCGCCACGGTGGTGACTTCCATCGTCGCGCCGCCGCGATGCGCTCGCCAGGGGCGCGGCCGCGCCCCGGGCCATCAGCCGTGGTGCCATGGAATGGACACACCGACGAACGGAACCGTCATATGACCGGTGCGCCGTCCCTGGCCGCGTGCCTGCGCTCACTGCGGGCCGTGGTCTTCGACACCGACGGGGTCATCATCGACTCCGCGGGCCTGCATGCCGCGGCCTGGAAGGACGCCTTCGACCCCTGTCTGGCGGCCGCGGGCGACCGGCGCCCCTTCGACCCGGTGGAGGAGTATCTGCGCCTGGTCGACGGCCGGTCGCGGCACGACGGCGCGGCCGCGTTCCTGGCGTCCAGGGGCCTGGACCTGCCGCTCGGCGGCCCGGACGACGGGCCGGGGACCGACACCGTCCGGGCCGTCGCGGCCCGCAAGGACGAGTCGTTCACCGCGCGTCTGCGCGAAGGCGGCGTCGCCGTCTGGCCCGGCACCGTACGCCTGCTGCACGCGCTGCGGGACGCGCGGATGCCGTGTGCCGCCGCCTCGGCGTCCCGGCACGCCACCGAGCTGCTGTCGGCGGCCGGGCTGCTCCCGTTGTTCGCGGCCGTGGTGGACGGCCGGGAGGCGGGCCGGCTCGGGCTGCCGGGCAAGCCGGATCCGGCGCTCTTCCTGGAGGCGGTGCGCCGTCTCGGTGTGCGGCCCGGGGATGCCGCCGTGGTGGAGGACGCGCTGGCCGGTGTCGAGGCCGGTCGGCGCGGCGGGTTCGGCCTGGTGGTGGGCGTGCACCGGTCGGCCGGGCCGGACGGCGCCGCCGCGCTGCGCCGCCGGGGCGCCGATGTGGTGGTGGCCGACCCCGGCGAACTGCTGATCTGCGGGGAGGGCTGATGCCGACCGGCGGCAACGCGTGGACCTGGTCGTACGAGGGGTACGACGCGGGCGCGGAGCGGCTGCGCGAGACGCTCTGCGCCCTGGGCAACGGCTACTTCGTCACCCGCGGCGCGGCCAGCGAGGTGCTCTCGGGGCCGACGCACTACCCCGGCACCTACGCGGCCGGCTGCTACAACCGGCTCACCTCCACCGTTGCGGGCCAGCCCGTCGAGAACGAGGACATGGTCAACCTGCCCAACTGGCTGCCGCTGCGCTACCGGATCTGCCCCGCCGACGCGCCTCCCGGGCCGTGGCTCACGCCCGGCCACCGGCAGCTGACGGAGCACCGGCAGACCCTGGACCTGCGGCACGGCACCCTGATCCGCTGGTCGGTCTACGAGGACGAGGCCGGCCGGCGGCTGCGCGTGGAGCAGCGCCGCCTGGTGCACATGGGCGAGCCCCATCTGGCCGCGATGCGCACCTCGTTCACCGCCGACGGCTGGGCGGGCGCGGTGGAGGTGGAGTCGGGCATCGACGGCGCGGTCCGCAACACCGGCGTCGAGCGCTACCGCGGGCTGGCCGACCAGCATCTGCGGGGCTGGGAGACCGGTGCCGAGCGGCCCGACACGGTGTGGCTGAGCTGCCGCACCACCGACTCGGACATCCAGATCGCGCTGGCCGCGCGCATCCGGGCCACCCCCGGGCGGGGCGGGACACCGCGCACCCGGATCGCGGTGCTGCGGGCCTTCCACACCCTGTCGCTGCCGGTGACCTCCGGGGCGACGGTGGTCGTCGACAAGACGGTGGCGCTGTACACCTCCCGCGACCCGGCGATCGAGAGCCCCCGGCACGCGGCCGTCGACTGTGTGGTGCGGGCCCCGCACTTCCGGCAGCTGATGGCCTCGCACCGGCGCGCCTGGGAGGACCTGTGGCGGCAGGCGAAGCTGGAGGTGCCCGGGGACGCGGGCCGGATCCTGCGGCTGCACCTGTTCCATGTGCTGCAGACCCTCTCGCCGCACACCGCCGAACTCGATGTCGGGGTGCCGGCGAGGGGCCTGCACGGCGAGGCGTACCGCGGGCATGTCTTCTGGGACGAGCTGTTCGTGCTGCCGTTCTTGAACCTGCACCTGCCCCAGGTCTCCCGGGCGCTGCTCGAATACCGCTACCGGCGGCTGCCCGCGGCCTGCCGGGCGGCGCAGGAGGCGGGCCGGGCGGGGGCGATGTATCCGTGGCAGAGCGCCGGCGACGGGCGGGAGGAGACCCAGCAGCTCCATCTCAACCCGCGCTCCGGCCGCTGGCTGCCCGACCACTCCCGTCTGCAGCACCACGTCGGATCGGCGATCGCCTACAACGTCTGGCAGTACGGACAGGCCAGCGGGGACACCGAGTTCCTGCACACCAAGGGTGCCGAGATGCTGTTGCAGGTCGCCCGCTTCTGGGCGGCCGCCGCGGCCTGGGACACCGACCTCGGCCGCTACCGCATCCGGGGCGTGGTCGGCCCCGACGAGTACCACGACGGCTATCCGGGGGCCGCCGAGCCGGGCGTCGACGACAACGCCTACACCAACGTCACCGCGGCCTGGGTCCTGCTGCGCGCCCTGGAGCTGTCCCGGTCGCTGCCCGAGGCGCACCAGCGGCAGCTCTACGAGCGCATCCAGCTCACCCCGGACGAGCCGGAGCGCTGGGAGGACGTCGCACGGCTGCTTCATGTGCCCTTCCACCAGGGCGTGATCAGCCAGTTCGCCGGCTACGCGGACCTGGCCGAGCTGGACTGGGAGGGCTATCGGCAGCGGTACGGCGACATCCGCCGGCTGGACCGGATCCTGGAGGCCGAGGGCGACACCGTCAACCACTACCAAGCCTCCAAGCAGGCCGATGTGCTGATGCTCGGCTACCTCTTCTCGCCGTCCGAACTCGCCTCGGTCTTCGGCCACTTGGGCTATCCGCTCGACGACGACACCTGGCACGCCACCGTCGACTACTACCTGCACCGCACCAGCCACGGCTCCACCCTCAGCGCCCTGGTCCACGCCTGGGTCCTGGCCCGGGTGCAGCGTCCGGACGCCTGGACGTACTGCGAGGAGGCGCTGACCGGGGACGTCGCGGACCTGCACGGCGGCAGCAGCGCCGAGGGCATCCATCTGGGGGCGATGGCCGGCTCTTTGGACCTGGTCCAGCGGGGCCTCACGGGCCTGGAGACCCGGGACCGGGCCCTGTGGCTCGACCCGGCCCCGCTGCCCGAACTCTCCAAGTTCAACGTACGCATCCGCTACCGCCGCCACTGGGACATCGACCTGCGGATCAGCGCCGAGCAGGTGCGGATCGCGGTGCCGGAGTCCGAGCAGGCGGCGGTGCGGGTGCGGCTGCGGGAGCGGTCGTTCAGCATCGCGCCGGGTACGACCCGGCGGCTGGACATGCCGGACGGCTGAACCGCGGCACGCTGCCGCGTCGTACGTCACCGCCGCAGCGGTCCCTCACAGGTGTAGTGCGCGGTGCCGGAACCGCCCCGCGAGCGGACGGTGACCGCGCCGAAGGAGCAGTTCATATCGGCGAAGTTGTCGGCGGCGGACGCGGAGCGGTCGAGGAGGGTGGCGTCGACGGCCTCGGACATGTCCTTGAAGCCCCTGTCGGGGCTGCCGGGGTCGGTGAGCTTCGCGCTGATCTTGCCGGTGCAGACGAAGCGGCCGTAGGCCGGGTCGCCGTTGTCCTTGCACGCGGGGGTGTGGGAGGTGGCGGCGGCGAACGCGCTGCGGACCTGCGCGGCGTCGGCGAGCTTCAGTGAGCCGACGGGGGTGAACCTCGTGTCCGGGACGAAGAGGTCGTCGACATGGGCGATCTGCTCGTCGAGGAAGGCGTCGTAGGCGCGCTGCAGGCCGGCGTCCTTGCCCATCCGGTTCCGCCAGGCGTCGAAGCCCGCGGGGTCGTCGGCACGCTCGTAGCCGTACATCTCCCGCAGCAGCGAGGGGTGTTCGGACCACAGGAACTCGAAGAACGTGCCGGCGTAGTGGTAGAAGCGGAAGCCGTCCCCGGCGTAGGTGGCGTGCAGCAGCTGGTCGACGGTCATCCGCGGGCCGCCGCCCGAGGTGTCGTTGATGACGCCCCGGACCAGGGACTTGCGGACCTTGACGCCGTCGTCGCGGGTGGCGCCGTCGAAGAACTCGGCCGTGCCCTCGTCCATTGCGGTGGTCCGGTCGCCCTCGTACCACGGGCCCGCGCCGAACATCCCGGGTACCGCCCAGCGGCCGTTGAGGTAGTGCGTGTACTCGTGGCGGAAGAGCTCCTCCAGCGTGAGGGCGGAGTCCTGGGGGACCCGGCGCTGGTAGGTGTAGAAGGTCGCGCCCTGCTCGATGTACATCCCGCCGTTGTCGGTGCTCAGGCCGGTGAGGATCGGTTGGTACAGCCGGTAGTCGGAGCGGGAGGCGTACAGCACGGTGTGGAGCGTGGTGTTGGTGTCGCCGTCCAGCGCCCTGTCGGTGCCGAGCACCCGGTGGAACTGCGCCTTGACCTGCTTGCCGGCGTAGTACAGCTGGTCGACGGTGCGGCGGTCGAGGGCGGTGCGGACCTCCATCCGGCCCTTGTCGTAGCGGTAGGTGTGGGGGAAGAGACGGCGTTCGATGTCCTGCCTGCACACCTTGTACGGCGTGCAGGCGTCGAACTCGATCAGCCAGGTGACGACCTTGCCCCAGGGCTCGCTGCCGTCGCCGAAGGTGCGGGTGACGAGGGCCAGCAGCTCGCCGAGGGCCGGCACGATCTCGCCCTTCAGGGCCTCGATCTGGCCGAACCGCCCGTACTCGCTGAGCGCGTCGCGCGCCACCCACGCGTTGTCGGTGCCCTTGAGGTGGGTGTAGTTCGCGAAGGCCCGGAAGGCGGCGCGGTAGCGGGGGTCGGCGGCGACCGCCTTCTGGAAGGGGGTGTCCTGGTTGCCGGGGTAGACGCCGAGGTAGCTCGTGGTGAGCGCGGCGAGGGCGGCGTTGCCCCAGGAGCGGTCCTTGTGGGTGGCGGTGTGGTCCGGGTCCATGGTGGCCAGGATCTTCTGGATCAGGCCGAGTTGGTACTGCCGTCCGCCGGGTCCGACGCCGTACAGCGCCTCGCGCAGGGTGTCGGCGTTCTCCCGGGTGGCGTCGAAGGTGTGGGCGGCGGCGCCGAACGCGTCGACCGCGCCGCGCACCGCGTTGACGGTCGGCTCGTCGGTGGTGTCGATCTCGCCGTGCGAGAAGTCGTGGTAGGCCACCGCGTGCAGGTAGGTGAACATCTCGTACAGGTGGCTGGTGTTCCTGCCGTCGTGGCCGGCGGCGAGGCCGGCGATGCGCCGGGCGACGGCCTGGACGTGGGCGTCGGACATCACGGGGACGAGCCGGGGGTCCCACTTCCATATGAGGTCGCGCAGACAGCCGTCGGCGGTGACGGCGGGGTCGGCGAGGAAGTCCGCGAGCTGTTCGGGGCTCAGCCCCGTGATCCCGTCGAGGGTGCAGGGAGCGGCGGCGGGGCGCGCGTGGTGGGTCGTGGCGGGCTTGGTCCGCGGGCCCGGTACACGGCCCTTGTCGGTGACGGACCGGGGTGCCGGTACGGGGGCCGCACCCGGCTCGGGGGCCTTGGCGAGGTGGGGTACCCGGTCGTCGGGGTGGTCGGCGGCCGGCGGCCGGGGCGCGGCCTGCCGGGTGGGGGTGGTGGACGGTGCGGAGCGCCCGGGTACGGCCTGGGCGGTCTGGACGGCCGGCAGGACGAGGGCGGTGGAGAGGATCGCGGCCGGCAGGAATCTGCCGGGCAGGCGCCGGTGTGACACCTGAACCTCCATGAGGGGGTGGGGACTTGGGGTGGGGTTCGAGGCCATGGCCTTCACTCCACGAGGTGTGACCCGTAACATAGTAATGTGAAATTGCACTGACAAGGCTTCAGGAAAGAGCCGTCCGAAGTTTCCCCTCCGGAGGTTTCCGTGACCGCGCGTGCCGCCCAACTCCACACCGGCAGCCATGACTTGCCCGTGTCGAGCGCCCTCGCCCGCTTCATGACGGACCGGTGGGCCGCCACCCCGCCGCCCACCGACTCCCGCGTCCCGGGCTTCGAGCAACTCGCCGGACGCCGCGCCCGGCTGGCCGCGCGCTTCCCCGGCGAGCGGCTGCTCGTCCCGGCCGGCGAGTTGACGGCCCGCTCGAACGACTGCGACCACCGCTTCCGTCCGCACAGCGGCTACGCCTGGCTGACCGGGCTGACCGGCGAGGACCAGCCGGGGCACGTCCTGGTGCTGGAGCCGGACGGCGAGGCCGTGCTGTATCTGCGGCCGCGGTCACCGCGGAACGGCGACGGCGCCTTCTACCGGGACCGCAGGTACGGCGAGTTCTGGGTGGGCCGCCGCCCCGACCTGGCCGAGGCCGCCCGGATGACGGGTCTGCGCTGCGCCGACCTGGACGCCCTCCCCCACCTCCCGGCCGGCCGGAACGCCGCCCACGACTTTGAACTCGCCATCGCGCTGAGCGAGTTGCGGCTGATCAAGGACGACTGGGAGGTGGACCGGCTCCAGGAGGCCGTCGACCACACCGTCACCGGCTTCGAGGACGTCGTCCGCTCGCTGCCCGACGCGCTGCGCCACCCGCGCGGCGAACGCTGGATCGAGGGCGTGTTCAATCTGCGCGCCCGCGCCGAGGGCAACGGCACCGGCTACGAGACCATCGCGGCCGCCGGCGCCCACGCCTGTGTGCTGCACTGGATCCGCAACGACGGCCCGCTCGACCCCGGCCAACTGCTGCTGCTCGACGCCGGCGTGGAGACCGACGCGCTGTACACCGCCGACATCACCCGCACCCTGCCGCTCTCCGGCCGCTTCTCCCCCGTCCAGCGCCGGGTCTACGACCTGGTCCTCGCCGCGCAGAACGCCGGGATCGCCGCCCTGAAGCCGGGCGCGTGCTTCCGCGACTTCCACCAGGCATGTATGTCCGTCCTGGCGGAGGGCCTCGCCGACTGGGGCGTGCTGCGCGTCCCGGTCGAGGAGGCGCTCAGCGCCGGCAGCGGCCTCTACCGGCGCTACACACTGTGCAGTTCGGGCCATATGCTCGGGCTCGACGTCCACGACTGCGCCCGCGCGCGGGCCGAGCAGTACCTGGACGGCGTGCTGGAGGAGGGGCAGGTGCTCACCGTCGAACCGGGCCTGTACCTCCAGCCCGACGACGAGACCCTGCCGAGGGAGCTGCGCGGCATCGGGGTCCGCATCGAGGACGACCTGGTGATCACGGCGGACGGGGCCCGGCTGATGTCGTCGGCGCTGCCCCGCACCGCCGACGCGGTGGAGGAGTGGATGGACGGGCTGCTGTCCGGGACGCCCTAATCCGGCGGCCGTCAGCCGTGCCGCGCGGCCCGCCTGCGCTGCGGGTGCGGTACCCGCGGTTCCTCGCGGCCCTGGGCCCACAGGGAGCGGACATGGCCGAGGTGGCGGGCCATACATGCCTCGGCCGCCTCGGCGTCGCCCGTCAGCATCACATCGAGCAGCTCGATGTGCTCCTCGGCGGAGGGCAGCAGCTGGTTCGACTCGTCGAGGCGGGTGAGGCCGTAGAGGCGGGAGCGTTTGCGCAGCTCGCCGACCGTCTCGACGAGGCGGTCGTTGCCGCTCAGGCCGAGCAGTTCGAGGTGGAAGCGGCGGTCGGCCTCCAGATAGCCGATGAGGTCGTGGGCGCGGGCGGCGGCGACGATCTCCAGGGCGATCGGGCGCAGCGCCGCCAGCTGCTCGCGGGTGGCGGTCCGGGTGATCCGGCCGACGACCGGGACCTCGATCAGGGCCCGGATCTCGGTGTACTGGTCGAGGTCGCGCTCGCTGACCTCGGTGATCCTGAAGCCCTTGTTCCGTACCGGCTCGACCAGGCCCTCACGGGCCAGGTCGAGCATCGCCTCGCGCACCGGCGTGGCCGAGACCCCGAAGTCCGCGGCGAGGCCCGGGGCCGAATAGACCGAACCCGGGCGCAGCTCCCCCGCGATCAGCGCGGCGCGCAGTTGATGGGCGACCTGATCGCGCAGCCGCTCCTGAGCGGTGATCAGGCTGCGATGCTTGAGCTCACCCATCTGGTCCTCCGAGTTGACGCGGAGTGCCAGCGTACAATGTCACGTTGTGCAAACCGCCTGGCAGGCAGGGCCTTTGTGCCCCGGGATCACAGCAGGAACCCTGCCGGGAACGGATCGGCCGGGTCCAGGAAGTACTGCGCGGTCCCGGTCACCCAGGCCCGGCCGGTGACGGTGGGCACGACGGCCGGCCGCCCGCCCACGGTCGTCTCCTCGACGAGTCGGCCGGTGAACTCGGTACCGATGAACGACTCGTTGACGAAGTCCTGGTGCAGCGGCAGTTCACCGCGGGCGTGCAGCTGCGCCATCCGCGCGGAGGTGCCGGTGCCGCACGGTGAGCGGTCGAACCAGCCGGGGTGGATGGCCATCGCGTGCCGGGAGCGGGTGGCATCCGACCCGGGCGCGGCGAAGTAGACGTGCTTGAGCCCGCCGATCCGCTCGTCCTCGGGGTGGACCGGCCGGTCGGTGGCGTTGACCGCGTCCATGAGCGCGAGCCCGGCCGCGAGGATGTCGTCCTTGCGGGCCCGGTCGAAGGGCAGGCCGACGCTCTCCAGCGGCAGGATCGCGTAGAAGTTCCCGCCGTAGGCGAGGTCGTAGCCGAGCGTGCCGTAGCCGGGGACGACGGCCTTGCGGTCGAGTCCGGCGCAGAACGCGGGGACGTTGGTGAGGGTGACGGCGGTGGCCCGCCCGTCCGCCACCGCGACCTGGACGGTGACCAGCCCGGCGGGGGTGTCGAGCCGTACGGTCGTGACGGGTTCGCGCACCTGGACCATGCCGGTCTCGACGAGCACGGTGGCCACCCCGATCGTGCCGTGTCCGCACATCGGGAGGAAGCCGGAGACCTCGATGAACAGCACGCCGTAGTCGGCGTCGGGGCGGGTCGGCGGCTGGAGGATCGCGCCGCTCATGGCGGCGTGTCCGCGCGGCTCGTACATCAGCAGCCTACGGACGTCGTCGCGGTGCTCGGCGAAGTACTGCCGGCGTTCGGCCATGGTGGCGCCGGGGATGGTGCCGATGCCACCGGTGATCACGCGGGTGGGCATGCCCTCGGTGTGGGAGTCGACGGCGTGGAAGACATGGCGGGTGCGCATGGGGGCCTCTCTCAGCGGTGGCCGTCGGCGAGCAGCTTCTGGGTGGCGGCGCGCAGCACCGCCGCCTGCTCCGCGGGGAGCGGGAAGCGGGGCGGGCGGGTCGGGCCGCCGTGGTGTCCGGCGAGGTCCATGGAGAGCTTGATCGCCTGCACGAAGGCGGGCTGGGAGTCCCAGCGCAGGAGGGGGTGCAGTGCGCGGTAGAGGGGCAGCGCGGTGGCGAGGTCGCCGGCGACGGCGGCCCGGTACAGAGCGGTGCACGACTCGGGCAGCGCGTTCGGGTAGCCGGCGATCCAGCCGACCGCCCCGGCGACGGCGAGTTCGAGCAGGACGTCGTCGGCACCGATCAGCAGATCGAGTTCCGGGGCCACTTCGGCGATCTCGTAGGCCCGGCGGACATCGCCGCTGAACTCCTTGACGGCGACGATGCTGCCGTCGCCGTACAGCTCGCCCAGGAGCCGCGGGGTGAGGTCGACCTTGGTGTCGAAGGGGTTGTTGTAGGCGACGACGGGGACCCCGGCGGCGGCCACCTCGGCGAAGTGCGCCCGGACCGCGGCCCCTTCGGCACGATAGCCGTTGGGCGGCAGCAGCAGTACGGACCCCGCGCCCGCCTCGGCGGCCCGCTCGGCCCAGCGGCGCGCCTCGGCGCTGCCGTAGGCGGAGACCCCGGACATCACGCGGTCCCCGTCGCCGTCGGCCGCCTCGACGGCGGTACGGACGACCCGGGTGCGTTCCTCGTCGGTGAGGGTCTGGTACTCGCCGAGGGAGCCGTTGGGTACGACGCCGTCGCAGCCGGCGGCGAGCAGCCGGGCGACCTGGGCGGCGTAGGCGTCGTAGTCGATGGAGAGGTCGTCACGCAGGGGAAGGGCGGTGGCGACCATGATGCCGTGCCAGGGGCGGGTGCGCGGGGCCATGCGGGTCTCCTCAGGAAGGCGTACGGGTGCGGTAACGGTCCTTATTCACTGGCGAGTCGGTCGAGAAGGACGGGGCAGGCGAGGGGACGGCGGTCGGCCGGCGGGGTCCGCTCGCCGGCGAGGTGGGCCACCGCGGGGCCGCACATCCGCCCCTGGCACCAGCCCATTCCGGCGCGGGTGAGCAGTTTGACGGTGCGGGTGTCGCGGGCGCCCAGCTCGTCGACGGCCTGCCGGATCCGGCCGGCCGTGACCTCCTCGCAGCGGCAGACCTCGGTGTCCGAGCGCAGCGCAGCCGACCAGCCGGAGCCCGGTGCGTGCACGGCGGCCATGGTGCGCGCGAAGCGGCGCAGGCGGTCGCGTCGGCGCCGCAGCGCGGCACCGGGAGCCCGGCCGGCGACGGCGTGGGCGGCCAGTTCGCCTTCGGCGAGGGCGAGTTCCGCGCCCCCCACCCCGCAGGTCTCCCCGGCGGCCCAGATCCCGTCGACGGTGGTCCGCTGGCGGTCGTCGACCACCAGGGCGGGGGTGCCGTCGGGCGTCGGGCGGGTGGCGCAGCCGAGTGCGGTCGCCAGCTCCAGTTGCGGCACGAGCCCGTGCCCCACGGCGAGCGCGTCGCACGGGATGCGGCGGCCGGTCCCGGGCACCGGCCGCCAGTCCCGGTCGAGCCGGGACATGGTGACCGCCTCGACCCGCTCGCTGCCGTGTACGGCGGTGACGGCGCTGCGGCGGTGGACGCGTACGCCGTAGCGCCCGAGAGTCGCCGCGTGGGCCGCCGCCTCGATCAGCTTGCGGGGGTTGGCGGCCAGTGTGCGCGGGGCGCGGGCGTATCCGGCGTAGCGGCCGGCCTCGGCGACGACCGGCACGGTGGCTCCGGCGGTGGCGAGCGAGGCGGCGACGGCGAGCAGCAGCGGCCCGCTGCCCGCGACCACGATCCGCCGGCCGGGCAGCACCAGCCCCGCCTTGAGCATCGCCTGTGCGCCGCCCGCGCCGACGACGCCCGGCAACGTCCAGCCGGGGAAGGGGAGTTGACGCTCGTACGTCCCCGTGGCGAGCAGTATGTGGCGGGCGGACAGCTCGGCCCGGCCCCGTGCGCCGTCGGGCCCGGTCGCCGCGTGCAGAGTCCAGTGCCCGGCGTCCCGGGTGACGGCCCAGACGTGGTGTTCGGCGAAGTGGCGGATGCGGCCGGCGGCGAGCTGGGCGTTCAGGAGGGCGGCGCGCCGGGCGTAGGCGCGCCAGGAGTGGTGGAGGGCCTGGGGGCGCTGGGCTCCCAGCGCGGGGGCGGGCTGCCGGTAGAACTGGCCGCCGGGCCGGGCGGCGGTGTCCACGAGCGCCACGGTCAGCCCGAGTCCGGCGGCGGTGGTGGCGGCGGCGAGCCCGGCCGGCCCGGCGCCGATGACGGCGAGGTCGTGGGGGTCAGACGGCGAGGTCGGCATGCCCGTGGCCCTCCTGGGTGGTGATCGCGTCGCCGGGCCGGGCCGGGATCAGGCAGGCCCGTTGGTTGGGGGTGCCGTTGACGGTGGCCAGGCAGTCGAAGCAGGAGCCGATACCGCAGAACGCACCGCGCGGCCGGCCGGTGCGCCGGGTGCTCCGCCAGGACAGCACACCGGCCGCCCACAGCGCGGCGGCGATGCTCTGGCCGGGCAGCGCCGGCAGCGGACGGCCGTCGAGGGTGATCTCGAACGGCGGGCCGGGCTCGGCGCGCACGAGGCCGGCGGGGGTGCGGCGACGGGTCATGCGGGGCTCCTCTCCTCGAAGCGCTCCGGGCGGAACGGCTTCGCCTCCAGCGGACCGGGGGTGCCCGTCAGCGCGGCGGCGATCAGCCGACCGGTCGCCGGGGCGAGTCCGATGCCCGCGCCCTCGTGGCCGCAGGCGTGCAGGAGGCCCGGGGCGCGGGGGTCCGGGCCGATGGCGGGCAGGTGGTCCGGAAGGTAGGGCCGAAACCCCTGGTAGGTGCGCATCACCCGGACCCCCGCCAGTACCGGGAACAGGGCCGTCGCCTGGGCGGCGAGCCGGCGCAGCACCTCGACGGAGAGGGTGCGGTCGAAGCCGACGCGTTCCCGGCTGGCGCCGATCAGCACCGGGCCCGCCGGGGTGCCCTCGACGACGGCGGAGCTCTGCAGCGCCGCGGAGCCGCTGGCCACGTCGGCGACATAGTCCGCGGCGTACACCTTGCGCCGTACGACGCGCGGCAGCGGCTCGGTGACCAGTACGTATCCCCGGCGGGGCAGGACGGGGACGGTCACCCCCGCGAGCGCGGCCAGTTCGCCGGCCCAGGTGCCGGCGGCGTTCACGACGGCGGGGGCGAGGAGGTCGCCTCGGGGGGTGCGCACACCGCGCAGTGTGCCGTCGGGCGCGGTGAGCAGCGCGGTGACCGCCGCGCCCAGGTGCAGTCGGGCGCCCGACGCGCGCAGCAGATGCGCGGCCGCGAGGGCGGGCTGGACCTGGGCGTCCTGCGGGTAGAGCACACCGCCGGCGAGGCCGGGCGCGAGGTGCGGTTCGGCGTCCCGCAGCCGGTCGCCGGGCAGCCGGCTGCTGTGCACGCCCGCGGCGGACTGCGCCGCGCTGAAGGCGCGCAGGGACTCCAGCCCGGATTCGTCGGCGGCGACGACCAGCCCGCCCTTCGTCTCGTACTCGATCTCCGGGGGGAGTTCGGCGGCGAGTTCGCGCCACAGCCGGGTGGAGAGCAGCGCCAGGTCGAGTTCGGGTCCCGGCTCCTTGTCGGAGACCAGGAGGTTCCCCTCGCCGGCGCCGGTGGTGCCGCCCGCGACGGCTCCGCGGTCGACGACGGCGACGGAGAGGCCGGACCGGGCGGCGTAGTAGGCGCAGGCCGCGCCGACCACACCGGCCCCGACGACGACCACATCGGAGGTATCCAGGCAGCGTCCGTGTCTCATGGGCACGCCAGTAATATGTCACACAACACTGGTGCAGAGAAGGGGACTTGGCACCTTCACCGGACCGACCGATCAGCGCTCGTCGTGGCCGAATCCCCTCTCCACGGGGAATGCGCAGCTCAAGGGGGTGGCGGAGTGTTCGCGCAGCGCCATCCAGCGGTAGTCGCGCCAGCGGCCCGAGCGGGCGCCCGGGGGTACGTCGATGGCCCATGGGCGGCCGGCGAACCCCGCCCCGGTGGCCTTCACACACGCCTCCTGGACGGTCCACACCCAGGCCACCTCCTCGGCGGCCCGCGCCGGCGGCAGTGCCGCGATCCGCTCGGCGTGCTCGCCCAGCAGCCGGCGCGCGAACGACGCGCCGACCCGGGCGCCGGGGCGCTGGAGGTCCACGCCGAGGGCGCACCCGACGGCGACTCCAGCGGCGAGCGCGCCCTCGCTGTGCGAGACGCTGATGCCGATGCCGGGATGCCCCCGCAGCCAGGGCTTGCCACGCGGGTCCGCGACCACGTCCGCAGCGGCCAGGGCCGGCCGCACGGCGGCGAGCAGCTCCCTCAGCAGCGCGCGCCCGGTGAGGAACTCCCGGGCGCGCCACCCGGGCATCCGCTCTGCCCGGCGCAGATCGTCGCGGTGGGCACTGGGCGCCATCCCCTCCGCGGTGGCGGTGGCCACCCAGAGCCGGTCGGCCACCTCGATCGGTGCGGTCACGGCGGGGTGCCGGGTCGCACAAGGCCGTCCAGTACGCTCTCGGCGGCGTCCGCGAGGGTGCCCAGCACCACCTCGTTCGCACCGCCGCCGATGCCGAACAGCGCGGCCTGGGCGCGCAGTTCCTGGATCCCGCCGGTGGCGAAGCCGGCCGCGCCCCACAGCTGGCCGCACTCGGTCAGCACATGCTGGACGGTCGCGCCGGCGGCCGCCTTGAGCGTGGCGGCCGCCGCCGCATCGTGGCGCACCGCCACCGCGTCCTCGAACTCCGTTATCAGCGCCCGGAGTTCACGTACCCGCAGCAGGCAGGACGCGAAGCGCTGGCGCACCACCTCCAGGTCCCACAGGGTGCCCTCGCCGTGCGCGCGGCCGGACAGGTGGCGACGGGTGTCCGCGAGGACGCGACGGCACAGTGCGACCCCCCACTGGGCGCCGGCGAGCCGCTCGGTGCCGATGTGCCGGGCGAACAGCGGCAGCCCGAAGCCGGCCCGGCCCAGCACATGGTCCCGGCCCAGCCGTACGCCGTCGAGGGTGAGATGGCCGACGCCGGAGTCGGCGAAGAGGGCGGAGTCGGCGGGCCGCACGCCGACTCCCGGGGCGCCGGCGGGCACCAGGACCCAGGTGAAGTGGGTGAAGTGCCGTCCGGGCCGGTGCCGGGCGAGGACGAGGAAGGACGCGGCGGTGGTGGTGTTGGCGATCCAGTTCTTCTCGCCGGACAGCTCAAGGCCGTCGTCCTCGATCAGCACCCGGGTGCGCAGCGCGGTGAGGTCGGTGCCGGCGCTGACGTCGGTGGCCGCCAGGGCGACGGTCTCCCGACCGGAGAGCGCCCTCTCCAGTGCCCGCCGCGCCACGGGCGTGCGGCCCGCCGCGAGAACGGGCAGCGCGGTGGCCAGCTGGACGCTGACCGACAGGGTGGCGGCGATCGAGAAGCGGGCGTCGACGGCAGTGAGCAGGCCCTCAAGTCCCGCGGGGTCGGCTCCCGCCCCGACCGTGCCGTCGCGATAGGCCCGGGTGATCAGTCCCGCCCGGCCGAGCGCGGCCCACACCTGCTCGCCACTGGCGGTGCGCGGCAGGGCGTCGAGCACGGCACCGGCGGACCGCCGGCCGGGCGAGGGGTGGGGCACGGCGCTCGGGGCCTCGGTGCTCACGGGGTCTCCTGGCCGTCGGCGCGGTCGCCGGTCCCGTCGGGCAGCTGTGCGCGGATCGCGCGCCACAGGCTGCCGGCGGTGGCGAAGGTGGCGTCGTTGAGTTCGTCGTCCGGCAGCGAGATCCCGAAGGTGTCCTCGATGACGAAGAGCAGCTCGATGGCCTGCATGGAGTCGACACCGAGCCGGCGCAGGTCGGTGTCGGGGGCGATGACGGGCTCGTCGGGGCCGGCGAGCTTGAGGAAGGGGCGCAGCAGTGCGGTGAATCGGGTGTCCATGGTGTGGCCTTTGCGGTGGTGGGCGGGTGGTCAGCGGTCCTCGTCGGGGGACGGGGAGGCGGTGGGGGCGGCGGGTGCGGCGCCGAAGACCGTGCGGTCGGCCGCGAGGACCGCCCGCAGGCGGTCGACGACTCCCGGTGGCTCGGCGCGGCCCCGGGACACCCGGCGGTGGGCGAGGCGGGTCCACTCAAGGGCCTCGTCCCAGGCGCGCAGCTGCGCGCGCTCGGCCTCGGTCTCGCCGGTCCGGCGGGCGAACGCGCGGTAGGCCGCGTGCAGTTTGCGGGCCCGCATCAGCAACCAGGTCTCGCCGGTGAGCCGTTCGACGGCTCGGGCGCGGTCGGCGCAGGCGTCGTACGCGGCGAGGTAGGCGGTCACCGCGGCCTCGTCGGCCTCCTGGGTGGGCGGCGGTCCGGCGGCCGGGTACGCACCGGCCGGCGCCAGCTCGATGACCTCGGCCGACTCGATGCCCGCCAGCTCGTCGGCGGACAGCACCCAGTGGCCGGGCGCCGCCGTTCCCCACGGGGTCTCGCTGAGGTAGGCGTCCGTGACGTGCCAGCCGTCGGGCCCCGCGGCGAGCAGGAAGCCGTGCGCGGTGTGGGCCCGGCCGTAGTACGGGAGCCAGGGCAGCTGGAAGGCGTCGGCGACGATGTAGCGCACGCCGACGGCGGCGCGGATCGCCCGGCTCAACTCGCCGCGGGACGGCCGTTCCTGCCGGACCACCCGCAGCCCCAGGAGCCTCGGCGCCACGGCCAGCCGCTCCGGCAGCGGCGCATCGACCGTCGGCAGACCGTCCGCCCCGTCCCAGGTGCGGAACCTCAGGGGCGCGCCGAGGCGGAGGTGCGCTCCGGGGCCGTGGTGGTGGTCCGCGAGCACCGCGAGGTTGGCCTGGATGCGGTCCAGCAGGGAGCTGCGGACCGAACCGAGGTCGAACCGCTCCGGTTCGACGGTGACTGCCATCGCCGTTCGTCTTCCTCTCGGGGTGGGGCGGTCGGTCACAGCCACGCGGGCAGTGCGGGCAGCTCCGCCGTCGACTCCAGTGCCGCGCCGGCGCTGCGCCCCGCCAGCCAGGCGAGGATGTCGGCGGGTTCGCCGGAGACGACCGGGCCGCCGGTGCCGAAGCGGCCGAGCAGTGCGCCCTCGCGGTCGCCGAGCGTGCAGTCCGGTACGCCCTCGGCGGCGGCGTAGTAGCCGAGGACGTCGTCGAGGATGATCTGCCGCGCCGGTTCGGGGATGTCGGCGAAGCCGTATCCGAGGTCCAGGTCGACGTGGTGCAGTTCGAGTTCGCGGAGCCGGATCACCAGTATCCGCCGGGGCGTGCACAGTTCACCGGTGAAGGGCCGGACGGTGGCCCGCCAGGCGGGCGCGGGCAGTTGCTCGGCCGTGCGCCGGAAGTGCGCGGCACTGGCCCGGACGTCCGCCACCAGCGCCGCGGCCGGCCGGCGGGCGCCCGCCTCGATCTCGGCGTCCCGGGCCTCGCGGTCGGCGTACTGGGGCGTCTCGACGCCGGTACGGGCCCACTCCAGCAGCCGTTCCAGTGCCGGGACCTGGCACACGAGGTGGCTCAGGACATGGCCGCGCGTCCAGCCGGGCAGGCGCGACGGCTGTGCGACGGCCTGGTCGTCGAGCCCCGCGAGATCGGCCAGCAGCCGGTCGGCCGCCGCGGCGAGCTGCGCGAAGGACGCGGCGGTGGGAGGTATCTCCTTCATCGTCATGCTCCTTTCAGACGGGCGAAGCCCCGGGCGATCCGGGAGAGTTCGCGGCCGATGTGCGGCAGGCGGGCGGGGTCGTCGGCCCGCAGCGCCTGGTGCTGCAGGCGTTCGTCGCCGTACAGCAGGCTGGTGGCGGCCTTGAAGCGCAGGGCCTGCGGGTCGTCGCCCAGCAGATGGCCGGCGAGCACGGCGATCCCGGAGTCGTCCAGGAGGCGGCCGGCGAGCGAGGCCGCGTCGGTGACTCCGTGTGCGGCCAGCCGCTCGCGCAGCGGCCCGAAGTCCGGGTAGACGTAGAACCCTCCGGTGGGCGGGCGGCACTCCGCGCCCGCTTCGAGAGCGATGCGGTGCACCGCCCGGGCCACCGCGCCGTGCAGCCGGGCGCTCGCCCGCATTCGCGCGAGGACCTCCGGCGGCTCGCCGTAGGCGTACTCCGCGACCTGCTGCATGGGAGCGGCGAGGGTGGACCACAGTTCGCTGGCGGCCGCGGTCACCGCGTCGCGCAGCAGTGCGCCGGTCTCGCCCACCGGGAAGCGCGCCACGCCGATCCGCCACCCGCCGAGCCCGAGCGTCTTGGACAGTCCGCTGGTGACGACGGTGCGCTCGGGGGCGGCCTCGGCGGGGCTGAGGAAGGGGGTGGACTCGGGGTCGTGGACGATGTCGCGGTAGATCTCGTCGGAGACGATCAGCAGGTCCTCGGCCCGGGCCAGTGCGCACAGTTCGCGGATCAGCGCGGGCGGCGCGAGGGTCCCGGTGGGGTTGTCGGGGAGGGTGAGGACCAGCAGCCGGGGGTCGTCGCCGGCAGCCCGGGCCCGCCGGATCGTCTCGCGCAGCGCGCCCGGTGCGGGGACGCCGCCGCACTCGGCGGGGATCGGTACGCCGTAGACCTTCTTGCCCGCGTAGCGGGCCTGCGGGGCGTAGGTGTTCCAGGCGGGGCGCGGCAGCAGCACATCGCCGGGGATGACCAGTTGCAGTGCCATCAGCAGGGGCTTGCTGCCGGGCGCGACGATCACCCGGTCGGCCTCGGTGGGCAGCCGGCGGCGGGTGAAGTAGCCGGCCACCGCGTCGCGTACGCCCTCGGCGCCGGCCACCGGCCCGTAGGCGGCGCGCGTCGCGCCGAGCGCCAGCTGCTCGGCGAGCTGCGGCAGGACCGGCAGCCGGGCCTCGCCGAAGGCGAGATGGACCAGCGAGGCCCCCTCGGCGCGGCGCCGGTCGACCAGCTGGTTGAGCGCCAGGTTCGGGGAGGGCGGGGCGACGGTCACGGCGGTCATCTCGAAGTCCTTTGCGTGCGGTGGTCCCCGCGGGTCGGGCCGCCGAGTCGGCCGGTGGCCGCCGCGGGGTCGGCGGGTATCCGGGTCATGGGTCTGTCTCTCCTCGTCGGCCGGTGCGGATCAGTGGAGCGGGGCCAGGGAGTGCCGTACGGAGCGCTGGGCGCGGTCGAGCGCGGCGGCGCACTCCTCGGGGGTGTCGCCGACGGCCACCAGGGCGGCGAGCCGGGGCACGATCCCCCGGGGCGGCAGCAGCAGTTCGGTGCCCGGCGCGGCGAGCGGGACGGCCTCGACGATGCCCGGCACGGCCGCGGCGGCGGTCAGATCGAGGGAGTGCACGGTGCCGTCGCGCTCGGGGTAGACGAAGCGCACCTCCGCGCAGCGGTCGCGGACCGGGGTGAGGTCGGGTGCGCGGCCGAGCGCGAGGTCGACGGCGGCCGCGACCGGGTCGACCCCGGTGGCGAGGGTGCCCAGCAGCGGGATGAAGTCGCCGCCGAGGCGGCCGTTGACCTCGACGACGCGCGGTCCGGTGGGGGTGCGGCGGATCTCGGTGTGGGTGAGTCCGGTACGGATGCCCAGTGCGGTGTGGGCGTCGGTGACGACGGACCGCACCTCGTCGGCCCAGGGCTCCTCCCGCCAGGGCGCGACGAGGTGTCCGACCTCCTCGAAGTGCGGCGCGAACCCCAGCCGCTTGTGCGCGACGTTCACGATCCGTACGGCGCCGTCGGACACCGCGCAGTCCACGCTGATCTCGGGGCCGGGCAGATACTCCTCCACGATCGCGTCGGCCGGTGCGCTGATGCCGGGGAAGGAGGCGCCGAGCGCCTGGTCGTAGGCGCGCGCGAGCTGTCCGGGGTCGTCGGCGCGGGTGACGCCGATGCTGCCGGCCAGCGCACGGGGTTTGACCACGACGGGCCAGCCGAGCGCCTCCGCCGCCGCCAGCGCCTCGGCTCGGGTGCCCACCTGCCGGAAGCCTGCCGAGGGCACCCCGGCGGCGCCGAGCAGCCGTCGGGTGGCCAGCTTGTCGCGGCAGCGGTGCGCGGCCTCGGGGCTCATATGCGGCAGACCGAGCCGGCGGGCGACCTCGGCGGTGCTCTCCAGGAGCGTCTCGTCCCAGGTCAGGACGGCTCCCGGACCCCGATGGCCGGCCAGCAGTGCGGCGACGGCGCGGGTGGTGGCGGCCGGGTCGGAGGTGTCCGTGACCCGGAACCGGTCGGCGACATAGCGCCGTTGCCAGTCGACGGCGGTGCCCTGTACGAGGGCGGTGCGCACCCGCCCGGCGACGGTGCGCAGCGCGTACTCGCGGTAGGGCGGATTGCCGCAGCCGACCACCACGAGCCGGCCGGGTGCCTGCGGATCGACCGGTTCGCACGCCAGCGACGCCTCGCGCATCGCGCGGCGGACGGCGGCCGTCACCTCCGCGCTGCCGCTCCCCCGGAAGCGGAACCTCGCCCCGGCGTGCTCGTAACCCCCGCCGGTCAGCAACGCGCCTTCCGCCGGGAGGACTTGGGCGTACGGCCCGGTGCGGGGGCGGTCCGCTCGGGGCGGGGTGAGCGCCCGCACCCGGCAGGGCGGTGGTACGGACGGCGGCACCAGCAGCCAGCCCGCCACCCGCGCGGGCTCGGCGAGGCGGCGGGGGGTGGGGTCGGGGGTGCCGGTCTGGTGGGCGAAGGCCGCGGCCATCAGGTCGATGCCGTGCACCTCGCGCCAGATGAAGGGCACTTCGGCACCGCCCGGCCTGGCGCCGACCTCCAGCACGGTCAGCGCGCCGCCGTCGCCCTCGAAGAGTTCCAGATGGAAGACCGACGGCCCGGTGAACAGCGCGCCGACGGCGGCGGCGGTGATCTCCTCGATGCGGGCCAGGAGTTCGGCGTCGTCGATCTCGACCGAGCCCAGGGCGCTGCCGGTGGTGAACTCCAGGCAGGTGTTGAGGTAGCGCGACGCCCGCCAGGGGCCGACGTCCGCTCCGTCGAAGACGCCGTCGACGTGCAGGACCTGATCGGGCAGCCACTGCTGGACGAGCAGGTCGATGTCGTGCGGGAAGGCATGCGCGCGCAGTTGACCGGGGGATGCCAGCCGGGTGATGCCCGCGCTGGCGGTGCCCCGACGGGGTTTGACCAGCACCGGCCAGCCGTGCCGGGCGGCGAAGGCGGCCACCGCCTCGTGGTCCGGTGCCGCGGCCGTCGCCGGCACCGCGACGCCCGCCACCGCGAGCCGCCGCGCCATCAGCAGTTTGTCGCGCAGCGGCAGCAGGTCCCCGGTGCGCTGCCCGGGCAGCGCGAACGCGTCGCGCAGCTCGGCCGCCAGGTCGAGGTCCGTCTCCTGGAGGGCGACGATCCGGGTCGGCGGTCCGCTCCGTTCGACCAGCGCGTCGACGGCCTCGCGCACCGCCTTGACGTCCTCGGTGCTGTCCACCAGCCGTACGCCGGCGGCCTGTTCGGTGGGCAGGTGGCGGGCGGCCCGTTCGGTGGTGAGGTAGCTGACGCGGTGGGCGCGGTGGTCGAGGTAGGCGGCGTAGTCGGCGTAGCGGTCGGTCCAGCGGTGGATGATCATCACGTGTTCGGGCACGGCGGCCTCCTGGGGCAGGAACGAGCGCGGGGAACGAAGGAGCGGCAGGGGGCGGCCGGTTGGTGCGACGGCGCATCGCCGGGCGGGGCGGGCGGCGTGGTCCGGAACCCGGGATCACCGGGGCGGACAGCGCCGGTACGGGCCGGTTCCCCGGCCGTGCGGCCGTTCAGGAGCCGGCGGGGCGGATGCCCGTCAGGGCCGCCCGGCGGCGGTCAGCAGGCTCTCGTGCAGATCCCACAGCAGTTCGGCGCAGTGGGCGCGGTCGAGGTCCTTGGCGGTGAGCCGGAGGGAGAGCGCGTCCTCGCTCTCCACGGCGCGGACATAGCATCGCGGGCCGATGGTGGTGAAGGGCTCCTCCCAGGTGAGCGTGGGCGGAGCGGCGGTCCCCGGCCCCCGGGGCGGCGGGGCGTCCGGCGCCGTGTCGTCCGGCACGGACACGAAGTTGAAGGCGCAGGCCGGTTCGGCGGCTCCGGGCATACGGGCGCGCAGCGCGGCGACGGCGGTGACCTCGTGCATCCCGTGCCGGAAGGCGCCGAGGCCGCTCCAGTGCACCGCGTCGGCGAGCTTGACCAGGTCCTCGTTGCGGGCGTCCTCGATCAGCGCCGGCACCCACTGGTTCATCGAGGTCACCACACCCCGCCAGCGGCCGGCGAAGCGGTTGGCGCTCATCAGCTGCACCAGCAGGGCGTCGACACCGCATCTGCGGGCCACGCTGCGGACGTAGGCGGCCAGCACGGCGCTGGCGACGGAGACCCGCGCGCGTGCGGCGACGGTGTGCGCGGCCGGGCGGGCGGCCGCGGAGCGCAGGGTGCACTGGACGGCGTCGGCCGCCGTGTCGGCGCCGCGCGGCAGGGCGGCCGAGGGGGCCTGGGCCAGGGTCTGCGCCCAGTGGTCGAGGGCCGCGGCCTGCCGACGCAGTCCGGCGGCGCCGTACTGCTCGGCGGCGAGGTCGGCGGGGCCCGGTGGGGCGGGGCCGAGACCTCGGGGGTCGGTGAGCGCCCGCCGGAAGTCCTGATGGAGCAGCTCCTGCGCCCAGGCGTCCGCGGCGATGTGGTGCTTGGCGAACAGCAGCTGGGCGGGGGTGCCCGCGCGGGTCAGCAGCCGGGCCCGCCAGGCGTGTTCGCGGCCGAGGTCGAAGGGCTCGGCGGCCAGTTCGGCCGCGAGCCGCGCGGGTTCGCCGGCCGCGCTCTCGGCGATCTCCAGCCGGTCGTCGAAGTCGGTGTCGGGCGGCAACTGCCCCGGGGCGTCGGGGTCCTGGAGGTCGTAGCGGGTGCGCAGCGACGGGTGCCGGGCGGCGAGGGCGCGCAGCGCGGTGCGCGCCTGTTCCGCTCCGACGCCGGGCGGAAGGGGCCAGGCCGCCGCGTTGTTCGGCTCGTGCCGGCGCGGCGCCGGCAGTCCCCGGATGTCGTGCCATACCGAGAGCTGGCCCAGCGATAGCGGTCCTGCCCCGGACATACGTTCCCCCATCAACACACTTCCACCATGCGAAAGATGAATTCCAGACAGGGGCGACGCTGCCACAACCCGCCGCGACCTGTCCAGGTTTCACCGACCCCGAACACCCTCCAAAGTGACCCACCTCACACCCCACCCCCACTGCCGACATGAGAGTCTGACCATCGCTCAACGGAATTCAACTTCCGTACAGCGGAAGCCTGGTGGGGGGTGCGGCGGTCACGGGGGCAGCCGCGCCGACCACCGACCGGACGCCGCCGCACCGGCCACCCGGAAGCACCGGCACCGCCCGGCCCGCCCCGGATCACCGTTCCCGACCACCACGAGGGGGCTTCGCCACGTGAGTCAGCAGCCACCGGCCCCGGCCGGCACCGCCGGGGAGTTCCTCCACGACTTCCTGCTCGCCGCCGGCCGGCACACCCCTGACGCCCCGGCCGTCATCGAGTCCGCCCGGCCGGGCCTGACCACCGTCACCACCTACGCGCAGCTGGGCGCCCTGGCGGACGCGTACACCGGCGGCCTGCTCACCCTCGGCCTGGAGACCGGCGCCCGGGTGATCCTGGAGGCCGACACCACCGCGCACTCCCTCGCGATGCTGCTCGCCGCCTCCCGCGCGGGCCTGACCTTCATCCCGGTCAGCCCGAAGACCCCCGGGCAGCGGCTGCGATCCCTCATCGGCACCGCCCGGCCCGCCCTCCACCTCCAGGCGTCCGACGGCGCCCGCACGGATCTCCCCCGCACCCTCGCCACCGCGCGGTTCGGCCCCGGCGGACTCACCGTGGAGCACGCCCCCGAGCAGCCCCGGCCGAGGCGCCGGGTGCCCTGCGTCACCGACCCCGCGTACATCATCTTCACCTCGGGCACCACGGGACGCCCCAAGGGCGTGGTGATGAGCCACCGGGCGGTGGTCGCGTTCTACCGGGGCATGCTCGCGTACGGCATCGCCACGCCCGAGGACCGCATCGCCAGCACCTCGCCCCTGCAGTTCGACTTCTCGCTGCTCAACATCGGCCTGGCGCTGGGCAGCGGCGCCAGTGTGGTGCCGGTCCCGCCGGACCTGGTGCGCTGGCCCCGGCATCTGCTGCGGGTGCTGCGGGAGACCGAAGCCACCCAGGTCAACGGCGTACCGTCGATCTGGCGGCAGCCGCTGCGCCATGAGCCCGGGCGGCTGGCCGCCCTCGACCGGCTGCGCTCGATCCTGTTCTGCGGCGAGGAGTTCCCGCTGCCCGAACTGCGCCGCCTGCAGGAACTGCTGCCGAAGGCGCGCATCATCAACTGCTACGGCGCCACCGAGTCGATGGCCTGCTCCTTCGAGGACGTCCCCAACCCCCTCCCGGAGGACGCCCATCGGCTCTCCATCGGCGTCGCGCATCCCGGAGCGGAGATGCTCCTCGTCGACGAGCACGGCGCGCTCGTGGCGGAGCCCGGCGTGCCCGGCGAGATCCATCTGCGCAGCCCCGCGCTCTTCTCCGGCTACTGGGACGACCCTCGGGCCACCCACCGGGCACTGGTCCCCGACCCGCTGTGCCCGCAGTCCGGCCAGGTGGTGCTGCGCACCGGAGACCTGGCCGTGCGGGGCGCGGACGGCGAGTTCTACTTCTGCGGCCGGACCGACTCCCAGGTGCAGATCAACGGCAACCGCGTCGAACTGGCCGAGGTGGAGCGGCGGTTGACGCAGTACCCGGGCGTCGCCGCGGCATCCGCGACGGCCCTGCCGGAGCCCGAGGGCGGCGGACTCCGGCTGACCGCCTTCGTCGTCCCGACGGCGGGTCGGTCCGTGGACACCGCGGACCTGGGTGCCTTCTGCGCCCGCGCGCTGCCCCCGTACATGGTCCCGCAGGAGATCCGGCTGCTGGACGTCCTGCCCACGACCCCGAACGGCAAGGTCGACCGCGCGGCCCTGGCGCAGGGCACCGAGCCGACAACGGCGGACGGCGCCCGGACGGCCCCGGCCTCCCGCCCGGCCCCGTCCCCCGCCCGGCAGGCCCCCGCGCCCCCGGCCCCCGCCGTGCTCCGCGGCTGCGGCCGCTGACGATCCGCACGTCCCGGAGGAGAGAACCAAGGAGGGAACGGAGACCATGAGCGGAATCGACACGTCCGGCCCGGCGATCGGCGAGCCCCGCCCAGGGCGGCTGCGCGGCTACGTACGGGTGCGGGCGGGCGGGCTGCCCGCCGCGTTCTGGGTGCTGTGGGGCGGGTCCCTGGTCAATCGCCTGGGCTCGATGGTCAATCCGTTCCTGAGCCTGTATCTGACCGGGGTCAGGGGCCTGTCCGTCGCCACCACCGGCATCGTCCTCGCCGTCGTCGGCATCGGTTCGGTGATCTCCCAGCCGCTGGGCGGCTTCCTCGCGGACCGCTTCGGCCGCCGGGTGGCGCTGACCGGCGGCATGCTGGCCAACGGCGCGACCCTGCTCGCGCTCGGCCACGCCCGGAGCCTCACCCTGCTGGTGGTCTGCTGCTTCGTCCTCGGCATCACCATCGATCTGTTCCGCCCCGCCGCCCAGGCCCTGGTCGCCGACGCGGTGCCGGCCGCCGACCGCACCCGCGCCTACGGCCTGCTGCTGTGGGCCGTCAACCTCGGCTTCTCGGTCGCCATGGTGCTCGGCGGCTATCTCGCCTCGCACGGCGGCCGACTGCTCTTCTGGCTCGACGCGGGGGCCTGCGCGTTCTTCGGGCTGCTGGTGTGGCTGGCCATCCCGGAGACGGGCCCGGCCGCCCGGGAACGCACCGCCGGCAGCTACCGCGGCGTCCTGCGCGACCGCGCGATGCTGGCGTTCGCCGGCCTCATCGTCGGCTATGCGGTCGTCTTCCAACAGGCATTCGCCACCCTGCCGCTGGCGATGACCGGCACCGCGTTGTCCAGCAGCGCCTACGGCCTGGTCATGGGCGTCAACGGCATCATCGTCATCGCGGTACAGCCGCTGATCGGCCACCGGCTGGCCGCCTTCGACAAGAGCCGGGTGCTGGCCACCGGCTTCACGATCGCGGCCGGCGGCAACGCGGTGGCGGCCGCGGCCTCGGCGACCGCCGGCTACGCACTGGCCGTCGCGGTCTCCACGCTCGGCGAGATCCTGGTCTTCGCCGTCACCGCGGCCGTCGTCGCCGACCTCGCGCCCGCCCACCTCCGCGGCCGCTACAACGGACTGATCGGCATGGCCTGGGGCACCGGCTTCCTGATCGCTCCGATCGTCGGCACCCGCCTCCTCGTCATCGGCTCCACCACCCTCTGGCTGACCTGCACCGCCCTGTGCCTGGCCGCGGCCGCGGGCCAGCTGGCGCTGGCCCCGTCCCTGCGCCGCCGCGCCGAGGCCGTGGACTAATCGCAGTGCACCCGGCTTTGGCCCGGTGGTGAAGCGGTTCTCGCATGCATGACGAACGCGCGATGCCTACCAGTGCGGATGTTCTGATACTCAGCCATAACCCAACTTAGTACGATCACGGACATGCAGCTCAGGTACTCCTTCCGGATGTACCCGAGCGGTCCGCAGCGCTCAGCGCTGGCCAGGGCGTTCGGGTGCGCTCGGGTGGTCTTCAACGACGCGCTTCGCGCCCGCGAGGACGCCCGCGCCGCCGGGCTGCCGTTCGTTCCCTCCGCCGAGCTGGGCAAGCGGCTCACCGAGGCGAAGAAGACCGAGGAACGGGCGTGGCTCAGCGAGGTCTCCGCCGTGGTCCTGCAACAGTCCCTCCGGGACCTGGATACCGCGTACCGGAACTTCTTCGACGGTCTCAAGGGTAAGCGTCCACGCATGGGCGCGCCCCGGTTCAAGTCGCGCCGGGACAACCGGCAGTCGGTCCGGTTCACCGCGAATGCCCGCTGGAAGATCACCCCGGGCGGAGACCTGTCATTGCCGAAGATCGGCGACGTACGGGTGAAGTGGTCCCGCGCCCTGCCGTCCGCGCCGTCCACTGTGACCGTGGTCAAGGATGCGGCCAGGCGGTACTTCTGCTCATTCGTGGTCGAGACTGACGCGAATGAGGTACTGCCGCCGGTCACGCCGGAGGTCGGCATCGACCTGGGACTGTCGCATTTCGCGATCCTCTCCGACGGCACGAAGATCAACAGCCCGCGCTTCCTGCGCCGGGCGGAGAAGAAGCTCAAGCGGGAACAGCAGCGGCTCTCCCGCAAGACCAAGGGCAGCAACAACAGGACGAAGGCCCGGATCAAGGTCGCCCGCGCGCACGCGAAGGTGGCCGACGCACGGTGCGAGTTTCACCACCAGCTCTCAATGAAGATCATCCGTGAGAACCAAGCGGTTGCCGTTGAGGACCTGGCGGTCAAGGGACTCGCCCGTACGCGTATGGCCAAGTCCGTTCACGACGCCGGATGGTCGGCGTTCGTGACGATGCTGGAGTACAAGGCCGCCCGGTACGGGCGCACCCTCATACGGATCGGCCGGTTCGAGCCGACGTCTCAGGTGTGCTCGCAGTGCGGCGTCAAGGACGACCTCAAGCCCCTCCACATCCGCGTGTGGGAGTGCGGGGCATGCGGGGCTGTCCTCGATCGGGACATCAATGCGGCGGTCAACGTCGCCAAGGCCGCCGGACTGGCGGTATCAGCCTGCGGAGCGCGGGTAAGACCGGGACTCGTCCCGGCGCAGCGCGAAGAAACAGGAACCCACCGAGACGGTCAGCCGACCGTGGTAGGAATCCCCGCCCTTTAGGGCGGGGAGCGGAAGTCAACACCCCAGCCAGCGCAACACGTTCACCGGCCGGCTCACCTCCGGCATGCTCGTCGAGGTGCTCACCCGGGCAGCCGCTCTCGCGGGGCTGCGTACCGGACGGCGCTGAGGCGGCGCCCGTCGCGTTCCGCGCGGAGCCGGAGCGCCACACGCGGTGGGACGACCGCGCCGTTCCGGCGCCCGGGTCAGCGCGCCCCGTACACCGGATGCGGTTCCCCGGCAGCCGTCAGCAGCTTGCGGGCGTGCTCGCCCGCCTCCGCCGGGGTCCAGCGGCCGCCCTTGTCGGCGGTGGGGCCGCGGCGCCAGCCCTCCATGACGGAGATCCGGCCCGCCTCGGCCTCGAAGACGCGGCCGGTGACGCCGTCGCTGGCGGCGGAGGCGAGCCAGACCACCAGCGGGGAGACATTGCCGGGGGCCATCGCGTCGAACTCCCCCTCGGCCGGCGCCGCCATCGTCTCGGCGAAGGTCTGCTCGGTCATGCGGGTGCGGGCGGCGGGGGCGATGGCGTTGACCTGTACGCCGTAGCGGCCCAGCTCGGCGGCGGCGACGAGGGTGAGGCCGAGGATGCCCGCCTTGGCGGCGGAGTAGTTGCCCTGGCCGACGCTGCCGAGCAGTCCGGCGCCCGAACTGGTGTTGACCACCCGGGCCCGGGGCGTGCGGCCGGCCCTGGTCTCGGCCCGCCAGTGGGCGGCGGCCTGTTGCAGCGGCAGGAAGTGGCCCTTGAGGTGGACGCGGATGACGGCGTCCCAGCCGTCCTCGTCGAGGTTGACCAGCATCCGGTCGCGCAGGAACCCGGCGTTGTTGACGAGGGCGTCGAGGCGGCCGAAGGAGTCCAGGGCGGCGGCGACGAGCGAGGCGGCGCCGTCGGTGGTGGTGATGTCGCCGGTGTGCGCGACGGCCCGGCCGCCGCGGGCCTCGATCTCCTCGACGACCTGCTGCGCCGGGCCGGGCGAGGCCCCGGAGCCGTCCGCGGTCACCCCGAGGTCGTTGACGACGACGGCGGCCCCTTCGGCGGCGAGGGCGAGGGCGTGGGCGCGGCCGAGGCCGCGGCCGGCCCCCGTCACGGCGACGGCGCGGCCGGCGCAGATTCCGGTCATCTCAGCTCTCCTCGGTGGACGGGGATGCGGCGGGGCGGTGGGCGGTGGCGGCGTCGAGGAAGGCGGGGCGTTCCCCGCCGCCGTGGACGAGCAGGCTGGCACCCGTGAGGTACGCCGCCCGGTCGGAGGCGAGGAAGACCGCGGCGTCGCCGATCTCGTCGGGTTCGGCGAGCCGGCCGAGCGGTACGGTGGCGCCGACGGCGGCGACGCCCGCCTCGTCGCCGTAGTGCAGGGCGGTCAGTTCGGTGCGGACCATGCCCAGGACGAGGGTGTTGACCCGGACCCGCGGGGCCCATTCGACGGCCATGGTGCGGGCGAGGCTGTCCAGGCCCGCCTTGGCCGCGCCGTAGGCGGCGGTGCCGGGCGAGGGGCGGGTGCCGCTGACGCTGCCGATCATGATGATCGATCCGCCGGCCGGCTCGCCCCGCATGACCTCGTACGCGGCGAGGGAGGCGGTCAGCGGGGCGGTGAGGTTGAGTTCGAGGACCCGCGCATGCCGCTCCGGGGCGGCCGCACCGAGCAGGCGGTAGGGCGTACCGCCGGCGTTGTTGACCAGGCAGTCGAGGCGGCCGTACGCCGCCGCGACATGGGTGAAGAACTCCCCCACGGCGGGCGGATCGCGCAGATCGAGCGGGCGGAAGCGGGCCGTGCGGCCGGCCGCGGCAACGGGGGTGTCCGGGGGCCGCCGGGCACAGACCACGACGTCGGCCCCGGCCTTGAGGAACGACCGGGCGATCCCCGCGCCGACGCCGCGGGTCCCGCCGGTGACGACGGCGACCTGCCCGGACAGATCGAGAGTCAGGCTCAACCGGTACCCCTCCCGCAGCGCGCGATCCGCTGCTAACTTCGCTACCTAACAAACGCTTGGTGGAAAGGTAGCTGATCCGCTCATGGGTGTCTCCACCTCCCGGCCCGAGCCGGGCGTCGCGGTCGTCACCGTGGACTTCCCACCGGTCAACGCCCTTCCCGTACGGGGCTGGTACGACCTCGCCGACGCCGTGCGCGCCGCCGGCCGGGACCCCGGCATCCGCTGCGTGGTGCTCGCCGCCGAAGGGCGCGGCTTCAACGCGGGCGTCGACATCAAGGAGCTGCAGCGGGACACCGCCGAGGGCGGCCACGGTGCGCTGATCGGCGCCAACCGCGGCTGCGCCGAGGCGTTCTCGGCGGTCTACGAGTGCGAGGTGCCGGTCGTCGCGGCGGTGCACGGGCACTGCCTCGGCGGCGGCATCGGTCTCGCCGGGAACGCCGACGCGATCGTGGCGAGCGACGATGCGTCCTTCGGCCTGCCGGAGCTGGACCGCGGCGCGCTGGGCGCGGCCACGCATCTGGCCCGGCTGGTCCCCCAGCATCTGATGCGGGCGCTCTACTACACCTCGCGCACCGCCACCGCCGACGAACTGCGGGCGCACGGCTCCGTCTGGCAGGTCGTCCCGGCCGCCCGACTCCGGGACACCGCAGTGGAGTTGGCGTGCGAGATCGCCCGCAAGGACGGCGCGCTGCTCCGGCTCGCCAAGGCCGCCATCAACGGCATCGACCCCGTCGACGTGCGCCGCAGCTACCGCTTCGAGCAGGGGTTCACCTTCGAGGCGAACCTCAGCGGGGTCGCCGACCGGATCCGCGACACCTTCGGCACCGAGACCGGGCAGGGGGCCACACAGCCATGACCGACAAGACCATGACACCCGACGAGGCGGTCTCCCGGTTGCGCAGCGGTATGACCGTCGGCATCGGGGGCTGGGGTTCGCGCCGCAAGCCGATGGCGCTGGTGCGGGCGCTCCTGCGGTCCCCGGTCACCGATCTGACCGTCGTCGCGTACGGCGGGCCCGATGTCGGCCTGCTCGCGGCAGCGGGCCGGATCCGCAAGCTGGTCGCCCCGTTCGCGACCCTGGACTCCATCCCGCTCGAACCGCACTTCCGCGCCGCCCGCCAGCGCGGGGAGTTCGAGCTGGCGGAGGTCGACGAGGCGATGTTCATGTGGGGGCTGCGGGCCGCCGCCAACCGCCTGCCGTTCCTGCCCGTACGGGCCGGGATCGGCTCGGACGTGATGCGGGTCAACCCGGGTCTGCGGACGGTCACCTCGCCGTACGACGACGCGGAGACGTTCGTCGCCATGCCCGCGCTGCGGCTGGACGCGGCACTGGTCCACGTCAACCGCGCCGACCGGCTCGGCAACGGCCAGTACCTGGGCCCCGACCCGTACTTCGACGACCTGTTCTGCGAGGCCGCGGAGACCGCCTATGTCTCCTGCGAGCGGCTGGTGGACGGCTTTTCGGCGGCCGTCCCGCAGACCCTGCTCATCAAGCGGTACGCGGTCACCGGAGTCGTCGAGGCCCCCCACGGCGCCCACTTCACCTCCTGCGCCCCCGACTACGGCCGCGACGAGCCCTTCCAGAAGCTCTATGCGACCACACCCTGGCCGGAGTTCGCCGAGCGGTTCCTGCACGGGGACGAGAAGAGCTACCAGTCCGCGGTCCAGACCTGGCACGAGGAGCAGCGGTGAGCACGACCTCCACGACGACCCGCGCCGAGTACTGCGTGATCGCCTGCGCCGACGCCTGGCGCGACAACGGCGAGGTGCTGGCCAGCCCGATGGGCCCGATCCCGGCCATCGGCGCCCGGCTCGCCAAGCGCACCTTCTCGCCCGACCTGCTGCTCACCGACGGCGAGGCGAGGCTGGTCGGCCTCGACGGGGAGACCGAGGGCTGGCTGCCCTACCGCCAGCACCTGGCCATGGTCACCGGCGGCAGGCGGCACGTCATGATGGGCGCCAGTCAGCTGGACCGCTTCGGCAACCAGAACATCTCCTGCATCGGCGACTGGCGGCGGCCGGCCCGCCAGCTGCTGGGCGTCCGCGGGGCGCCCGTCAACACCCTCAACAATCCGGTCAGTTACTGGGTGCCCAGGCACTCCACCCGGGTCTTCGTCGAGAAGGTCGACATGATCAGCGGGGTGGGCTACGACAGCGCGGCCGCCGCCGGACCGTCCGCGACCCGCTACCACCACCTCCCCCGGGTGGTCTCCAACCTGGGGGTCTTCGACTTCGCGACGGCGGACCACACGATGCGGCTCGCCTCGGTCCACCCCGGTGTCACGGTCGAGGAGGTCCAGCAGGCCACCGGATTCCCGCTCGTACTGCCCGACGAGGTGCCCGGCACCCGGGAGCCCTCCGAGGCGGAACTGCGGCTGATCCGCGAGGTCATCGACCCCGACGGGCTGCGCGAACGCGAGGTGCCGGCGGTATGACGGCCCCCCGGATCACCACCGCGCTGACCGAGCTGGTCGGCGTGCGGCACCCGCTCGTCCAGACCGGTATGGGGTGGGTGGCGGGGCCCCGGCTGGTCTCGGCCGCCGCCAACGCCGGGGCCCTGGGCATCCTCGCCTCGGCCACCATGACCGTCGAGCGCTTGCGTTCCGCGGTCCGCGAGGTCCGGTCCCGTACGGATGCGCCCTTCGGCGTCAATCTGCGGGCCGACGCGGGCGATGCGGCCGAGCGCGTACGGGTCATCGTGGAGGAGGGCGTACGGGTCGCCTCCTTCGCCCTCGCCCCGTCCCCCGAGCTGATCGCCCGGCTCAAGGAGGCGGGGGTGGTCGTCATCCCGTCCGTCGGGGCCCGCCGGCACGCCGAGAAGGTCGCCGCCTGGGGCGCGGACGCGGTCGTCGTGCAGGGCGGTGAGGGCGGCGGCCACACCGGGAGCGTCGCCACCAGCGTGCTGCTCCCCCAGGTCGTGGACGCGGTCGAGATCCCGGTGATCGCCGCGGGGGGCTTCTTCGACGGCCGGGGCCTGGTCGCGGCGCTCGCCTACGGCGCGGCCGGCATCGCCATGGGCACCCGCTTCCTGCTGACGTCGGACAGCACGGTGCCGCCGGCGGTCCAGGACTGCTATCTACAGGCGGCGGTGCAGGACATCACCGTCACCACCAAGGTCGACGGACTGCCGCACCGGATGCTGCGCAGCGAGCTGGTCGCGGCGCTGGAGCGGTCCGGGCGCACCGCGGCGCTGCTGCGCGCGGTGCGCCATGCCGCGTCGTTCCGGAAGCTGTCCGGGCTGAGCTGGGCCCGGATGGTCCGGGACGGCCTGGCCATGAAGCACGGCAAGGAGCTGTCCTGGAGCCAGGTCCTGCTCGCGGCCAACACCCCGATGCTGCTGCGGGCGTCGATGGTGGAAGGCCGCACCGATCTCGGGGTGATGGCCGCGGGCCAGGTCGCCGGTCTGATCGGGGATCTGCCGTCCTGCGCGGAACTCGTCGACCGGATCATGACCGAGGCGCACCGCACCCTCGCCGCCCTGCCGCGCTGAGTCACCCGCCCGCGCGGCCGGTCACAGCCGTTCGATGAGGGTGACGTTGGCCTGCCCGCCGCCCTCGCACATGGTCTGCAGCCCGAACCGGCCGCCGGTGCGCTCCAGTTCGTGCAGCAGCGTCGTCATCAGCCGTACCCCGGTCGCGCCCAGCGGGTGGCCCAGCGCGATGGCGCCGCCGTTGACGTTGACCCGCTCGGGGTCGGCGCCGGTCTCCTTGAGCCAGGCCAGCACCACGGGCGCGAACGCCTCGTTGATCTCGACCAGGTCGATGTCGTCGATCGTCATGCCCGCCTTCTTCAGCGCGTACGCCGTCGCGGGGATGGGTGCGGACAGCATCCGGATGGGGTCCTCGCCCCGTACCGACAGATGGTGGATACGGGCCCGCGGGGTCAGGCCGTGCTCGGCCACCGCGCGCTCGGAGGCCAGCAGCATGGCGGCCGCGCCGTCGGAGACCTGCGAGGAGACCGCGGCGGTCAGCCGGCCGCCCTCGACGACCGGCGCCAGCTCGGCCATCTTCGCCAGCGAGGTGGTGCGGCGCGGGCCCTCGTCGACGGCGACGTCCCCGAAGGGGACGATCTCGCGGTCGAAGCGGCCCTCGTCGATGGCGCGCACGGCCCGCCGGTGGGAGCGGAGCGCGAACTCCTCCATGTCCGTACGGGTGAGCCGCCACTTCGCGGCGATCAGCTCGGCGCCGTGGAACTGGTTGACGGGCTGCTCGCCGTAGCGGGCCCGCCAGCCCGCGGAGCCGGCGAACGGGCCCTCGGTGAGCCCCAGCGGCTCGGCGGCCTGCCGGCTGGCGAAGGCGATCGGGATCTGCGACATGTTCTGGACGCCGCCCGCGACGACCAGGTCCTGGGTGCCGGAGAGCACCCCCTGGGCGGCGAAGTGGACGGCCTGCTGGGAGGAGCCGCACTGGCGGTCGACGGTGACGCCGGGCACCTCCTCGGGCAGCCCGGCGGCCAGCCAGCAGGTGCGGGCGATGTCCCCGGCCTGCGGCCCGACGGCGTCCAGGCAGCCGAAGACGACGTCCTCCACGGCGGCCGGGTCGGCGCCGGTGCGTGCCATCAGCGCACGCAGCACATGGGCACCGAGGTCGGCGGGGTGGACGCCGGACAGACCGCCGCCCTTCTTGCCGACGGGGGTGCGGACCGCCTCGACGATATATGCCTCGGACATGGTGGTCTCCTTGGTCAGATTCTGCGGATCGGCCGGTCAGTTCCGCAAGGCGATGCCGTCCAGCACCATCGACAGGTACTGGCGGGCGATCTCCTCGGGGCGGTGCCGTGCGCCCGGCCGGTACCAGGAGGCGGCCACCCAGACGGTGTCGCGGACGAACCGGTACGTCAGCCGGACGTCGAGGTCGGCGCGGAAGACTCCGTCGGCCACACCCCGCTCCAGGGTGCCCAGCCAGGCCCTTTCGAATCTCTGCCGGGAGTCGGCGAGGTAGCCGAAGCGGGACTGCTGTGCGGCGAGGTGCTTGGCCTCCTTCTGATAGATCGCGACGGCGGCGCGGTGCCGGTCGATCTCCCGGAAGGACTCGGTGACCAGCGCCTCGATCGTCTCCCTGGGCCCGAGCCGCGCGGCGAGCACCGCGTCATAGCCCTCCCACAGCTCGTCCAGGAACGTGGACAGGATCTCGTCCAGCATCGATTCCTTGGAATCGAAGTGGTAGTAGAGGCTGCCCGCGAGCATCCCGACCGCGTCCGCGATCTGCCGGACCGTGGTCGCGTCGTAGCCCTGGACGGCGAACACCTCCGCGGCCGCGGCGAGGAGTTCGCGGCGGCGCTCCTCAGGCATGCTGGGAGCTGACGGACACGGTTTCGCCGGTCATGTACGAGGCGTAGTCGCCGGCGAGGAAGACGATGACATTGGCGACCTCCCAGGGTTCTGCGTAGCGTCCGAACGCCTCCCGCTCGGTGAGTTCGGCGAGCAGCTCGGGCGTGGTGACCTTCACCAGGTGCGGGTGCATGGCGAGGCTCGGCGAGACCGCGTTGATCCGTACGCCGTACGCGGCGGCTTCCACGGCGGCGCAGCGGGTCAGCGCCATCACCCCGGCCTTGGCCGCGGCGTAGTGGGCCTGGCCGCGCTGGGCGCGCCAGCCGACGACCGAGGCGTTGTTGACGATCACGCCGCCGCGGCCGCCGCGCCGCATCCGGCGCAGCGCGGCCCTGGTGCAGCGGAAGGTGCCGTTCAGGGTCACATCGAGGACCTTGCTCCACTGCTCGTCGGTCATCTCGACGAGGTCGGCGGTGCCGCCGAGCCCGGCGTTGTTCACCACGATGTCGAGCCGGCCGTGGCGCTGTTCGGCCAGCTCCAGCAGGGCGCCCACCTGCTCCTCGTCGGTGACGTCGCAGGGCAGGGCCTCGACCTTGTCCGCGCCGAACTCCGCGGCGAGCGCCTCGGCGCTCTCCGCCAGCCGCCGCGCGTGGCTGTCGCCGACGACGATCCGGGCGCCCTCTTCCAGGAAGCGGCGGGCGGTGGCGCCGCCGATGCCGGCCCCGGCGGCCGCGGTGATGACGGCGCTGCGGCCGGCGAGCAGATCGTGGCCGGGCACATAGCGGGGCGGTGTCATACGCGAGCCTCCTTGGGCCTCGACGCTGCTCCTGGCCGTACGTTAACCTACCAAACACTTGTTAGGGAAGGAGGGGCGGATGCCCGCTGCCCACGACGACGAGCCCGTGCGCTACGCACGCCAGGGCCCGGTCGCGACCGTCACCATGAACCGCCCGGACTACCGCAACGCCCAGAACTCCGCGATGACCTACGCCCTGGACCGCGCCTTCTACCGCGCCGCGGACGACGACGAGGTCAGGGTCGTCGTACTCGCCGGCGAGGGCCGGCACTTCTCCGCGGGCCACGACATCGGCAGCCCGGGGCGCGATGCGCACCTTCCCTTCGACCGCAGGGCGGGACTGTGGTGGGACCACTCGGACAAGGCGGGCGCGGAGAGCCGGTTCGCCCGCGAGTCGGAGGTCTATCTCGGCATGTGCCGCCGCTGGCGGGAGCTGCCCAAGCCGGTGCTCGCCTCGGTCCAAGGGGCCTGTGTGGCGGGCGGATTGATGCTCGCCTGGATCTGCGATCTGATCGTCGCCGCCGATGACGCCTTCTTCGCCGACCCCGTCGTACGGATGGGGATACCCGGCGTCGAGTACTTCGCCCACCCGTGGGTGATGCCGCCGCGGATCGCCAAGGAGTTCCTCTACACCGGGGACCGGATGAGCGCCCGGCGGGCCTACGAGGTGGGCATGGTCAACCGGGTCGTACCGCGCGCCGAACTGGCCGACCGTACGCGGGAACTGGCGCTGCGCATCGCGGAGATGCCCCGGCTGGGCCTGGCGCTGACCAAACGCGCCGTCAACCAGGCCGAGGACCTCCAGGGGCTGCACGGCGGCCTGGACTCGGTGTTCGGCCTGCACCATCTCGCGCACGCCCACAACGCCGAGACGGCCGCGGACCCGCTGGGCGGCATGGACATCCACGCGATGCGGCGGCGTTCCACGGAGCCGCAGCCGTCCTCCCGGGAGGCCGGGGCCTGATGGACCTCGCCTTCACCGCCGCCGAGGACGCCTTCCGGACCGAGGTCCGGGCCTGGCTCGCCGAGCATGTACCCGCCGCCCCGCTGCCGTCGCTGGAGACCGCACGGGGCTTCGCCGCCCACCGGGAGTGGGAGCGCCGGCTCTTCGCGGACCGCTGGTCGGCGGTCTCCTGGCCCGAGGAGTACGGCGGCCGGGGCGCCTCGATCCTGCAGTGGCTGATCTTCGAGGAGGAGTACTACGCCGCGGGCGCCCCCGGCCGGGTCAGCCAGAACGGCATCAGCCTCCTCGCCCCCACCCTCTTTGAGCACGGCACCCAGGAGCAGCGCGCCCGGGTCCTGGGCCCCATGGCGAGCGGCGAGGTGATCTGGGCCCAGGCGTGGTCGGAGCCGGAGTCGGGCTCGGACCTGGCATCGCTGCGCGCGACGGCCGTACGGACCGACGGCGGCTGGCTGCTGCACGGCCTGAAGACCTGGTCGTCGCGGGCCGCCTTCGCCGACCGCGCCTTCGGCCTGTTCCGCAGCGACCCGGACACCGCCCGGCCGCACCAGGGCCTGACGTATCTGATGTTCCCGCTGGACGCGCCCGGCGTGACGGTGCGCCCCATCGGCCGCCTCGACGGCAAGCCCGCCTTCGCCGAACTCGCCCTGGACGGGGTGTTCGTGCCCGACGAGGAGGTGATCGGCGAGCCGGGGCGGGGCTGGCGGGTGGCGATGAGCACCGCGGGCAACGAGCGCGGGCTGACGCTGCGCAGTCCGGGCCGCTTCACGGCGGCCGCCGAACGACTGGCCGCGCTGTGGCGCCGGGCCCCCGAGGCGGCCGGCCCTCTCGGCGACCGGGTCGCCGATGCGCTGATCGGTGCCCGTGCGTACCAGCTCCACACCTACGCCCACGCCACCCGGCTCGCGGACGGCGGGGAGCTGGGCGCCGAATCGAGCCTGAACAAGGTCTTCTGGTCCGAACTGGACATCGCGCTGCACGAGACCGCGCTGGACCTGCTCGGCCCCTACGGCGCGCTCGCCGACGACGCCGACGAGGCGCCCGCGCACGGGAGGTGGGCCGAGGGCTACACCTTCTCGCTCGCCGGTCCGATCTACGCCGGCACCAACGAGATCCAGCGCGACATCATCGCCGAGCGGTTGCTCGGCCTGCCGAAGGGACGCCGGTGATGCGCTTCCTCGCGACCGGGGAGCAGCGGGAGTTCGCCCGTACGCTGAACGGCCTGCTGACGGCGTCCGGCACCGCGGCGGCGGCACGGGCCTGGGCGCGCGGGGACACCGGGCCCGGCCGGGCGCTGTGGGCGCGGATCGCGGCGGCGGGGGTGTTCGGGCTCGCCGTACCGGAGAAGCACGGCGGGACGGGGTCACTGCCGGTCGAACTGGTCGTCGCCTTCCAGGAATTGGGGCGGCATGCGGTGCCCGGCCCGCTGGCGGAGACGGTGGCCGCGGCGGCGCTGTGGGGCCGGCTCGGCGAGGACGCCGAGGTCGGGGCCGAGGCCGGGGCCGGCGGATGGCTGCCGCGGATCGCCTCCGGCGACGCCGTGGTCAGCCTGTGCGCCGACACGCCGTACGCCTTGGACGCGGAGGCCGCCGACACCGTCCTCGTCGTCCAGGGCGCCACGCTCCGCCGCACCGAAGCGCACGGCCCCGTGCAGCCCTGCCTCGATCCGACCCGGCGGCCGGCCCGCCCGCGCGGCGGCACGGTCCTGGCCGACGGACCGGCCGTGGCCGCGGCCGCCGCGCACGCCGTCGACCTCGCGCGGCTGCTCACCGCCGCCCAGTCGCTCGGCCTCGGCCGCGCCCTGCTCGCCGAGACGGTCGCCTACGTCAAGCAGCGCACCCAGTTCGGGGTGCCGATCGGCTCGTTCCAGGCGGTCAAGCACCGGCTGGCGGACACCCTCATCGGGCTGGAGTTCGCCCAGCCGCTGGTGCACGCGGCGGCGCTGGCGGTGGCGGCGGGCGCCCCGTCGGCGCGCCGGGAGGTGGCGGCGGCGAAGGTCGCCGCGGGCGAGGCCGGATACGCCGCGGCCCGCACCGCGCTCCAACTGCACGGCGCCCTGGGATACACGGAGGAACTGGACCTCTCCCTGTGGATCCGCAAGGCGCGACCGCTGCGGGACGCCTGGGGAACGCCGTCGGATTGCCGGGCGCTGGTCCTCGCCGACGCTCCTTGAGCTGGCGTCACATTCCTTGCGCGTCACGCCACGGCTCATGGCCGGGCGAAGCGCTCCTTGAGGGCGTTCAGGCCGGTGGCGTAGATGGTGTCGCCGAACTGCTTCTCGATCTCGGGGACGAGCTCGTCGGCGGCCCCGTACGTCGCGGCCCAGCGGATCTCGGCGCCCGCGTCGTGCGGGTGGACGGACAGCGTGGCGACGTAGTCGGAGACGGGGACGGCGGATTCATGGATGGTGTAACTGAGCGTCCGGCGCGAGTCGTCCTTCTCCAGGAGCCGTTCCCGGATGAGCACGCGGCCGTCGACGGAGAACGCCTGCACCGCCCCGGGCGTCTCGGGGTCGGCGCCGTCCTCGATCACCGACGGCGGAAGCAGGGGGTGCCAGTCGGCGAGGCCGCCGAACCTGCCGATGAGCCGCCAGACGGTGTCGGGGTCGGCGGTGACGACGGTGGTGCGGGTGAGCGTGTGCACGGGTGAGCCTCCGGTGGCTGCGGCTGGGGAGGGCTGCGGGACGTCTCCGATCGGCCGTTTCCCTTCGCGGCTCACCATGTGCCGTCACCGCGCAGTACGGCGTCGGCGCCGCCGTCGATGAAGACGACCTGGCCGGTGACCAGTTCGTTCTCCGGGGAGGTGAGCCAGGTCAGGAGCGGGGCGATCTGCGCCGGCTGGGCGTGGCCGTGGAGCGGCATGGGGACGGTCGCATCGACGATCTCGCGCAGGTCCGGGCTGGCCAGCATGGGCTCGGTCATGGGGGTGACGACGGTTCCGGGGGCGATGGCGTTGAGGGGGATGCCGGCGCCCGCCCAGTCGGCGGTCACTGCGGTGCGGCGTATCCATCGGGCGATGGCGGCCTTGGTCGAGCCGTAGATCGCATAGCCCTCTCCCCGGTCGACCGCCGCCTGAGCGGCGGCCAGCGCCGCGTCCTCGTCACCGGCGAGCGCCGCGTCGGCGATGGCAGTGTCGTACGGGTGGACGGAGGCGACCGAGGCGATGACGACGGCGCGCGGGGCCGTACCGGCGGCCAGCAGGGGGCGCAGCCCTTCCAAGGTGGCGACCGCGCCGAAGTAGTTGACGCTGACGGCCCGGGGGTCGAATCCGGCGAGGCCGGCGCCCGCGATCACGGCGTCGAGGCGCCCACCGCTCAGCTCGCCGGCCTGCCGGACCAGATGGGCCCGGCCATCGGGGGTGGCGAGGTCCGCGACGATGTCGGCGTCCTTGAGGTCGGCGCCGATCACCGTGTGCCCCTGCTCCCTGAGGCTGGTGGCGGTGGCCTTGCCGATGCCGGAGGCGGCTCCGGTGACGAGGTACGTGCGGGACATGGTCCGCTCCTTCGTTGGCGTTGCGGGTGCACCGGACACAGCAGACGAATCGACCGCCGGCCGATCGGCACCTGATCAGGCGTCACTCAACATACGCTTTTTTGGCGCAGCGTGCCAATAAATGTCTGGGAGAATGACGGCCAAGGTGAAGCACGGTGAGGAGCACACAATGGCGGCAGCGCGGGGCCGTCCGTCCCTGACGGAGCATCGGCGCCTTCAGACTCGGCTGGAGATCGCGGAGGCCGCGGCGGCCCTGTTCGCCGACCGCGGGTACGAGGCGACGACGGTCGAGGACATCGCCTCGGCCGCGGGCATCTCCCTGCGCACCTTCTACCGCTACTCCTCGACGAAGGAGGACGCCCTCACCCCCCTCTTCGCCTCCAGCGTCGGCCAGCTCGTGGACGTCCTCGCGGCACATCCGGTCGATGAACCGCTCAGCGCCGCCCTTGAGGCGTCCTTCGGGACGGCGACGGCCGAGCGGCGCCTGGAGGACGCCGCCCGGGCCCGGCGGCTGGTCCGGGTCCTGGGGACCGTCCCCGTCCTGAAGACGCGCTGGCTCGCTGCGGGGCGGGAGATGCAGGAACGGCTCGCGCCCGCGCTGGCGTCCCGGGCGTCCGCCCCTGTCGACAGCCTCGAAGTGCGGCTGCTGACCACCGCGGTGCTGGATGCCTTCACCGTCACCATGGAGTACTGGGCCTGGCAGGACGAACCCGAGGATCTCGTCGACCTGATGCGCCGCGCCCTGGCGTTTCTGCGACTCGACGAACTCCAGGCGAAGCCCGGCCCGTCCGCCGACACGTAGTCGCCGCGCTCCCTCGCAGACAAGAGGCGGCGGTGTCGTCGGCGCCGCGGACCCGCGGCATGGGCAGCGCCGCATGGCATCGATCAGATCCGTTGCCCCACGTCATCACGGACACCCTCGCAGCGCACTTCAGCCGCGTCCGCCGTCCAGCTCGTCGAGGTCGGCCAGCATCGCGTCGGCCAGGTCCCGTTCGGCGGTGTAGAAGCGCTCGGACCACTTCAGGACGAGTGAGGGGTAGGCCCATGCCTCCTCGGCGCGGGCGGTCTCGACGTCCACCTCGGCGCGCTGCCGCATGGCCTCCGCGTACTCCCGGTGCCGGCCGAGCACTTCACGCATCCGGTCGGCCTCCAGCAGATGGCCCAGCCACAGCCGCAGCATCACTCCGTGCTTGAGGACCGGCGGCTCCACCGGCGCCTCGCGCGCCCAGTGCCGGACCGCCGCCATCCCCTCGTCGGTGATCACATAGACCCGCTTGTCGCGGTTGCCGGTCTCCTGGGCGACCATCCGCGAGCTGACGTAGCCGACGTTCTCCAGGCGCTTGAGCTCACCGTAGATCTGGCTGAAGGACGGGCTCCAGTAGAAGAAGCGCAGCGAGCCGTCCGACCACTTCTTCAGGTCGTAGCCGGACAGCTCCTCACCGAACGAGAGCAGCCCCAGCACCGCCCAGCTGGTCGCCGGCAGCGCCGGCCGCTCCGCATCGCCGGAGTTCACCGCGCCCGCCCTCGTCTCCGTCACGAGCCTCAGTCTACGGTCCGCGTCCGCCCGCGCCCGGGGTGCGGCCGGAGCGGAAGGGACCGGGGCGCGGGGATCGGACGGCACCAACTCCCTTCCGATGTACGGGTGTTACTGCTAGACATATTTCTATTCGAAATACCCTGAAGGGAGTTTCGTGAAATTCTCGATGATCTTCGAGGCGCAACTCGCCGACCCCGCCCCCGAACACGAACGCCGGGTCCTCCACGACTGCGTCGAACAGGCCGTGCACGCCGAGGCGATGGGCTTCGACCGGATCTGGGCGGTCGAGCACCACGCACTCCGCCAGTACGCGCATATGAGCGCGTCCGAGATCTTTCTGACCTGGGTCGCCGCGCGGACCGCACGCATCCGCATCGGTCATGGCGTGGTGACCATGCCCTTCGGCTACCAGCACCCCGTCCGGGTCGCCGAGCGCGCCGCGATGCTCGACGTCCTCTCCGGCGGACGCGTCGACATCGGCGCCGGCCGGGGCGCCACCCGGCAGGAGATGGCCATGTTCGGGGTGCGGCCCGAGGACACCCAGCCGCAGGTGGAGGAGGCGCTGCGGATCCTCGCCGGTGCCTGGCGCGCGGAGACCTTCGAGTGGCACGGGTCGATCGACATCGGCCCCGGCGCGGTCCTCCCCCGGCCCGTCCAGGCCCCGCACCCGCCGCTGTTCATGGCCTGCAGCAAGCACGAGAGCCTCCGGCGCGCGGCCGAACTGGGCGTCGGCGCCCTGGTGATGGGCTTCGCGGGCGCCGACGACGTACGCGCCATGCGCACGCTCTACGACAAGGCGATCGCCGCCCGCAGCGGCGCGCACCTCGTCACCGAGCGGCCCAACGACCATCTGTCCGCACTGTGCCCCACGATCGTGCTGGACGACGCCGACGACGCGTACCGGATCGGGACCCGCGGTCAGCGGTTCTTCGCCGAGGCGATCGCCCACTGGTACGGCGACGGACCCGCGCCGAGGGCCTACGCACCGGACGAGGACCATGTCGAGGCGCTGGCGCGGCGCCGGGCACAGCTCGTCGCCAAGCTGCACGAGGCGAACATCCCGGCCCGGCCGGTCGACACCGGTCCGTACCACGCCCGGCACGCCTACGGCTCCGCCGAGGACGCCATCGCCTACGTCGAGCGGCTGCGGGCGATCGGGGTGGACGAGGTGATGTGCCTGATCCAGATGGGCACCGTGCCGCAGGAGGTGTGCCTGGAGACCATCCGGCAGTGGGGCGAGACGGTCATCCCGCACTTCCGCGCGCTTGAGGAGCGGGCATGAGCGCCGGCGCGGAGCGGCTGGACGGCAAGGTCGCGGTGATCACCGGTGCCGGGCGGGGCCAGGGCGCGGCCGAGGCGCGGCTGTTCGTCGAGGCCGGGGCGCGGGTGGTGCTCGGCGACGTACGGGTGGCGGAGGGCCGGGCGGTCGCAGCCGAACTCGGGGACGCCGCGGTGTTCGTCCCGCACGACGTGACCGACGCGGGCGCCTGGCAGCGGGTGACCGAGGCCGCGACGGCGTCCTTCGGACGGCTCGACATCCTGGTCAACAACGCGGCGGTGTGGCACGCCGCCCCCGTCGACGAGGAGACCGAGGAGGACTTCACCCAGCTGCTGCGGGTGAACCTGGTCGGCTCCTTCCTCGGCATCAAGGCGGTGGTCCCGGAGCTGCGCAGGGCCGGCGGCGGGTCGATCGTGACCATCTCGTCGACGGCCGGGCTCAGGGGGATCGCGGGGCACGCGGCCTACGGGGCGAGCAAGTTCGGGCTGCGCGGGCTGACCAGGTCCGCCGCCCTCGATCTGGCCGGCGACCGGATCCGGGTCAACTCCGTACACCCGGGAGTGATCGACACCCCCATGGTGGCGCATGCGCTGGGCACGGATCCCGGGGGCCGGGAGTGGCCGCGGGTGCCGTGGCGCCGCGTCGGCCGGCCGGACGAGGTGGCCCACCTGGTCCGCTTCCTGGCCTGCGACGCCGCCTCGTACATCACCGGCGCCGAGTTCGCGGTGGACGGAGGGCTGACCACGGCATGAACCCGCCGTCCTCCTCCCCCGATCCGCTGCCGCCCCTCGCGCGCCGGATCGCCGACGCGATGGCGGCGCGGTTCCCCGACCCCGCCCGCGGTCCGCTGGACGTCGCGTCGCTGCGCCGCGCCTCCGGCACCGGCGCGGGGCCCCGGCCCGGCCCGGCGGACGGCGTGGACACCCTCGACCGCCGGGTCCCGGGGCCGCCCGGCGCGCCCGACCTCCCCGTACGCCTCTACCGCCCGCGGGCCCAAGCCACCGGGCCCGGCCCGCTGCTGGTGTTCCTCCACGGCGGCGGATGGGTGCTGTGCGACCTCGACACCCATGACGCGACCTGCCGCCGACTCGCCGTGCGCAGCGGCGCGTTGGTGGTCTCGGTGGCCTATCGGAAGGCTCCCGAGGCGCGCTTCCCGGCGGCCGCGGAGGACGCGTACGCGGCCGCGGTGTGGGCCGCGGCGCAGGCGGACCGGCTGGGGTGCGACCCGGCGCGGGTGGCCGTCGGGGGCGACTCCAGCGGGGGCGGGCTCGCCGCCGCGGTCACGCTGATGGCCCGGGACCGCGGCGGCCCCCCGCTCGCGGCCCAGCTCCTGCTCTACCCGGCTCTCGACCACCGCCTGACCGGCGCGTCCGCCACCGACTACGCGACCGGCTTCTTCCACACCACGGCCCATATGCGCTGGTACTGGCAGCAGTATCTGGGCCCGGACGGCGACGGCCGCCATCCGTACGCCTCCCCCGGCCTGGCGCCGGACCTGACCGGGCTGCCGCCCGCGCTGCTGGTCCTGCCCGAGTGCGATCCGCTGCGCGACGAGGGCCGGGCCTACGGCCGGGCGCTGCGGGCGGCGGGCGTAGCGGCCCGGGTCGAGGAGTACCCCGGGACCTTCCACGGGTTCCTGGGCGCGCTCGGGGCGCTGCCGGCCGCGGAGCGGGCGTTCGAGGCGGCCGGGGGCTGGCTGGGCCGCGTGCGGTGCGGGGCCCGGGCCGCGGGCCAATAGTGGAGAGGTGAGGCCGCGGCAGGAAGTATCCGCACGGCGTGGGCCGGGGCGTGCGGCCGGCGGGCCCGACGCGGCGGTGCTGCGTGCGCACCGGCCGGTGGTCGGCAACGCGCTGCGGGTGACGCTCGCGTCCTGCGTCGCCTTCTACGTCTGCCGCTACGGGCTCGACCTGGTCGTGATGTCGGTGTACGCGACCTTCACCGTGGTCGCGCTCGGGGCGCTGGCGCGCATCCCGGGGTCCGGGCGGCAGCGGGCCGCGACCGTCCTCACCGCGATCCCGGCGGGCCTGGGGCTGCTGACGCTGGGCACCCTGCTGGCCGTCGAGACCTGGGCCGCCGTCCTGGGCATGCTCGTCATCGGCTTCCTGGTCGCCTACGCGGGCACCACCGGGCCACGGATCGCCGGCGCGGCTCCCGGGATGCAGCTGCTGTACATCCTCCCGTGCTTCCCGCCGTACGCCCCGGACACCCTGGGCCAGCGGCTGTCCGGCTTCCTACTGGGCGCGGTGCTGCTCGCGCTGGCCGAGCGCCTGGTGCTGCCCGAACCGGACACCCCGTCCTTCCGGCGGTTGCTGGCCGAGGCCGCCGACGCGGCCGCGGGCCTGGCGGACCACCACGGCGGGCCGGTCCCCGGGCAGGCGCTCGCCCGGGCGCGCACGGCCGCCGACGCCCTGCGGCCCGCCCGCGTACCGCCGGCCGACCTGCCCTCCTCGCCCACTCTCGCCCACAAGGCGATGGCGCACGCCGCCGAGGCGGTGCGCACCCTGCTGGCCCGGCTGGTCGCCCTGCACGCCGTGGCCGGGGGGCGGCACGGCTACCGCCCGGAGACGGTCGCACTGCTCCAGGGCATCAGCGTCGCGGCCCGTGAGGCGGCGGTGGCGCTGCGGCGGGGCGGGCGGCTGCGGCCCGCCGAGGGGCCGTCGCCCGCGGCGCTGCAGCGCGAGCTGGCGCCGGCCCGCGCCCATCGGGCCCTGGACTCCCTGGAGCAGCTGGGCGGCGACGACCGGCTGGTCTTCGTGCACCGCAGGTCCCAGGTCGTCCAGGCCGCGGACGCCGCGGTCGTCCTGGTGCTGGCCACCCGGCTGCTGCTCGGCGACCGCACCGTGGACCGCGATCCGGCCGGACACGCCTTCGGCTACGCCCGGGCACACGCCCCCGAGCTGTGGTGGTGGCGGCTGACCACCCACCTCACCCCGCGCTCGGTGATCTTCCAGAACGCCTGCCGGTTCGCGCTCGGCCTGGCGGCGGCCCGTGCCGTCGCCGGACTCCTCGATCTGCAGCACGGCTTCTGGGTCCTGCTCGCGACGCTGACGCTCACCCGAACGACGAGCCTGCAGACCCGCTCCGCGGTGCGGCAGGCGCTGATCGGCACGCTGGCCGGCGCGCTGCTGGCCGGCGGGCTGCTCGCCGTGGTCCACGACCGGCCGGCGGTGTACGCGGCGCTGCTGCCGCCGGTGATGCTGCTGGCCTTCTTCATGGGACCGCTGCGCGGGCTGGCCTGGGCCCAGGGCGGCTTCACCCTGGTCGTCGCCACGCTGTTCGCGCAGGTCTCGCCCGTCACCTGGCAGCTCGCCCCGGTGCGGCTGCTGGACGTGCTGGCCGGCAGCCTCATCGGGCTGGCCTGCGGTCTGGTGGCCTGGCCGCGGGGCGCGGGCCGGGAGGTCAGCCGCAGCATGGCCGGCGTGTGCTCGGCGGTCGCGGACGCCATCGGGCGGACCGTCGGCCATGTCGTGGAGCCGGGGCCAACCGACGCACGGGGCACCGCGTCCGCCGCCGGGGCCACCGGTGCGGCCGGCACCGGCGGCATCCACGCGATCAACCGTGCGCTGGCGCTGGCGCAGGAGAGCCTGGCCCAGTACCAGAGCGAGCCGCGGGAGGAGACCGCCCGGCAGCCGGACTGGCCCGCGGTGCTGGTCGCCGGGGCGGACGCCCGGCGCGGCGAACGGCTGCTGCCCGGCCGGCCCGGCCGGATCACCCACCATGAGGTCGGCGCCTGGCTGCAACGGGCGGCCGACGAGACCGCGGCCGAGTACCGGGCGCTGGCCCGTCGCCTGTGCGCCGACGATGCCGCCGCCCGGGACCAGCGGCCCCCGCCGCGCCCCTCGCTCGACATCCGCGCCCTGCTGGCCGTGGCCCCGCCCATCCCGCGCGACAGCCCGGACCGGGAGGCCCGGGCGCGCTCCGCCGCCCTCCTGCTCGACTCGGTCATCTGGCTCGACGCGCTCACCGCCGATCTGGCCCGCATCCACCAGGAGGTCTGACCTGACCGCCGTCCGGGTGCGGATGGGTCTGTTGGAGCCGATCCTGAAGCAGAGCAGTGGTGTGTGACGCCTCGTCCCCCGGGCACCCGCCAGGCAGGAGCCCGTAGGCGACCCAAGGAACCCGGCAAGGCAGCATGTCGCGGTACCGCCGTGACAGCGGAACGGACACACATGAGCAATGGATTCATGGGTCCGGAGGGTTACGGCCCGGACCCGTTCAGTGAATTCCTCGCACGCTTCTTCGGCGGTGGGGCGACGTCCGGGAGCGGCGAGCCGGGGCAGCCCGTACCCCGCCAGGCCGACATCGCGCGGCTGATGAGCGGGCCCGCCCGGGACCTGGTGACCTCCGCGGCCACCTACGCCGCCGAGCACGGCAGCCCCGAGCTCGGGACCGAGCACCTGCTGCGGGCGGCGCTGTCCGCCGAGCCGACCCGCACGCTGCTGCGGCAGGCCGGCGCGGACCCCGACGCGCTCGCGGCCGAGATCGACCGCAGCGCCGGCGACGGCCCCAAGCAGTCCAGCGTCGCGGTGACCCCCGCGGTCAAGCGGGCGCTGCTGGGCGCGCACGATCTGGCGCGGGACAACGGGGCGTCGTACATCGGCCCCGAGCATGTGCTCGACGCGCTGGCTGCCAACCCCGACTCGGCGGCCGGGCGCATCCTGAACCTCGCCCACTTCGACCCGCAGGCCGCCGCGCAGAGCGGCCACGGGCCCCAGCACGGCGGACCCGAGCACGGCGCCGCGCCCAAGCACGACACTCCCACCCTCGACAAGTACAGCCGCGATCTGACCGATCTGGCCCGGGCCGGCCGGATCGACCCGGTCATCGGCCGCGAGGAGCAGATCGAGCAGACCATCGAGGTGCTCTCCCGCCGCGGGAAGAACAACCCGGTGCTGGTCGGCGACGCGGGCGTCGGCAAGACCGCGATCGTGGAGGGCCTGGCGCAGCGGCTCGCCGACGGGGACGTGCCGGAGACCCTGGCGGGCCGGCGCGTGGTGGCCCTGGACCTGACGGCCGTCGTCGCCGGCACGCGGTACCGCGGTGACTTCGAGGAGCGGATGAACGGGATCATGGAGGAGGTCAGGGCGCACCCCGAATCGCTGGTCGTCTTCATCGACGAGCTGCACACGGTCGTCGGGGCCGGCGGCGGCAGCGGCGACGGCGGTTCGCTGGAGGCGAGCAATATGCTCAAGCCCGCCCTGGCCCGCGGCGAGATGCATGTCATCGGCGCCACCACCCTGGAGGAGTACCGGCGGCACATCGAGAAGGACCCGGCCCTCGCCCGCCGCTTCCAGCCGATCCTGGTGCCCGAGCCGTCCGTCTCCGACACGGTGCAGATCCTGCGCGGACTGCAGGACCGCTACGAGGCGCACCACCAGGTGCGCTACACCAAGGAGGCGCTGCTGGCGGCGGTGGAACTCTCCGACCGCTACATCCCGCACCGCTTCCTGCCGGACAAGGCCATCGACCTGATCGACCAGGCGGGCGCCCGGGTCCGGCTGCGTTCGGGTGCCAAGACCACCGACGTACGGGCCCTGGAGCGCGAGGTGGAGCAGCTGGCCGTGGACAAGGACCAGGCGGTCGCCGCCGAGCAGTACGAGCGGGCCACCGAGCTGCGGGACCGGATCACCGCGCTCACCACGCGGATCGAGGCGGCCCGGGGCGCGGCGCCGAGCGGTGACGGCCGGATCGTGATGGTCACCGCGGAGGACATCGCCGAGATCGTGTCGCGGCAGACCGGTGTGCCGGTGAGCAGTCTGACGCAGGAGGAGAAGGAGCTGCTGCTCGGCCTGGAGGACCGGCTGCACCACCGCGTCATCGGGCAGAACGACGCCGTCACGGCGGTCTCCGAGGCGATCCTGCGCTCACGGGCCGGGCTCGCCGACCCCAACCGCCCCATCGGCAGCTTCCTCTTCCTCGGCCCCACCGGCGTGGGCAAGACCGAACTGGCCCGGGCGCTGGCCGAGGCCCTGTTCGGCAGCGAGGAGCGCATGGTGCGGCTGGACATGAGCGAGTTCCAGGAGCGGCACACCGTCAGCCGGCTGGTGGGCGCCCCTCCGGGATACGTCGGTCATGAGGACGCCGGCCAGCTGACCGAGGCGGTGCGCCACCACCCGTACTCGCTGCTGCTGCTCGACGAGGTGGAGAAGGCCCACCCGGACGTCTTCAACATGCTGCTGCAGGTGCTCGACGACGGGCATCTGACCGACTCCCAGGGCCGTACGGTCGACTTCAAGAACACCGTCATCGTGATGACCAGCAACCTCGGCTCCGACGCGCTCAGCGGCGGTCGCGGGGTGCTCGGCTTCGGCGCGGACATCTCGGGGGCACCGGGCGGCGACGCGGCCCGGGAGCGGGCGCTGGCCAGCCTGCGCGAGCACTTCCGCCCGGAGTTCCTCAACCGGCTCGACGAGATCATCGTCTTCCACCGGCTCAGCGACGCCCAGTTGCAGCAGATCACCGGTCTGCTGCTGGAGGGCACCAGGCGCCGGCTGGAGGCCCAGGACATCTCCGTGGAGTTCGCCCCCCAGGCCGTGGACTGGCTCACCCACCGCGGCCACCAGCCCGAGTACGGGGCGCGGCCGCTGCGCCGCATCATCCAGCGCGAGGTCGACAACGCGCTCTCGCGGCTGCTGCTGGACGGTGCGCTGTCGGCCGGGGACGAGGTGCTGGTGGAGGTGCGGGACGACAAGCTGGCGTTCCGTACCACCGAGAAGAGCGAGCGGGCGTAGCCGCGCGGCCGGGCGGACACCGAGGCAGGTGAGGAGAAGTGAGAGGGGTGGTGTCGCTGTGACGGACAGCATCTGGCGCTACCACGACGCCGTGGAACGCCGGGCCGGGACCGATCTCACCGGCTACTCGGTCGAGGCGATCGACGGCACCGTCGGGACGGTCGAGGCACAGGTCGACGAGTCCGGCTCCGCCTGTCTGGTCGTCGACACCCATGTGTGGATCTTCGGCCGGCACGTCCTGCTGCCGGCCGGTGTGGTCTCCTCGATCGACCACGACCGGAGCACGGTCTATCTCGCCCGTACGAAGAAGGACATCGAGGACGCACCGGAGTTCGACCGGGAGAAGCACATCGGCGACGACGAGTACCGCCGGCGGCTCGCCGGGCACTACGGCGCTCCGCACTCCTGAGGCGCCGCGCCCGTCGACCGGGCGGGCGAAGGGCGCGGGCCGGGGCCCCCGTCGGGGTCCCGGCCCGCGCCCACGGCGCCATGTGTACGGCGGCCGCTCATGCTCCGGCCGTGACCGGGTCTACCCGGCGCGGGCGGATCAGCAGCGCCGCCCCCGCGAGTCCCGCGCTGACGATGGCCAGTCCCACCGCGATGACTTCGGGCCACATCGCGGTGTCGCCCAGTCCGCTGCCCAGTGGGGTCAGGACACCGGCCCGGGACAGTGCGTGCAGGGCGACGATGACCATGGCCGCGGCCGCGCTCACCGTCCAGACCATGGCGGTGTCGCGCATCGCCAGCCAGCCCGCCAGCAGCAGGTAGATGACGGTGATGGCCATCGAGAGCCCGGCGGCGGCCTGCGCGCCCTGCATGTGCGAGGAGTTCACCGGCAGATGGCTCAGCCCGCACAGCGCCAGCGCCGCGGCGGCCGGCCAGCGCAGCACCGAGTGCAGCACACCGGGCAGCGCGTAGCCGGGCGGCCGGGGCTCCTGGTGCGGGGCGTGCCACGCCGGGCCGCCCTGCGGTGCGTGGCCGGCCTGCTGCTGGGCCCAGGGCGGGCGGTTGGGGTGCTGCGGCGGGGCCTCGCGGCGGGCGGTGTGCGGCGGCGCGGCGTTGCCCAGGGGCCGTACGTCGGGGTCGAGGACGTGCATGGCCGTGGTGGGCTCCGGCTCCATGGGGCCACCAGGGCCGGGAGGGAAGTGGTCGGACAGGTGCGGGGAGTCGCCGCCGTAAGGGTCGGCGCCGCCGAAGAGGTCGGCACCGCCTTGCTTCGTGCGGTCGAACAGCTCGATCAGCTGCGCGACCTCCTCCACCGACCTGCCCACGGCCGCGGCGCGCAGCGCGTCATGGCTCGATTCCACGGTGTTCGGGGCGGCCCGGAGCAGTTCGAAGAGCGCAGCGACCTCGCTCACCGGACGGGACACGACCGCCACTCGCAGGGCCTCGTCACCGGGGTTGGGAACGTCGTCGCTGCGCTTGAGCAGTTCCACAAGGGCGGCGACCTCCTCCAGGGGCCGATGGGTGACTGCCTCCCACAGAATGGTGCGGGCCGAGTTCTGCTCAGGGGTGTCGGGCGGAATGTGCTCGCCGTGTTCTGTCGATGACAGTTCGGCGTCGCCCCCACAAAGTGCTGGTTCGGATGTCATGGAGGGTCTCCACTGAACGAGGAGAGCGTCAAACACCAGAAGCGCTGACACTCAGCGGACGTTGTGCTGCTGTGGTTCAGCCAACGTCCCTCTGGGGCGCCCTCGCCATTCAGGAAGGCCATCCGGTGGAGACACGCCGAGACGCCCGGGCGCGCCGCGGTCGGGGCGTTCCTACGATCCGGCTTCGTTGCGGCCGGCCGATTTCCGCGGTGGGGCGAGCGGCCCTTCGAGGTGCCGACGGCCGCCGAGCCTGATTCGCTGGTAGAGGCGACTTCCCTACACCGTGCGAGGACAGATCATGAATGCCACAGGAGAAACACGCGCACGAATCCAGCAGATGCGCGACAAGGCTCAGGAATTGAAGGCGGCCGCGGAGCGCACCAGCGACCCGGACGAGCGGAAGCGGCTTCAGGAGAAGGCCCGCAGGCTGCAGTCCCAGAGCGAGCAGGAAAGCATGATGCGGGGCGGGGACATCTACCCCGCGGAGTGAGTGAGCGAAATCCGAGTGCGGGACGCGGCCCTCGGGCCGCGTCCCGTCCGCGTGTGCCCCCGCGCAGGCGCGCGGTACGCCGTCACACCGTGAAGGGCCGCTGCTCCAGAAACGCGTCGGTGGGCGCTCCGGTCATAAAGAGGTTGGGGACCTGGGTGGCCGGCATATTGCGCTGGATTTCCTGGTGGAAGCTGCGGTAGCCACCGCTGAATGCCCCGTTGTTCCAGACCTTCAGCAGAGTTCCGGTGAATTCCCCGTTGACAGCGCCGTCGGAGGCCAGCTGATCGTCCTGGCAGGCGGAGATGAGGAGCGCGTCGGCGTCCCGCGTACGGCTCTTCCCCGCGGCGAGATCGCGCTGGATCTCCCGGTAGAACTCCTTGTCGCGCTGGTAGATCTCCTCCTGCTTGGGCACCGGCATAAGGCGGGCGTGCTGCTCGTTCCCGCCGGGCAGTTCGATGCCTGTGCCGCTGTGGCAGCAGTCCAGGAGGGCCAGGATACGGACGCCCTGGGCGAAGCGCCCGAATTCCCGGTGCAGCTCGTCGTCGAGGAATTCGCGGTCGTAGAACACCAGGGTCTCGTCGAACTCGTCCGGCTCCTCGTCGCGGCCGCCGGTGGCGGGCACCTGTCCGCCGTGTCCGGAGTAGGTGAACAGCAGGATGTCGCCGCTCTTGAGGGCCTTGGCCGCCGCGCGCAGCTCGGCGGTGATGTTCTTCACGGTGCCGTCCGAGGTGAGCAGGGTGGTGTCGTCGAACCCGGCTCCGTGTGCCAGCCGCGCCATGTCGTGTGCGTCGCTCTCGCAGGCGACGAGCCGGCCGTCCCAGCCGCCGTACTTGTCCGGATCGACCTGGTTGAGTCCGACGTGGAGGGAGAGGCCGGTCGGCATGGGGGTGCTCCTTGGGGACGGCGGGGTGACGGGCGATGCCTGGATGCGTTCCGTGGCCCGCGCACCGCTGAACGCGGCGTGGTGCCCAACCGCCTGAACGGGCTCCTCCGGGCCGGGTGCCGGGGGACGCCCCGGCTGTTCGAGTGGCTTCCCGCGGGGCACCGATTCGGTGGTCCGCGCCACCGGGAACCGGTGGTCACATGATCCCATCAGATTCCCCGCGGTCGGGTGGGGCGACGGCCCGGACCGAGACCCGGGACCCGTTAGCCGACCGAACGGGCTACGACGAGAACTTCCTCGGCGTCCCGGTCCCGCTGCCGACGCCGAGCAGTCCCGATGTGCCGTCCATGGTCCTGCCGTACACCCACTTCACCGTCGTGCTGCGCCCGGACCGGCGGATGGCGGCCGCGACCGCGGTGTGCATCGACGGCCGCCTCCTGGTGGAGCACGTGCCCCGGGAGAGCAGCTGGCGCTTCGACCCGCGGCTGGACGAGCACCAGCAGACCGGTGACGAGGTGTACCGCGACAACTCCCTGGACAAGGGCCATCTGGTGCGCCGGCTCGATCCCGTATGGGGCGGGGCCGCGGAGGCGAACAAGGCCAACGCGGACACCTTCCACTACACCAACGCCGCCCCGCAGGCCGATGTGTTCAACCAGGGCAAGCAGCTGTGGCAGGGGCTGGAGAACTTCCTGCTGGACCACGCCGCCACGTTCGACCGCAAGCTGACCGTGCTGACCGGGCCGGTGCTGCACGACTCGGACCCGCCGTACCGGGGCGTGCAGGTGCCGCTGCGCTTCTGGAAGGTGGTGGCGTTCGTGCAGGACGGGTCGCTGGCGGCGACGGCGTACGTCCTCGACCAGAGCCCGGACCTCACCCGGGACGCCGAGCGGGCGCTGGCCGGCGCGACGCCGGGGGCGCCGCCTCCCCTGGGTGCCTTCCGGACGTTCCAGGTGCCGGTGTCGGATGTCGTCGAGCTGACCTCGCTGGACCTCGGGCCGCTGCCGGCCGCCGATCTGATGCCGGCCGTACGCGCCCCGGGCGAGCGCTGGAAGCGCCTCGCCTCCCACGACGACATCATGATGCAGCGCTGAGGCGCGGAGGGAAGCGCAATGCCACCCACGGTTGTCTACGTCCACGGAAACGGGAACAAGCCGCGCGCGGAGCTGCTCAAGTCCCAGTGGGACACGGCGCTGTTCGGCCGGGACATGGGTGCGGCGTCGCGGATGGCGTACTGGGCCCCGGTGCGGTATCCGGCACCGCTGCCCGATCTGCGGCCGGACCCGCTGGACGGCGGGCCGGAGTTGATCGAGGAACTGCCCGCCATGGCGGAGCGGGCCGAGGCCGAGCCGCCCGAGGAGTTCGTGGCCCGGACGCTCGAAGAGGCCCGGCAGGAGGCCGGCGACCTCGGGCTGGAGGGGCGGGCCGGCCTGGAGGAGCGCGCACTGGCCGACTGGCTGCGGGACATGACCTACCTCGCCGACACGCTGGCGCACGCCGGTGAGAACGAGGAGCGAAGCGCGGAGCTGCCGTTGGAGGCGCTGCCGCTGCCCCAGTCGGGCCGCACCGCGCTGTTCCGCCTGCTGGTCAAGCATGCGTTCCAGGACGTGTACGCCTACTTCTTCGGCGGGTCGGGGCCAAAGATGCGGCAGGTGGTCGCGCGGTCCCTGGACGGCCTGGACGGAGGGCCGCTGGTGATCGTCGGGCACAGCCTGGGCACGATCATCGCCTACGAGGTGCTGATGGAGCAGGGGCGGGAGGTGGAGCTGCTGGTCACCCTCGGCTCCCCACTGGCGATCTCGGAGGTGCAGGACCATCTGGCGCGGCCGCCGGCGGTTCCGGCGGGCGTGGCCGCCTGGCGCAACGCCTCGGACCTGCGGGACCTGGTGGCGCTCGACCACACCCTGCGGCCCGAGTACGCGCCGCAGGAAAAGGTCACCGACCTGCTGGTCACCAACGACAGCAGGAACCACCACGGCATCACCGAGTACCTGGCCCAGCGCCAGGTCAGGGAGCCGGTCCAGCGGATCTTCGACGAGGGTCCGGGGTAGGTGCGACGTGCCGCTGGACGAAACCGAGTGGGACCTGGTCACCGAGTGGGTGCGGGAGTTCGTGGTCAACACGACCGAGCCGCACACCCAGCTCGCCCAGCTCGGCTTCCCCCCGGAATTCGTCGCCGCGCTGCCGCTGGGGAGGGCCAGCGCCGACAACGCCCGCGCCCTCGTGCACCAGTCGCGCACCGACATCCAGCGGCAGCTCAGGCTCGTCGAGGTGCTCACGATGGAGGACCGGCTGCGGGTACTGCCGCAGGTGAGGAAGGCCGAGGAGTTCCGGGACCGGCTGCGCGAGGACTTACGCGCCCACAACGCGCGGGACAACTTCCGTACCTGTGTCCTCAAGAACGGCACCGAGGCGTTCATCGACCGCCAGGACCTGCGCGAGACCCTGCGCCGGTTCATCGCGGACCCCGACAAGTTCATCCTGCTGGTCGACGGCGAGCCGGACAGCGGCCGGTCCTACACCTACGGCTTCCTGCGGCACATCGGACAGCACTGCGGATTCCGTCCGGTACGGGTCACCCTCTCGCGCACCTCCACCGCCGCCCGGGTCGTCCGGCGGCTGGCCGACTTCGTCGCCGGTCCGCACGCCGGGGCCTCCCCGCTGAACCCCACCGGCCTCAACGATCTGCTCCCCTCGATCGACGAGGCGGCGCACTGGGTGGCCGGCCGGGCCACCGCCGTCGAGGAGCGCCTGTGGCTGGTCCTCGACGAGTGCGACAAGCTCGACCCCAGCTCCGATGTGTGGGACTTCATCGGCCAGCTGGCGATGGCCATCTACGAGCACGCCGACGTACGGGGCGACGACGCGCCGCGGCTGGTGCTCCTGGGATACGGGCGCTCGATGCGCCAGCTCCCCCACGACCTGCGGGGAAACATCTGCTGGGACACCGCGCGGGTGGTCGAGCCCGGCGATCTGCGGACCTTCTTCGACCAGGTCTTCCACGAATCACCGCCCGCGCTCCTCGGTAGCGGCGACGCCCGGGAAGCCACCATCGCCGAACTCGTGGACATCGCCGTCGCGGAGGTGCTGCACGCCTCCGCCACGGACGCCCGGCACGGCGAAAGCTATATGCGCAGGATCTGCACGGCCGCGGAGGGGGCCATCCATGTCTATCGATCCCTCTGAGCGGACCACCGAACCACCTTGCGACGTAAGGGAGTTGTTCGCCACCCGGTTACGGGCGGCGCTGCGCACCGGCGAGGACCGGGCCCCGGACGTGCCCGCGGCCCGCCGGGCCTACCGCGAGGCGGCCTGTCTGCTGGGCCGCTTCGATCCCCGTCGGCTCAAGCTGCCCGGGGAGGAGCGGGCCGCCGGCGCCGCGGCCCTGGAACTGGTCGACGACTGCACGACCCTGGGCATGCCGGACCGGGCCGAGTGGGCCCTGGCGTCGGACGTCCGGGAGGAGGCGTTACGCGGCCTGGCCGGACCCGCGGCGGCCCGGCGGGTCCTGGAGTGCAACCTCGACCAGCTGCCCGCCGGCCCGGGACCGGAGCACTTCGCGCTGGCCTTCCTGTCCGGCAGCCCGCCGGACACCGACCGCATGACCGCCGACGAACTGACCGACGTCCTCCAGGCGGTGCTGTGGCTGTCCCAGGTGCCGGGCACGACCGGCCTGCTGCCGGACACCGCCGCGCTGCAGCACTCCCTGGAGCGGGCCCGGCTGCTGGAGCCGCTGGAACGCCTGGTGCGGCGGCCGTTCCAGGGCCGGGACCGCGAACTGGCGGAGCTGCGGCGCTATGCCGGCCTGTCCGCGGCGTCCGGGGAGCAGCCCTCCGGCGCCCTGGAGCCGGCGCCGCCGCTGGTCATCCACGGCCCCGGCGGCATGGGCAAGAGCACCCTCCTCGCCAAGTTCGTGCTCGACGGAGTCCACAGTTCCGGCGGCGGCCTCCCCTTCGCGTATATCGACTTCGAACGGCCCACCCTCTCCCTGCGGGAGCCGGTCACCCTGATCGCCGAGGCCGCCCGGCAGCTGGGGGTCCAGTACCCGGCCCACCGCGCCGAGCTGGACGCGCTGGCGGACGAGTGCCAGCAGGTGGTCCGCAGCCAGCGTGAGGGGCAGGACCGGGTGACCCAGCTCCAGCAACTCGCCACCACCCGGGCAGTGCTGGGGCGGCGTTCCTCCCAGCAGTTCCAGATGCTGGCCACCGGACGGGAGACCGATCTGATCCGGCGGGTCGCCGACGTCCTGGTCCGGGCGGTCGCGGACGGCAAGACCGACAAGAGCCGGCCGGACCCGCCGTTCGTGATCGCCGTCGACTCGTTCGAGGAGGCGCAGTACCGCGGCTCACCGGTGGTGGGACGGATGTGGGCGATCTTCCTCACGCTGCAGAGCGTCTATCCGGGGCTGCGGTTCATCGTCTCCGGGCGGGCGTCGGTCGAGCATCCGGCGAGAGCCACCACCCCGCTCGACATCGAACTCGGCGAACTCGCCCCCGAGGCGGCCGTCGACGTGCTGATGTCCTGCGGGGTCGGGGACCCGGACGTGGCACGGGCGCTGGCCGACCGGGTCGGCGGCCATCCGCTCAGCCTGAAGCTGGCCGCCCGGGCCGCCACCCTCACCGGGCTGGAGGCCGAGCGGACCAGCGAGCTGATCCGCAGCCTGCCCGAACGCCGCCGCGAGGTCTTCCGCCGGGTCGACCAGCTGCTGGTCCAGGGCATCCTCTACGACCGGATCCTCAGCCACATCACCGACGAGGACGTACGCCGGCTCGCCCACCCGGGCCTGGTGCTGCGGGTGATCACCCCTGAGGTCATCAAGGAGGTGCTCGCCGAACCCTGCGGGCTGCGGACGGCGACCATGGAGCAGGCCCAGGTGCTCTTCGACGAGCTGAGCCACCTGGACATGGTCGAGCCGGCCGGCCCGGACGCCGTGCGCTACCGCGGCGACGTCCGCGCCATCATGCTGCGGCTGCCGGGCGGCGACCGTACCGAGGTGATGCGGGCCGTCGAGCGGCGCGCCGTCGACTACTACGCCGCGCGCGAGGGGCTGGAGGCACGGGCCGAGGAGATCTACCACCGGCTGCGGCTGGACGAGAACCCGCGCTCGGTGGAGGAGCGGTGGCTGCCGGGCGTCGAGCGGTTCCTGGCCGGGGCGCAGCAGGACATGACGCCCCGGGCGGCCGGGCTGCTCACGGCCCGGCTCGGCGGTGGCACGCCGGACCAGGTCGCGGCGGGCGCCGACCAGGAGGACTGGGAGCGGATCGCCGCCCGCGAGGTGGAGGACCTGCTGGCACAGGGGTTCGCGGAGGCGGCGTTCGAGCGGATCGGCCGGCGCCGCCCGTGGACGCCGTGCAGCCCGCTGCACGCGCTGTTCGCCGAGACGCTCAGCCGGCTCGGACGGCTGCCCGAGGCCCGTTCGGCCGTGGCGCAGGCCCTCGGCCCGGCGGAGCGGGCGGGGTGCGAGGAGCGCCGTCTGGAGCTGCTGCTGCTCTCCGCCCGGCTCGCGGAGGAAGCCGGCGACGGGGAGAGCGCCGGCCGGGACCTGCGGGTGGCGGAGGACGTCGCGGTCGGCCTGGGGCAGGACCTGGAGGCGATGGGCGCGCTGCTGGCGCGGGCGCAGCTGACCTCGGGCAACGGGGGCACGGAGGAGGCGGATCAGCAGCTGGCCGAGCGGCTGCGGCAGCTGCCCGACGACGTACTCGCCGATCAGCCCGTCCTGGTGCGCGCGGTCGCCTCGCAGATCTACGAGCAGGAGCCCGCGGCGCTCGACCATGCGCTGGAGGTGGTGGGCCTGTCCGCCGACGACGAGACGCTGGACGCGCTCGGCGCGGCGATGAGCCGGGCGACCCTGCGTCAACCGGCGCTGCTGGGCGCCGTGATGGAGATCCTGAACGAGGCCGCGGGGCCGACCCGGCCGGAGGCGGGCGGGGCGCCCAGCAGCATCGCGGGGATCCTGCGGCTGGCCCGCGACCGCGGCACCCTCGACGAGCTGGCCCGGCGGCTGCTGGACACGCCCGACGAGAGCGGGGAGATCGTCGCCGGAGTGGCGGCGGCCATGGGAGTGGGCAGCACGGGCCGCCCGGCGGCCACCTCCCGGATCGTCCAGCACGCGCCGGTACCCGGGCGCGTCCCAGTGGAAAGCGATGACCGGTGAACACCTATCTCTCGCCCGACGAGATCCAGCAGCTGCTGGACGCCGCCGTGGAGACCGGGCTGGCCGACCCCACCGTCCGGCCGCTGCTGCTCGACGGGATCATGCCCCGCTACCGCGGCACGCTGCCGCTCAACCCCGCGCCCGGCCGGCAGGTGCGCTCGGATCTCAACGAGATGAACCGGGTGGAGCGGCTGGTGGACGGCTCGGTGCCGCTGGAGATCTGGCTGCGCAACGCGGTGGCCGAGACCACCGAGGCCGAGCCGCTCACCGTCTTCCAGCGGGCCCTGGACGAGGTGGCCCGCAAGGCGGGCGGTGAGCCGGATGTGCTGGCCGGTCTGCCCACTCCGGCGGTGGAGATCAAGGAGGAGATCATCCATCGGGACGACACCGTCCCGATCGGATTCCTGCGGGGCGGTGAGCTGGCCGGCGGGGCGGTGGCCCGGATCAAGGTGCCGCCGTACCAGGGGGGCGCGCCGCTGCAGCCGAACGGCTTCCCGCACTCCGGTACCGGGTGGCTGATCGCCCCGGACCTGCTGGTCACCAACCACCATGTGGTCAACGCCAGGGCCGGGACCGGCACGGGCCGGCCGATGGCCGACGGCGCGGATCTGCAGTTGCAGGCCCGGCACAGCACCGCCCGGTTCGACTTCGACACCGACGAGGTGGAGACGGAGGAGGCCACCGTCGGCGAACTGCTCGCCGCGGACGCCGAACTCGACTACGCGGTACTGCGGTTGACCCCCGGCCCGGTCCGGCCGGTGCTGAAGCTGGCGGACCGGCCGCTGGCGGTCGCCCGGGGCGACTACGTCGCGGTCAACATCATCCAGCATCCGGGCGGCCGGCCGAAGCGGGTGGCGCTGCGCAACAACCTCGTCTACGAGGCGGACGAGCACGACATCCGCTACTTCACCGACACCCGAGGCGGCTCCTCGGGCTCGCCCGTGCTGACCGACGACTGGAAGGTGGTCGCGCTCCACCGGGGCACGCGGCGGGTGGAGAACGTCCAGTTCCAGGGCCGGACCACGGCGTTCGTCAACGTCGGCACCCAGATGCGCAGTGTGATGCGCCATCTGGAGACCACCAGTCCCAGTGTCCATGCCGAGATCGCCGCGGCACAGGCGGCGGTCTAGCGGGGCCACAGTCCAAGGAGGGCACGATGCACAGAGGGAGCAGATCACCGGTCGCGGCGGGACCCGAGCGGGTCTTCTCGGACCTGCGGGAGGTCGCAGCGCGGGTGCGGGAGGGGCTGTCCTGGGAGATCCCCGAGTCCCTGGAGGAGCTTCCGGCGGACGAGCTGCCGGCCGGGCAGATCTCCCAGTTCGCCCAGCAGGAGCGGACCCGGGTGCTGTCGGCGGGCGTCAGCGGTCTGGAGAAGCTCGCCGAGGGACGCGACGACGAGATCAGCGACGACGAGTCCTTCGGCATGGAGGCCATCGTGCTGCTGGAGGGCCGGCCCGCCATCCTCGTCCAGAACCACGACTTCGCACCGCAGCAGGGCGACTGGGCGGTGCTCGACGGGCACCGGGCGGCGATCCGGGAGTCGCTGGCCCGGGTGGGGCGGGTCGAGCTGACCGGGCACATCAGCCTGGACTGGCTCGGCACGGCGTTCCTGGTCGGCCCGGAGGTGGTGCTGACGAACCGTCATGTGGCGGCGGAGTTCGCCCGCGGCGGCGGCGCCGGCTGGACCTTCCAGCCGGGCGTCAGCGTCAATGTCGACATGGGCGAGGAGTACGGCGGCGCCGAGCCCGGCGGCGGTCCCTCCTTCGACGTCGTGGAGATCCTGGGCATCCACGAGGACGTCGATCTGGCGCTGCTGCGGGTCGCGCCGCCGGACGGCGGCGGCGCGCTGCCCTCTCCCCTGGCGGTGGCCGCCGACGCGCCCGGCGATCTGCCCGGGCGTCCGGTGTACTGCGTGGGCTATCCGGCGTACGACGGCCGGCGCAACGAACCGGAGTCGATGCGCCGGATCTTCATGGACATCTACAACGTCAAACGGCTCCAGCCCGGCACCGCGACCGAGCTGGTGCCGGACCGGAACGTCATCCAGCACGACTGCTCCACACTGGGCGGCAACAGCGGCTCCCCGGTCATCGACCTCACCGACCACCGCGTACTGGGCCTGCACTTCGGCGGCCGCTACGGCTTCGGCAACTTCGCGGTACCGCTGTGGCAGCTGGTCGACGATCCGCTGCTGGGCCGGGCGGAGATCAACTTCGTCTGACCGGGGGCGGCCGCCTGCCGCCGGCCGGTCAGCCCGCCTTCTTGACGAACTCGGTGGTGTAGGTCTTCCTCAGATCCACCGTGGCGTTCTTGAGGTTGGGGTTGAAGGACTTCAGCACCCGCTCGACGGTGGCCGGGCCGTCGGCCGGCATCACCCCGTCCTTGGTGAACATCGGCAGGGTGTCCCTGATCGCCTGGACGTAGAGCCGCTTGCCGCCCTGGGCGTAGTCGGACGGCATCTTCGCGGCGATCTGCTCGGGGGTGTGCGTGGACATCCACTTGAGGGTCCGCACCAGGGCGTTGGTGAGCTTCTGCACCTCCTTCTTGTGGCCGTTCACCCAGTCGGTGCTCATGTAGAGGCTGGAGGAGGGGTACGGGCCGCCGAGCGCCTCCTTCGAGCCCTCGGGGGTGCGCATGTCGATGAGGACCTTGCCGAGCTTCTTGTCGACGATCTGCGCGGCCGTCGGATCGGTCGTCATCCCGCCCTGGACGGAGCCCTGCCGGATGGCGGAGAGGAAGGTCTGGCCGGCGCCGACCGCGACCGGCGTGAACTCGTCCGTCCGCACGCCGTTCTTGACCGCGAGGTACTTGGTCAGGAAGTCGGTGGACGACCCCAGGCCGGTGACCCCGAGCTTCTTGCCCTTGAAGTCCTTGGGCGAGGTGAGGTCGGCGGCCGCCTGGTTCGAGACCACCTCGACCTCTCCGGGGGCGTGCGCGAGCTGCACCACCGACTCCACCTGCTTGCCCTTGACCTGCAGATCGAGGGTGTGGTCGTAGAAGCCGACGACGCCCTGGACGTCGCCGGAGACGAGCGAGGTGGTGGCCTGCACACCGGCCGGTTCGGTGAGCAGGGTGACGTGGACGCCCTCGTCCTCGAAGTAGCCCAGTTGCTGGGTGAGTCTGGCGGGCAGATAGATGACCTTGTCGAGACCTCCCACCATGATCTTGATCTTGCCGTTCCCGCCGTCGGCGGCGGAGGTCGTCGCGCCGCCGCACGCGGTGAGGGTGGTCAGGGCGAGCAGGGCGGCGGCCGCGGCGGCCGGGAGCTTGCGGTGCGTACGCATGGTGGCGTCCTTAAGGGAAGGAGGGTGCGGTGGCAGGCGGGGAGTTCAGCGGTCGGCGGCGTCGGCCGGCTTCCAGCGGAAGAGCCGCCGTTCGAGGAAGGCCAGCAGCCCTTCGGCGAGCAGCGCGACGACGGCCAGGATCACCATGGCCGCGTAGACGCCGGCCGCGTTGAAGGTGCCCTGCGACGCCGAGACCAGCAGGCCGAGGCCCTTGGTCGCGCCGATGTACTCGCCGACGATCGCGCCGATCAGCGCGAAGCCGAAGCTGACGTGCAGGCTGGTGAAGATCCACGAGGTGGCGGAGGGGATCACGACCCGCAGCGTGACCTGGCGGCTGCTCGCGCCGAGGATCCGGGCGTTGGCGACGAGGTTGCGGTCCACCTCCCGGGCGCCCTGGAAGGCGTTGAAGAAGACCGGGAAGAAGACCAGGACCACGGCGGAGGCGACCTTGGAGGCCGGTCCCAGACCGAACCAGATGAGGAAGATGGGGGCGAGCACGATCCGCGGCAGCGCGTTGAGCACCTTGATGTAGGGCCCGAGGACATCGGCGAGGAAGCGGATCCGGCCGAGCGCGATGCCCAGCACCACCCCGCCCGCCACCCCGATGACCCAGCCGAGCAGCGCTTCGTAGAGCGTGTACCAGACCTGCTCCCACAACGAGCCCTGCGGGGTGCCGTGCAGCGCCCACTGGGTCATCTGGTCCCAGATCTTCGACGGCATCGAGAAGTTGAAGGGATCGATCACGGCGGCCCGGGCCAGCCACTCCCACAGTGCGATCAGCCCGACGAGCAGCAGCACCCGCGCGCCGTGGACCAGCAGCCGGTGGTTGCGTGCGGTGCGCGCCCGCTCCCGCGAACGGTCCGCTCCCGCACGGGACGTGGTCACCCCGACGCGTCGCGCGGGGACGGTCTCAGGCGGCATCGGCGGCACCCCTCTCGCGGGTGATCCGGACCTCTTCGCCGAGCGAGGACCAGATCTCCCGGTAGATCTCGATGAACCGCGGCTCCAGCCGCACCGACTCGACCTGGCGGGGGCGCGGCAGATCCACCTCGAAGACCTCCTTGACGGTCGCCGGGCCGGCGGTCATCACCACGACCTTGTCGGCCAGCGCGATCGACTCCTCCAGGTCGTGGGTGACGAACACGACGGAGGCGCCGGTCCCCGACCACAACTCCAGGAGTTCGTCCGACATCAGCGCCCGGGTCTGCACGTCGAGTGCGGAGAACGGCTCGTCCATGAGCAGGAGTTCGGGGTCGTTGACGAAGGTCGCGGCGAGCGCGACCCGTTTGCGCTGACCTCCGGAGAGCTGATGCGGATAGCGGTCCTCGAAGGCCGCCAGACCGACCCGGGCGAGCCATTCGCGCGCCCGCTTCCGGGCCTCGGACTTGGGTACGCCGCGGAAACGGGGGCCGGCCATCACATTCGACAGCACGGTGCGCCAGGGGAAGACGGCGTCCTGCTGGAAGACGAACCCGATCTTCTCGCCGATGCCGCGGACCGGCTCACCGGCGACCAGCACCTCGCCCTCGGTGGGCTCCTCCAGCCCGCTGATCAGGGTCAGGGTGGTGGATTTGCCGCACCCCGTGGGGCCGACCACGGCGACGAACTCACCGCGCTCGACGACCAGGTCCAGATCCCGGACGGCGGTGTGCGGCGCCCCCGACGGAGTCCGGAACGTCTTGCTCGTTCCCCGCAGTTCGATAGCGGGGCTCGTGTGGCTGCTCATGGCCCGGCAGGCTAGGAGTGATCCGGACCACAGTCCGCCTTGTGGGCACAAGCTGCCTTTCTGCGCGCAAACCCTGTTGTGCTCGTTTTGCTCACGCTAGAAACGACAACCGCGATACAGGGGGTGCACAGTTGCTCACGAACGGCTTACGTCGCGGACTCGGCGGCGTAAGAAGAGGGCGTCGGTTCCGCGCGGGTGCGGAGGGCCCGAGACGAGGGAGAGCCATGCGGATCCACTGGCCCCGGCGCGTCTTCGCGCAGGTGCTGACGGCACAGGTGGCCCTCACCACCGGCGTGCTGGTGCTCGCCACCAGCCTGTTCCTCGCCCCGCTCAGCTCCGAGCTGGACGACCAGGCGATGCGGCGGGCGCTGTCCATCGCCCAGACCGCGGCCGCCGATCCGGCTCTCGCAGCCCGGCTCGTCGCCACCGAGCCGGACGCCCGCGGGCCGGTGCAGGCGGAGGCGGAGCGGATCCGCAGGGCGACCGGCGCGCTGTACGTCGTGGTGATGGACACCCGCGGGGTGCGCTGGTCGCACACCCGCACCGCCGAGATCGGCCGGCATGTCTCCACCGACCCCAGCCGCACCCTCGCCGGTCGGGAGGTGCGGCAGATCGACACCGGGACGCTGGGGCGTTCGGCCCGCGCCAAGGTGCCGCTGCGCGACTCCCGCGGCCGGATCGTCGGCGCGGTCTCGGTCGGCATCGCCTACGACAGCGTCCGCGGCCGGCTGCTGGGCACCATCCCCACCGTGCTGCGGTACGCCGGTACGGCCCTGGCCGTCGGCGTGCTGGCCGCGGTCGCCCTCTCCCGCCGGCTGCGCCGCCGTACGCACGGGGTGGCGTTCGCCGATATCTCCGCACTGCTCGACGAGCGCGAGGCGATGCTGCACAGCATCCGCGAGGGCGTGGTGGCCTTCGACCGGCGGGGCCGGATCCGGCTGGTCAACGACGAGGCCGGGCGGCTGCTCGGGATCGGTGCGGGGGCCGCGGGACGGGCGCTGGAAGAGGTGCTGCCACCGGGCCGGACGGCGGATGTGCTGGCCGGACGCGTGGACGGGAAGGATCTGCTGGCCGTGTGCGGCGGGCGGGTGCTGATCGCGAACCGGGTGCCGACGCGGGACGGCGGGGCCGTGGTGACGCTGCGGGACCGCACCGAGCTGGAGCTGCTGGGCCGTGAACTGGACAGCACCCAGGGGCTGTTGGACGCGCTGCGGGCCCAGGACCACGAGCACGCCAACCAGCTGCACACGGTCCGCGGACTGCTGGAACTGGGCCGGCACGACAAGGCGGTGGAGTTCGTCGCCGAAGTGACCGGCGCGCACCGGGCCTCCGCCGAGCAGATCGCCGAGCGGGTGCACGACCCGCTGCTGTCGGCGCTGCTGGTCGGCAAGGCCGCCATCGCGGCCGAGCGCGGGGTGTCGCTGCGGGTGTCGTCCGCCACGCTGCTGCCCGACGCGGTCGTCGACCCCCGCGACCTGGTGACCGTACTGGGCAATCTCCTCGACAACGCGCTGGACGCCACCGCCGGGCGCCGCCGCGAGCAGCCGTTCGTCGAGGTGGAGCTGCGCTGCGAGGGCACCACGGCCGTGCTGCGGGTCTCGGACACCGGGCCGGGGGTGCCCCCCGAGCTGCGCGAGCGGATCTTCGCCGAGGGGTGGTCCACGAAGGCCGCGGTGCCGGCCGGGGGCGACCGAGCCGCCCGGGGGCCGGTGCCCTTCCACCGCGGCCGGGGCATCGGCCTGGCGCTGGTGCGCCGGCTCGCCGAGCGCCACGGCGGCATGGCCCGGGTGACCGCCCGCGCGGGCGGCGGTGCGGTGTTCACCGTCGTCCTGCCCGACGCGCTCGCCCCGGCGCTGAACGGCGACGGGCGCAGCGCCACGGCGATCGGAGCGGCACGATGATCGATGTCCTGGTCGTCGACGACGACTTCCATGTCGCCGAGATCAACGCCGCGTACGTCTCCCAGGTGCCCGGCTTCCGCGTGGCCGGCCGCGCCCACACCGCCGCCCAGGCGCTGGCCGCCTTGGAGCGCACCCGGGTCGACCTGGTGCTGCTCGATCACTACCTCCCGGACGAGACGGGCCTGGCCCTGGTGCGGCGGCTGCGGCAGCTGGGCCACCGCGCGGACGTGATCATGGTGACGGCGGCCCGCGATGTGCACACCATCCAGGACGCCATGCGCTCCGGTGCGCTGCAGTACCTCGTCAAGCCCTTCGGCTTCTCCGGACTGCGGGCCAAGCTCGACGGCTATGCCGCGCTGCGCCGCACGGTCGAGGGGGTGGGCGGCCGCGGCGAGGCCGGCCAGGAGCAGGTCGACCGGATCTTCGGTGCCTTCCGGACCGCCGGCTCCCCGCACACCGAGCTGCCCAAAGGCCACTCGGCGGCCACCGTCGACCTGGTGCGGCGCGTCCTGGACGAGGCCGGGCGCCCGCTGTCCGCGCACGAGGTCGCCGAGCGCTCCGGCGTCAGCCGCTCCACCGCCCAGCGCTACCTCAAGCATCTGGAACGCAGCGGCCATATCGCCCTCACGCTCAAGTACGGCGACACCGGTCGGCCCGAGCACCGCTACCAGTGGGCGGACGCGCAGTGACACCGCCGGGTCGCCGACTGTGACCAGGGGCGACGTACCTGCCGGGCCGAAATTCCACGAGGACCGTCACACCTCTTGACAGCGCCCCCCACCGGAATCGACGATCCCGGGGTGAACCTGTCAGACAGCCAGACAGCTGGCGATCTGCCCCGGCGGGTCAGTGCGATGGAAGCGGTACTGAACCATCTGCGCGGCGCCATCGAACGGGGCGACTACGCGGTCGGGGACAAGCTCCCCTCGGAAGCAGAGCTCTGCCGTCGCCTGGAAGTGAGCAGACCCGTGCTCCGCGAGGCCCTGCGGGCGCTCCAGACGATGGGGCTGACCGTGTCGCGTACCGGCAAGGGCACCTTCGTCGTCTCCGACGGCGCGGTCGCCGACCCCACCTTCGGCGACTACGCGGCCAGCGACCTCCTCGAAGTGCGGCGGCATGTGGAGATCCCCGTGGCCGGGTACGCGGCGGTGCGCCGCACCCCGGAGGACCTCGACCAGCTCGGTCACCTGCTGGAGCGGATGGAGCGGGAGACCGACACCACCGCCTGGGTCGCCATGGACACCCTCTTCCACCTCGCCATCGCCCAGGCGGCCCGCAACCCGGTCTTCCGGCGGGTGATCGAGGAGATCCGCGACGCGCTGGCCCGGCAGTCGGCCTTCCTCAACGAGCTCGGCGGTCGGCGCGAGCAGGCGAACCGGGAGCACCGGGCGATCGTCGAGGCCCTGATCGACCAGTCCGAGCACGATGCGGCCGAGGCCATGGAGCACCACCTCGCACGCGTCGAGTCGACGCTGACCACCATCGTGCGGCCGCCCGACCGTACGAGCCCCTCCACAGGAAATGAGGATCACGCGTGAGCCATCGCAGCGAGATCACCATGCCAAGGTGCGCGCCGTGCGCAGCCGAGGCCGAGCGAAGCGAGGTCCCGGCATGAGCGAGCAGCACCTCCGGACGGCGGACCGGCAGCCCGAGCAGCGGCCCGCGCCGCAGCACGTCGACGCGGGAGACGCCGGCTACAGCAAGGCGCTGAAGTCCCGGCACGTCAACATGATCGCCATCGGCGGCGCGATCGGCACCGGGCTGTTCCTCGGCGCGGGCGGCCGACTGGCCGGCGCCGGGCCCTCGCTGGCCGTGGCGTACGCGGTCTGCGGCGTCTTCGCCTTCCTCGTGGTCCGCGCACTGGGAGAGCTGGTGCTGCACCGGCCGTCCTCGGGCGCCTTCGTCTCCTACGCCCGGGAGTTCCTCGGCGAGAAGGGGGCGTTCGTCGCGGGCTGGATGTACTTCCTGAACTGGGCCACCACCGGCATCGCCGACATCACGGCGGTGGCGACCTACACCCACTACTGGGGCATGTTCTCCGACATCCCGCAGTGGGTGATCGCCCTGATCGCGCTCGCGGTCGTCCTGGCCGTGAACCTGATCTCCGTGAAGATCTTCGGTGAGCTGGAGTTCTGGTTCGCGATCGTCAAGGTCGGCGCGCTGGTCGTCTTCATGCTGATCGGCATCTTCCTGCTGGTCACCCAGCACCCGGTCGCGGGCCACTCCCCCGGCCCCTCCCTGATCACCGACAACGGCGGGGTCTTCCCCACCGGGACGCTGGCGATGCTGCTGGTCGTCCAGGGCGTCGTCTTCGCCTACGCCTCGGTCGAGCTGGTCGGTGTCACGGCGGGTGAGACGGCGGAGCCGGAGAAGGTCATGCCCAAGGCGATCAACTCCATCATGTGGCGGGTGGGCCTGTTCTACGTCGGCTCGGTGGTCCTGCTGACGATGCTGCTGCCCTGGAACGCGTACTCGGCCGACGAGTCCCCCTTCGTGACCGTGCTGTCCCACGTGGGGGTGCCCGCGGCCGGCGGTGTGATGAACCTGGTGGTGCTCACCGCCGCGATGTCCAGCCTCAACTCCGGCCTCTACTCCACCGGTCGCATTCTGCGCTCGATGGCGATGTCCGGATCCGCGCCGCGGTTCACCGGCGTGATGAGCCGCAGCCATGTCCCCTACGGCGGCATCCTGCTCACGTCGGGGGTCTGCGTGCTGGGCGTGGGGCTGAACTACGTCGTGCCCAGCGAGGCGTTCGAGATCGTGCTGAACTTCGCGGCGATCGGCATCCTCAGCACCTGGGCCATGATCATGCTCTGCCATCTGCTCTTCTGGCGGAAGGCGCAGGCCGGGCAGCTCGTCCGCCCCGGCTACCGGCTCCCCGGCTCCCCGTGGACCGAGAGCGTCACCCTGGTCTTCCTCGCCCTGGTCCTGGTCCTGATGTGGGCCGACGGCGGCGCCGGCCGGACCACCATCCTCTCCCTCCCCCTGATCGTGGCCGCGCTGGTCGGCGGCTGGTTCCTGGTACGGGGCCGGGTCGGGGCCGTACGGGCTGCGGCCGAGCGGGAGAACGCCGCGGGCGGCCACCCCACCGACAACACCTAGAGCACCGAAAGCACCGAGAAAGATCATGATGCAGAGCACCACCCTGCCGCGCCGCGTTCCCCAGGCACCGCCCGAGGTCCGCGAACCGGCCCACGCTCCCGTCGCCCATGTGGTGCGCGGCGGCATCGTCGAGGGCGTCCACCACGGATCGGTGGTGGTCCTGGCGGCCGACGGGAGCGTGGTGTTCCAGGCGGGCGACATCGAGGCCGCCTTCTACCCGCGCTCGGCGCTCAAGCCGGTCCAGGCGGTCGGCCTGCTGCGCGCGGGGCTGCCACCCCTGGACGACGAGGCGCTGGCGCTGGTCGCGGCCAGCCACTCCGGCGAGGAGCGGCACCTGGCCACCGCCCGGCGCATCCTCACCACCGCCGGGCTGACCGAGGACGATCTGCGCAACGTCCCCGACCTGCCGTACGGGAGCGCCGTACGGGACGAGTGGATCGGGCGGGGCCTTGGCCCCACCCGGCTCGCCCAGAACTGCTCGGGCAAGCACGCCGCCATGCTGCTGACGGCCCGAACCCGGGGCTGGCCGCCGGCGGACTACCTCGACCCGGGGCACCCGCTGCAGGCGGAGATCGCCGCGACCGTCGAGGACCTCACCGGCCAGGGCATCGCCCGCGTCACCGTCGACGGCTGCGGCGCGCCGCTGTTCGCCGTCTCGCTGCACGGGCTGACCCGGGCCGCCGCCCGGCTCGCGACCGCCGCTGCCGGCACCGACGAGGGGCGGGTCGCGCACGCCATGCGCGAGCACCCCGAGATGGTCTCCGGCAGCACACGGGACGTCGCCCGGCTGGTGCGGGCCGTTCCGGGGCTGCTCGCCAAGGACGGCTTCGAGGGCGTGCAGATCGCGGCGCTGCCGGACGGCCGGGCCGTCGGTGTGAAGATCGCCGACGGCGCCGACCGCGCCCGGATGCCGGTGACCGCCGCGGCCCTGGCCCGCTGCGGGGTCGATCCCGAGGTCCTCGCCGCCTTCGCCACCACACCGGTCATCGGTGGCGGCGCCCCGGTCGGGGCGCTCCGGGCGGCGGGCGCGCTCGCCCCGCCGGCCGCCGACATCCACCCCACCCGCCCCTGACGCCACGTCACCTCTCCCTGGGCCGCGCCCACTCACCCCGCACGGCGCCCGTCGCCGACCCACCTCGCAAAGGACCACCCGCACCATGACCGCCGCCGCCCACCGCCGCGAACACGATCTGCTCGGCGACCGCGAGATACCCGCCGACGCGTACTGGGGCGTGCACACCCTGCGCGCCGTGGAGAACTTCCCCATCACCGGTACGCCGATCTCCGCCTACCCGCACCTGATCAACGCGCTCGCCGCCGTCAAGGAGGCCGCCGCCCGCGCCAACCAGGACCTCGGACTGCTCGACGCGGAGCGGGCCGACGCCATCACCGCCGCCTGCCGCGAGATCCGGGCCGACGGCCGGCTGCACGACCAGTTCATCGTCGACGTCATCCAGGGCGGCGCCGGCACCTCGACGAACATGAACGCCAACGAGGTGATCGCCAACCGGGCCCTGGAGATCCTGGGCCACGACAAGGGCGACTACCGCCATCTGCACCCCAACGAGCACGTCAACCTCAGCCAGTCGACCAACGACGTCTACCCGACCGCGGTGAACGTCGCCACGATCAGCGCCGTACGGGAGCTGCTCGACGCGATGACCGTGCTGCGCGAGGCATTCGCCGCCAAGGCCGAGGAGTTCCGCGACGTCCTGAAGATGGGCCGCACCCAGCTCCAGGACGCGGTGCCGATGACGCTGGGCCAGGAGTTCTCGGCGTACGCGGTGATGCTGGAGGAGGACCAGAGCCGGCTGGCCGAGGCCGTACTGCTCGTCCACGAGATCAATCTCGGGGCCACCGCCATCGGCACCGGGCTCAACGCGCCCAAGGGCTACGCCGCGGCGGCCCGCGACCACCTGGCCGCGCTGACCGGCCTGCCGCTGGTCACCGCCGCCAACCTCGTCGAGGCGACGCAGGACTGCGGGGCGTTCGTCCACCTCTCCGGCGTCCTCAAGCGCATCGCGGTCAAGCTCTCCAAGAGCTGCAACGATCTGCGGCTGCTGTCCTCCGGCCCGCGTGCCGGCCTCGCGGAGATCAACCTCCCGCCGGTGCAGGCCGGTTCGAGCATCATGCCCGGCAAGGTCAACCCGGTGATTCCGGAGGTCGTCAACCAGGTCGCCTTCGAGGTCATCGGCAACGACGTCACCATCACCATGGCCGCCGAGGCGGGCCAGCTCCAGCTCAACGCGTTCGAGCCGATCATCCTGCACTCCCTCTCGGAGAGCATCACCCACCTCGGCGCCGCCTGCCGCACCCTCGCCGAGCGCTGCGTGGTGGGCATCACCGCCAACACCGAGACGCTGCGCGCGAGCGTGGAGAACTCCATCGGGCTGGTCACCGCCCTCAACCCGCACATCGGCTACACCGCCGCCACCGCGATCGCCAAGGAAGCCCTCGCCACCGGGCGCGGGGTCGCCGAACTGGTCCTGGAGCAGGGGCTGCTCCCGGCGGAGCGGCTCGCGGCCCTGCTGCGTCCCGAGGAGGTCGCCGGTACGGGGACCCGGTAACCCCTCCGGTGCCCCGACGGCCCGGCCCGCACTCGCGGGGCCGGGCCGTTTCCGTACGCGGCTCAGGCAGGATGGGCACAAGGGAAGCACGAGGGAAGCACGAGGGAAGAGGGACCGCATGCGTATCGCGCTGTGCCAGATGACGGCATCGATTGACCCGAAGGAGAATCTCGCGGCCGTGGCGGACCAGGTGCGCCGGGCGGCCCGCGAGGGGGCGCGGCTGGCGGTACTCCCCGAAGCCTCCATGGCGCGGTTCGGGGTGCCGCTCGGGCCGGTGGCCGAGCCGCTGGACGGACCGTGGGCGGAGGGCGTGCGCTCGGTCGCCCGTGAGACGGGGGTGACGGTGGTGGTCGGCATGTTCACCCCGGCGCCCGACGGGCGGGTCGCCAACACCCTGCTGGCCACCGGGCCCGATGTCGAGGAGTCCTACGACAAGATCCACCTCTATGACGCCTTCGGGTTCCGGGAGTCCGACACGGTCGCCGCGGGCGACCGCGTGGTCACCATCGACGTCGACGGGGTCCGGGTGGGCCTGGCGACCTGCTACGACCTGCGGTTCCCGGAGCTCTTCCGGGCCCACGCCGACGCCGGGGCGACGGTGTCGGTGCTGCCCGCCGCCTGGGGCGCGGGACCGGGCAAGCGCGCGCAGTGGGACCTGCTGGTGCGGGCCCGCGCCCTGGACGCGACGGTGTGGCTGGCGGCCGTCGGCCAGGCCGCCCCGGACCCGGCGGCCGATCCGGAGGAGCACACCAAGGCGCCGACCGGCGTCGGGCACAGCGTGCTGGTCGGCCCCGACGGGACGGTACGCGCCCAGGCGGGCAGCGCGCCGGAACTGCTGGTCGCCGACGCGGACATCGAGGAGACCGAGCGGGTGCGGCGGGCCGTGGCCGTGCTGGACAACCGCCGGCTGTAGCGCCCGCCGCTCCAGCGCCCCGTGCGGCGGCGGCCGGTCAGGCGGCCAGCAGGATGCGCTGGGTCGCCTGGAGGTGGCGGTCGATGGCCGCGCAGGCGGCCGCGGCGTCGCCGGCGGCCAGCCCGTCGAGGATCCCCCGGTGTTCGGCGAGGACCTCGTGCCGGCGCTGGTCGGAGCGGTAGAGCGGGATCGCGCCGGCCCTGGCCTGGCGGCTGCGCAGGGCGGTGTACTGACGGCTCATCAGCGCGTTGCCGGCGGCGGCGACCAGGGCGGCGTGGAAGCGCAGTTCGGCGGCGAGGAACTCCTGGACGCTGCCGGCGCCGCACAGGGCGTCCTGCCGGGCGAGGATGCCGGTCAACTCCTCGACGGGCACGGTGCCCTCGGCCGTCGTACGCTCGGCGGCGAAGCGCTCGATCAGGCCGCGCATCTCGATCAGTTCGGCGATCTCCCGGCCGGACAGCGGGGCGATATGCGCCCCGCGCTTGGGGACCAGCCGCACCAGATCCTCGGCGGCGAGCAGCAGCAGGGCCTCGCGGATGGGGGTGCGCGAGACGCCGATCCGGTCGGCGATCTCCTGCTCGGACAGGAAGCGGTCCTGCATCTCCGGGTCGCTCAGCACGCTGTCCTTGAGATACGCGTAGGCCTTCTCGCGCCCCGACTGCATCGCCCGCTCCCCCACTCGTGAAGATCCACGCACATCGACGGCACGGCATACGAGCTGTATGGGAAATGCGCGTGGTATGTGCAGGCTACACGGCGGGTGCCCGTCAGCGGCGCACCGCGTCGGGTGCTTCTGATGGAGCGTCACGCAGCCCCAGGCGCAGATGCTCCACATGGAAGAGCGCCTGGTCGAGCAGCTCGGCGACATGGTGGTCGTAAAGCGCGTAGACGATCGAACGACCGTTGCGCTCGCCGGTGACCAGACCGAGGTTGCGCAGCAGCCGGAGCTGGTGGGAGCAGGCGGACTGCTCCATGCCGACGGCGGCGGCGAGATCGCCGACCGCACAGGGACTCTCCTGGAGGCGGGCGAGGATACGCAGCCGGGAGGGCGTGGACAGGGCCTGGAGTGTCGCGGCGACATCGGCGGCCCCGACGGCGTCCAGGCGTTCGCGGGTGGTGCTGCGGTTGTCCATTCCGTGGCCCATGGAGCCATCCTAGCGACGAATGATGAACACCCCTTCATCCATTCCCGTACGGCCCTGGAGCCGCTGGTTGCCCCTCCCCCGTGAAGGATCGATCTGCGATGCCCGCTGCCGCGCCCCGGCGATGTCGGCCGCGGCGCCGCTCAAGCCCCTCGGTCACTGTCCCGGCATGCTGTTGAGCCGCTCCAGCGCCCTTTGGATGGAGTCGAGCGCGCCGGGTTGACGGCCCGGTACTCGGTGGCGCAGGGCGAGGAGCCGGGGCGCGAACGCGCGTGCTGCGGAGGCGTCGCGCAGCTGCGTCCACTGGTGGTGTGCTCTGTCGACGGCGGTCTCGACATCGTGGGCTTCGGGGGCCTGTTGCAGGACGTCGAGACGGGTCTCGGCGGCCTGCAGCCACAACTGGCAGCTGGTGCCGGGGTCCTGGGCAACCGTGGCGAGGAAGGCCCGGACCTCGACCCAATGGACGCCGGCGAAGGTGTTCGCCCCGTACGTCTGCACCGCGTGTCGTTCAGCGGCGGCCGCCAGCTCGGCCGCCTCGTCATGACGGCCCGCTTTTGAGGCGGCGACGATCCTTTCGTGCGGGTCGGCCTCCACGGGCGCCACGGCTTCGTGGGGTACATCGACCGGCGAGACGGCCCTCTGCGCCTGCTGCGGCGGGGAGGGAGGCGGAGAGGGAGGCGGGGGTGCTGCGGGGGGCTCGGGGCCGACGACGAGGGCGCCCTCGGTGATGTCGACGCGGCGGAGGACCTCGTGGTGCAGCTGCTCGTCGCGGGGGCGGTGGCCGCTGCGCATGATCTGGGCCAGGGCCTGCGCGTAGCGGGGCTGGATGGTCCGGCGGCGGCTCGGTGGCGGGGAGATGACGCCGTACGCGCGTGCGCCGCCGAAGGGCAGCGGCTGGTCCTTGAGCAGGTGCCAGACTTCGGCGTCGGCCACCAGGTCGGCGTAGACAGTGGTGGTGTCGGGGCGGCGCTGCTGCAGCGTCCGGACGAGCCAGGCCCATGGCAGGGCGGTGTAGCGGACCGTCGCGGGCATGGTCCGGGCGAGCGCGAAATGGATCTGCTGTTGCCGGCGGTCGAGTTGCAGCTGGCCGACGAGCGCAACCGTCAGCGGGCCCTCGGTGGCGGCGGCGCCCCGGATGCGGGTCAGTACGGCCTGCGGGTCAGCGGGGTCGGCCAGCTCGATGAGAGTGGTCGCCGCGATGCCGGTCCAGGTGGCCGGTGCTATGGCCGCCAGCGCGGGAACCACCCTGCTCGTATCCACGAGCGCGCCCTTGCCTGCGGGGGCGGCCGCCAGAAGCAGCGCGGTCCCCGGCCTTTCGTCCCCAGCCCCGTTGATCTGCACATACGCACCGTATCCGGTGCCTCTGACACGGCCCGGCGTTTTAGGACCTGTCCGATGCGTCCTGGCACGAGTTCGGCAATGAGGGCTCTGAGCGCGGGCGGTCGGCGGCCGTCGATGGACAGCTCAGCCATGCTCCCCCTCCAGGCGGTCGGTGACCCAGCGGTGGAAGGCGCCGATGTGGTGCTCACTGGGCACCAGCACCCCGCCGGCGCGGTAGGCCCGGGAGTGCATGGCGGGCTGGGTGCGCTCGCAGGCGTCGAAGTCCTGGGTGTTGACCCGGTGGAAGAGCTCGACGGACCGGGAGACGTCCGCGCCGGAGTCGACGACCTCGGGCAGATACAGCCAGTCGCACTCGACGAGGGTGCGGTCGGGGGCCGTGGGGAACATCCGGTGGACGATGACGTGGTCGGGGACGAGGTTGACGAACACCTGCGGCCGGACGGTGATCGCGTAGTAGCGGCGGTCCTGGACGTCCTCGATACCGGGCAGCCGGTCGAAGCCCGCGCTGCCGTCGACGGTGAACCCCGCGGCCTCGTCGGCGAACTCCGCGCCGTGGCCGACGTAGTACTGGGCGGCGAAGCCGTCGGCGAACTCCGGGAGGACGTCGGTGAGTTCGGGGTGGATGGTGGCGCAGTGGTAGCACTCCATGAAGTTCTCGATGATCAGCTTCCAGTTGGCGCGCACGTCGTAGCCGATGCGCCGGCCGAGGGCGAGACCCTCGGTGCGGTAGCGGTCGATGGCGGCCGGGTCCCCCAGCCGCTCGACGGCCGCACCGATCACGGTGTCCTCGAAGGACGGCGGGTCGTCGGCCAGGCACACCCAGGCGTAGCCGAGCCACTCGCGGAGCGGGACGGTGACCAGGCCGCGCTCGGTGCGGTCGATGTCCGGCATCTTCTGCAGGTTGGGGGCCGCGATCAGGCGCCCGTCGAGGTCGTAGGTCCAGGCGTGGTAGGGGCACTGGAGGTTGCGGCGGACCTCGCCGGACTCCTCGGTGCACAGCTGCGCGCCGCGGTGGCGGCAGACGTTGAGGAAGGCGCGCAGCTCGCCGGCGCGGTTGCGGGTGATCAGTACGCTCTCCCGGCCGACCCGCACCGTGCGGAAGGCGCCGGGCCTGCCCAGGTCGGCGCTGCGTACCGCGCAGAACCACAGGCGTTCGAAGATCTTCTCCTGCTCCTGGCGGAAGATCTCGGGGTCGGTGTAGTAGTGGCCGGCGAGGGTGGTGATCAGGCTCGGGGCGACGCCGGTCGCGGGCCCGGCGGGCGCCGCCGGCACGGACTCGGTGGGTGTGGTCGTCATGGGTGCTCTCCTCAAACGGCCGCGGCGGCGGGTCGGCCGGGGGTCTCCCCGGCGAAGCGGCGGGCAGGGTCGAACAGCTCGATGGGGTGCGCGGTGGCGCCGGTCAGCGCGAGATCGGCGACGATCTCACCGACCACCGGTACGAACTTGAAGCCGTGCCCGGAGAAGCCGCAGGCGACGGTCACCGTATCCGGGTGCGCGGGATGCCGGGTGATCACGAAGTGCTCGTCGGGGGTGTTGGAGTACATGCAGGTGGCGGCCTTGAGGAAGCGGCCGGGCAGGGCCGGGATCCGCGGGGCGAGCTGGTCGGCCATGGCGCGTACCTCGTGGTCGTGCACGGTGCGTTCGATGGTCTCGGGGGTGCAGACGGTGCCCTTGCGGAAGAAGGCGACCTTGGCGCCGCCGTCGGGGCCGTCGATCGACGGGAAGCCGTAGATCTGGACGCCCCGCGCGTCCTCCCAGATGTAGATCGGATGCCGCTCGGGGACGAACGGCGCGGTGCCGCCGTCGGGTGCGAACCAGTACATGATCTGCCGTTCGATGGTGAACGGCACGCCCAGGTCCGCGAGGAGCGCGGGCGCCCAGGCGCCCGGGCAGATCACCAACTGCCCTGCGGTGTAGGTGTCTTCGGGAGTGTGGACGCGGACACCGGCGCCGCCCGGAAGCTCCTCCCAGCGGGTGGCCGGCTCCTCGAAGTGCAGCTCGGCGCCGTCCTGCGTGGCGAGTTGGACATGGGCGGCGACGGTGTACTCCGGCCGGACGAGCCCGGCCCGCGCCTCGTACAGCGCGACCTCGTCGTCGGCGGGGGTGAGGGTGGGGAAGCGGCGGCGGATCTCCTTGGCGTCGAGCATCTCGTGCGGCAGGTCCCACTGCCGGGCGGACTGCAGACTGCCGCTGACGGTGCGGCTGTCGGGGCGGCCGACCATCACCCCGCCGCAGAGGGTGGCGATCTCGCGGCCGGTGTCCCGCTCCAGCTTGTCGTACAGCTCGTACGAGCGCAGCAGCAGCGGTACGTAGGCCGGGTCCTCGAAGTAGGACTGGCGGGTGATGCGCGAACCTCCGTGGCTGGAGCCGCGGTGGTGCACCGGTCCGAACTTCTCCAGGCCCAGGACCCGTGCCCCGCGGGCGGCGAGGTGGTGGGCCGCGGCGCTGCCCATGCCGCCGAGCCCGAGGACGATGACGTCGTACGTGGGGGACACAGTGGCCTCCTGCGTGTCTGGCGTGTCTGAGGTGTGCGGGCCCGTCCGGTGCACCGGACGGGCCCTAAGGGCTGGCCCTTAGCGGCGGATTCGGGTCATCTCCGGGTCGAAGAGCGGCTCCTCGGCGACGGTCGCCGGGACCTTCTCGCCGAAGTACTCGATGTGCACACCGGTGCCGGTGGCGAGCGGCGGCAGCCAGGCGTAGGCGACGCAGCGGCCCAGCGTGTAGCCGTACGAGGCGCTGGTCACATAGCCCGCGGGCGCACCGTCGAGGTACACCGGCTCCTTGCCCAGGACGTTGGCGGCCGGGTCGTCGAGCAGCAGCGCGGTCAGCTTGCGGGTGAGGGGCCGGTTCGCGTCGAGGGCGGCCCGGCCCACGAACTCCTTGTCCGCCCGGACCGCGAAGCCGACCCCCGCCTCGTACGGATCGTGCTCGGCGGTCATATCGGCGCCCCAGGCGCGGTAGCCCTTCTCCAGGCGCAGGCTGTTGAAGGCCGAGCGGCCGGCCGCGATCACGCCGAGGTCCCGGCCCGCCTCCCACAGCGTGTCCCAGAGCCGCAGTCCCAGGTCGGCGGTGGTGTACAGCTCCCAGCCCAGCTCACCGACGTACGACAGGCGCATCGCCGTCACCGGGACATGGCCGAGGTGGGTGTGCTTGGCGCGGAAGTAGCCGAAGCCCTCGTGGGAGAAGTCGTCGCGGGTCAGCGGCCGGACGAGGTCGCGGGCGAGCGGACCCCACACGCCGATGCAGCAGGTGCCGGAGGTGATGTCGCGGATCTGGACTCCGTCCGGCGCGTGCCGCAGCAGCCAGTCCAGGTCGGCCGGGGAGTTGGCGCCGACCTGGAAGCGGTCGGGGGCCAGGCGGGCGACGGTGAGGTCGGAGCGGATGCCGCCGGTCTCGTCCAGGAGCAGGGTGTAGGTGACCGCGCCGGGCTTCTTGCGGAGGTTGTTGGTGGTCATACGGTGCAGGAAGTCCAGCGCGCCCGGGCCGGTGACCTCCAGCCTGCGCAGCGGGGTCATGTCGTACAGCGCGACCTTCTCGCGGGTCGTCTGCGCCTCGGCGGCGGCGATCGGCGACCAGTAGCGGGCGGACCAGGCGTCGCGCTCGGGGAGCCGGAGCCCCTCGGCGAGCGGGGCGTTGGCCTCGTACCAGTGGGGGCGCTCCCAGCCGCCGCTTTCGAGGAAGTACGCGCCGAGCTGCTGCTGGCGGGCGTGGAAGGGGCTGGTGCGCAGCGGCCTGGGCCGCTCCATCGGCTGGAGCGGGTGGATGACGTCGTACACCTCGACGAAGTTCTGTGCGCCGCGCTCGGCGATGTACGCGGGTGAGCGCTGGGCGTCCTCGAAGCGGGAGAGGTCGCACTCGTGGATGTCGGTGGCGGGGCGGCCGTCCGTCATCCATTCGGCGACGGCCTTGGCGACGCCCGCGGAGTGGGTGACCCAGACCGCCTCGGCGAGCCAGAATCCGCGCAGTTCGCGGGATTCGCCGAGGACCGGCATGCCGTCGGGGGTGAAGGAGAAGACCCCGTTGAAGCCCTCGGCCACCCGGGAGGCGCCCAGCGCGGGCAACAGGGTGACGCTGTCCTGCCAGCTCGGCGCGAAGTCGTCCTCGGTGAAGGGCAGCGACGACGGCATGACGTCGGCCTCGTCGAAGGCGGGGACGGTGAAGGGGTCGACGGGCATCGGGCGGTGGGCGTAGGAGCCGATGCCGAGGCGGTCGGTGTGCTCGCGGAAGTACAGATCGCGGTCCTGGAAGCGCAGGATCGGCCGGCTCGCCTCGGTGCGGGGGTCGTTGGCGCCCGCGAGTTCGGGGAGCGGTGCGGTCCTGGCGTACTGGTGGGCGAGCGGGAGCAGGGGCACGTCCACCCCGGCCATCGCGCCGATCACCGGGCCCCAGAAACCGGCGGCCGAGACGACATGGTCGGCGGGGAAGGTGCCCCGGTCGGTGCGCACGCCGGTGACCCGGCCGTCTTCCCGCTCGATGCCGGTGACGGTGTGCCGTGCCAGGAAGCGGGCGCCGTGCCGCGCGGCCCGCTCCATCTGGGCGCGGCAGGCGGGAAGCGCGCGGGCCAGCCCGTCGTCGGGGGTGTGGAAGCCGCCGTGGAGCCTGGTCTCGTCGAGCATCGGCCAGAGCTGCTTGCACTGCCGCGGCGTGAGCAGTTCCCCGCGCACGCCCCAGGAGGCGGCGAGTCCGGCCTTGCGGTGCAGATCGGCCCAGCGGGCTTCGGTGGTGGCGACCTCCAGGCCGCCGACGGGGTGGAAGCAGGGCAGTCCGTCGACTTCCAGGGAGCCGAACTTCTGCACGGTGTAGGCGGCGAACTCGGTCATGGTCTTGGAGGGGCTGGTCTGGAAGACCAGCCCCGGGGCGTGCGAGGTGGAGCCGCCGGGGGCCGGCAGCGGGCCCTGTTCGAGGACGGTGACGTCGGTCCAGCCGCGGGCGGTCAGCTCATCGGCGAGGGAGCAGCCGACGATGCCGGCGCCGATGACAACCACACGGGAACTGTTGGCGGGCGTACGGGACATGCCCCTCCTCCTGCTGGTCGGGGTGGTCGACGGGGGTGCTGTGCCGTTACCGGATCGGTGGGGTGCCGCGCCGCTACAGGACCACGACGGAGCGCAGCACCTGGCCGTCGCGCATCTTGTCGAAGGCGGACTCCACCTCGTCCAGGCCGATCGTCTCGGTGACGAACCCTTCGAGGTCGAGCCGTCCGCTGAGGTAGCGGTCGATCAGGAGGGGGAAGTCCCGGCTGGGCAGGCAGTCGCCGTACCAGGAGGACTTCAGCGCGCCACCGCGCGAGAAGAGGTCGATGAGCGGCAGCTCGATGCGCATGTCGGGGTCGGGGACGCCGACCAGGACCAGGGTCCCGGCCAGATCGCGCAGGTAGAAGCCCTGGGTGAAGGTCTCGGGGCGGCCGACCGCGTCGATGACGACATCGGCGCCGTTGCCGCCGGTGAGCTGCCGTACCGCCTCGATGGCGTCCGTACCACGGGAGTTGACGGTGTGGGTGGCCCCGAAGCGGGTGGCGCCGTCGAGCTTCCGCTCGTCGATGTCGATCGCGATGACCCGGCGCGCCCCGGCGATCGAGGCGCCGGCGATCGCGGCGTTGCCGACCCCGCCGCAGCCGATGACGGCGACGGTGTCACCGCTGCCGACGGCCCCGGTGTGCACGGCCGCGCCGTACCCCGCCATCACCCCGCAGCCGATCAGCCCGGCCGCCTCGGGGCGCGCCGACGGATCGACCTTCACCGCCTGCCCGGCCGCGACCAGCGTCTTCTCGGCGAACGCGCCGATGCCGAGCGCGGGGCTGAGCGGGGTGCCGTCCAGCAGGGTCATCGACTGGGCGGCGTTGCGGGAGTCGAAGCAGTACCAGGGCCGGCCGCGGCGGCAGGACCGGCAGCTGCCGCAGGGGGCCCGCCAGGCGAGTACGACGTAGTCGCCCGGGGAGAGTTCGGTGACGCCGGGGCCGACCGACTCGATGACGCCGGCCGCCTCATGGCCGAGCAGGAAGGGGAACGCGTCGTTGATCGCGCCGTCCCGGTAGTGCAGATCGGTGTGGCAGACACCGCATGCCTGTACGGCGACGAGCACCTCGCCCGGGCCGGGATCCGGCACCAGGATCGTCTGCAGCTCGACCGGTGCGCCGTGTTTCGCCGCGACGACGGCATGGACTTCGTGTGGCATGCCTACCCCTCAGTGTTGCGCACTGCACGACTGGTTGCGCGATGAGAGACATAGTGGGAACGCCGCCTCGGCACCGTCAAGGGGTGCGGGCCAGCTGTCGGCAAAAGACCTGTGACGCGTCCGGACACGGCCGCGGGGCCGGAGCAACCGCTCCGGCCCCGCCCACGCACCCGTACCCGTCAGCCGCTCAACAGGCGTACCCCATCCGCCGGGAGAGCTCCTCGGCCGCGGAGACGGTGCCCTTGACGACCTGGGGCAGCCGCTCCTCGTCCAGCCGGTAGGCGGGCACCGAGACGCTGATCGCCCCGATCACCGAGCCGTCGTGCGCCCGCACCGGCGCCGCGACCGCGCGCAGCCCGAGCTCCAGCTCCTCGACCGCCACCGCGAACCCCCGCTCGACGACCTCCCCGAGCTGCCGGCGCAGCTCGGCGGCCGAGGTGACCGTCCGCTCCGTGAGCCGCGGCAACTTCCGCCCCAGGACGGCCTCCTGGACCGGCGCGGGCTGGTACGCCAGCAGCGCCTTGCCGCTGGAGGTGGCGTGCAGCGGCGTACGCCGGCCGAGCCAGTTCTGCGCGGTGACCGAGGCCGGGCCGCGTGCCTGCATGATGTTGACCGCGGCATCGCTCTCCAGCACCGCGATGTTGACCGTCTCCCCCAGCTCGTCGGCCAGCTGCTTGCAGACCGCCGCACCCTCCTGGGAGATGTCCAGCCGTACGGCCGCCGCACCGGCCAGCCGCAGCACACCGGAGCCGAGGTAGTACTTGCCGCGCTCCTGCTCCTGCCCCACCAGCCCGCGGTTCTCCAGCACGCCGAGCAGCCGGAACGCGGTCGACTTGTGCACACCCAGCTCGTCGGCGACCTCGGTCACCCCGGCCTCGCCCAGCCGCGCGAGGATCTCCAGGACGCTCACCGCCCGGTCCACGGACTGCACGGCGCTCGCGGGCCCCTTCGGCGGCCTGCCCTCCGCCCGTCCCTCCACGTTGTCCGTCATCTGTCGGATCTCACCACCTGGCAACCCGCTCGCGGGTCCGATTCTGTGCGCTCGGTGTTTCCGGGGATCGCTTGACGCATCCGCTCCCCGTCTGGATTCTGTTGCGCATAGCGCTTCATCGTGCGCAACGCGAAACTCGATGATACCGAACAGTAACAGGGGGGTCCTGTGATTCCTGTCTGCCACCTCGCCGACCTGCCCGCAGGCGAGTCCGTACGCATCGACACCGCACCTCCGATCGCCGTCTTCAACGCCGACGGGCAGCTGTACGCCATCGACGACACCTGCACCCACCAGGACGCCTCGCTCGCGGACGGCTGGCTGGAGGGGTGTCTGGTCGAATGCCCGCTGCACGCCGCTTCATTCGATCTCCGCACCGGAGCGCCCACCTGCCTGCCCGCACGCCGGGCGGTCCGCACCCACCCCGTCACCGTCGAGCACGGCATGATCTACGTCCACCACGCCGCCGAGGAGGGCACCGCCGCATGAACTCGGTCGCTGTCATCGGGGCCTCGCTGGCGGGGCTGTACACCGCGCGGGCCCTGCGCGCCCAGGGGTTCGAGGGCCGCCTGGTGATCGTCGGGGACGAGCGGCACCGCCCCTACGACCGGCCGCCGCTGTCCAAGGACTTCCTGACCGGCTCGGCCGGACCGGAGCAACTGGCCCTGGCCGACGCCGAGGAGATCGCCGAACTCGACGCCGAATGGCTGCTGGGCACCCGGGCCGTCGGGCTCGACACCGCCGCGGGCGCGGTGCTGCTCGACGGCGACCGGACCCTGAGCGCCGACGGCGTGGTCATCGCCACCGGCGCCGCCCCCCGCCGCCTCGCCGGGCCCGCGCCCGGCGGGGCCCACACCCTGCGCACCCTCGACGACGCCCAGGCGCTGCGCGCGGACCTACTCCGGGGCCCGGTCAGGGTCGTGGTGATCGGCGCCGGCTTCATCGGCGCCGAGGTCGCCTCCTCCTGCGCCGCCCTCGGCCACCACGTCACCGTCGTCGAGGCCGCGCCGCTCCCCCTCCGCGGCCCACTCGGCGACGAGATGGCCCGGATCTGCTCCGCCCTGCACGCCGACCACGGCGTCACCCTCCTCACCGGCACCGGCGTCGCCCGCCTGCACGGCGGCGGCACCGACCGGCGGGTCACCGCGGTCGAGCTCTCCGACGGCCGGCTGCTGCCCGCCGAGGTCGTGGTCACCGGCATCGGCGTACGCCCGAACACCGACTGGCTCGCCGGCTCCGGGCTGCCGCTCGACGACGGCGTGCGCTGCGACGCCGGCTGTGCCACCCCGCTCCCCAACGTCGTGGCCGTCGGCGATGTCGCCAGGGTGGCCGGCACCCGCGCCGAACACTGGACCAGCGCGACCGAGCAGGCCGCGGTGGCCGCCCGGAACCTGCTGGCCGGCAGCACCGTCGCCACCCACCGCGCGCTGCCCTACTTCTGGTCCGACCAGTACGGCGTACGCATCCAGTTCGCCGGCCGGCCGGGCCCCACCGACACCCCGCGCGTCCTCGAAGGCTCCCCCGACGACCGCAGCTTCCTGGCCTGCTACGAACGCCCCGACGGACGCCGCACCGCCGTCCTCGCGCTCAACCGGCCCCGCCCCTTCATGCGCCACCGCCGCGAACTCGCCCGCGCCGCCCAGCCGGCCACCGCCTGACCTCCCGCCCGGATCCTGCACCACCACCTCGACTTCGCCCGTGCGGAGCACAGACCGAGGCGCCTCCGCCGTGGCGGAAGCGCCTCCGTTTCGAACCGGACGACCGGCGAACCTACGAACTCAGACCGTCAGCCTCTCGTGGTTCACCCAGACCACCTTGTACGGGTACTTCTGCTGCCACTTCTCGCGAAACTCGCCGAGCTTGCCGTACTCCGTGAGCTTCTGCAGGGTGGGAAGGTCCTTGCAGCTGATTTCCGAGATCGCGCTGGAGACGAAGACGGGAGCGTAGTCGTCGTCCGGCAGCCGCAGGTGCGGCTTGTGGTCGATCTTCTCGGCCAGGCCGGATCCGAGGATGACCTCGTCCATTTCGGAAAAGAACTGGTTCCGCTCCGCCTCGGGCATCGAGTCGGAGAAAGAGAAGACCAAGGTATGGATGATCATTTTCGCCTCTGGAACTTGGGGTGAGATCAGTGCGTGCCGGCCCGCCGGCGGCTGTCGCCCGGCGGCCGCACGCCTTGCGCCATGCATCGTTCCGTGGCGCACTCAAGGAGCACTCAAGAGGACGGAGTGCTCACGAGGTGCACAGGGAGTACGCCGAGTACTGGAGGAGAAGGAGCGCTCAGCTCCCTGACGGGATCGACGCCTCGATCGCGTGCAGGTGCGAGTTGATGGGTCCCACGCCTTCGAGCCGCAGTCCGGCCCGCTCGACGAGCGCGGTCACGCCCTTCTTCGTGTGCCGCCTGCCGTCCGTGTTGAGCAGGAACAGCAGGTCGATGCCGGTGGCGTACTTGATCTCCGGGCTGTCGTCCACGAGGTTCGTGATCACCACGATCCGGCTGCCGGGCCGCCCGGCGCGCGCGGCATTGCGCAGCGCGGTCACTGTCTTGTCGTCGCCCCATTCGAGGATGCTCTTGAAGAGGTAGACATCGGCCTCCACCGGGATCTCCTTGAGGCAGTCGCCCGCCATGACCTGCGCGCGCGATGCCAGCGAACCCCCGGGGCGCAGCCGCGGATCGGGCTCGGCCACGGCGGCGGGCAGATCGACGAGCGTGCCCTTCAGGTCCGGGTTGTTCTCCAGGAGCGTCGCCAGGGTGTAGCCGCGGCCGCCGCCGATGTCCGCCAGGGTTCCTACGCCCCGCAGGTCGAGCCGCTCGGCGACCGCGTCCGAGGCAAGGCGGCTCAGCTCCGTCTGGGACTTGTTGAACACCTCGGTCGACTCGGGCCACTCACGGTGCAGATGCGTGAAGAAGTCCGTCCCGTACCGCTCCTCGAAGTGCCCCTTGCCGGTGCGCACCGCCTCCTCCAAGTGCGGCCACAGCTCCCAGGTCCATGGCTCGGTCACCCACAGCACCCAGAACTTCAGGCTCTCCGGGTGGTCCTCGCGCAGCAACCGCGACGCGGGCGTGTGCGAGTGCCCCTCTGCGGTCTCGGTGAAGATGCCGTAGCACTTCAGCGTGCGCAGCAGCCGCTCCAGGATCTCCGGGTCGACCTTGAGCGCGGCGGCCAACACACCAGTGGGGGCCGGTGCTTCGCCCAGCACGTCAGCGATGCCGATGCGGGCGGCCACACGCAGCGCGGCCGCACCGGCGGAGCTGAGGGAGAGCTCGCGCAGTACGGTCATGGGCACCGGAACGCCCCTGTCGGCCCCGTTCGTCGTCGTGGTCGGCTCGGTCCTGATGATCTTCATCCACCCCTCCGCGGTCGGAACGACACCGACGACCCGGTGGCCGCCGATCGCCTCGACCCTCGGCCGGCGTGCTCAGATGACACTCAAGGCCGGCTAATCCACGTGTGCTTGACACTTCCTTGAGGGGCGCTTCCTACGGTATGGCCATGCAGCGAAGTGATCTTTCGGGTGTGTGGAAACTGACCGCGTTCGACGAGGTGGGACCCGGCGACGAGCGGCTCGAAGGCCCCCTGGGGCCGGACCCGCGCGGCCTCCTGATCTACTGCGACGACGGCCATATGTCCGTGAGCCTCATGCGGACCGCCGACTCCACGCGCCGCCCGACGACCCCCACCCGCCTCGACTTCATGGGGTACGCGGGGACGTGGCGGCTCGACGGGGACCGGGTGATCCACAGGGTGACCATCACGCATACGCCGCGTCTGAAGGACCACGACCAGATCCGTGAACTCCGCCTGGACGACGAACTGATGAGCCTCTGCGGCACGGTGTCGTTCGAGGGCCGGGAGGTGCGGCGCGTCCTGGAGTGGCGCCGGAGCGGGGAGCGCCGATGACCGTGACCGCCGCCACCCCGCAGACGGCGCCGGGCGGTCTCGCGGCCGCCGCGGACCGCATGACCGACACCCTGGCCCACCACGCGGCCGCCGCCGACAGGGAGCGGCGGCTGGCGCCTGATGTGGTCGCGAAGCTCCTGTCCGCCGGTTTCGCCCGACACTTCGTTCCGACCCGCCACGGCGGCACCGAGGGCACGTTCACGGACCTCGCCCAGGCGCTGCGGATCGTCGGCGGCGGCTGTGTATCCGCCGCGTGGGTGGGCCTGATCTACGCCTCGTCGGGCCGCATGGCGGCGTTCCTGCCGCGCGCCGGGCAGGACGAGGTGTGGGCCGACAGCCCCGACGTGGCCGTGTCGAGCGCGCTGCGCCCCTCCGGGAGCGCGACCCGTTCCGGCGGCGACTGGGTGCTCACCGGGCGGTGGGACTTCCTCAGCGGCGTGCGGCACGCCGATTGGTCGCTGCTGTGCGTCGCGGGTGAACGACCACGGGGCGTACGGTACTTCGCCGTCCCGCGCGGCCAGTACACGATCGAGGGGACCTGGTGCCCCACGGGCATGCGGGCCACGGCGAGCGACTCGGTGCAGGTCGACCACGTCCGCGTACCCGACGCACGCGCCTTCCCGCACGAAAGCCTGCTCGACGGCAGCGACGACCCCGAGGCGGCCGCCTGCTACCGCGTGCCCCTGCCGGGCAGCGGCCCGCCGCTGTTCGCCGCGCCCGCCCTGGGAGCGGCCACAGCGGCCCTGACCGGCTGGGCCGAGCGGCGCACCCAGCGCGATGCCACCGCCCGCCTGGCCCTGACCCGCGGCGCCGCCGGACTCGACATCGCCCAACTGCTCCTGGACCGCGCGGTGGCGGCCGCCGACGCGCCGCCCATGACCCGCGAGACCGTGGCGCGCACCATGCGGGACGCAGCGACCGCCGCCCGCCTCGTCCGCGATGCCGTCGACCGGGTGGTCGAGATCTCCGGGTCCGCGATGCTGTCCGAGGCCGACCCGCTGCAGCGCGCCTGGCGGGACGTGCGCACCGCGGTCTCGCACGGCGCCCTCGACCTCGATCGCAGTAGCGCGCAGTACGTACGTGACGTGTGGGGCTGGACGACCGACTGCAGCTGAGCGAAGGAGATTCCCCATGACCGGACACAGCGACGTCGTGGTGATCGGCGCCGGCCATAACGCCCTGATCGCCGCCGCCTACCTGGCCCGTGCGGGCCTCTCCGTCACGGTGCTCGAAGAGCGGGCCGAGCCGGGCGGCGGCACCTCCACCGGCGAGCTGACGCTCCCCGGCTTCGCGGACGACCTGGCGTCCACGTTCCACATGTATGCCCAGCTCAACCCGGCCGTGGGCGAGGACGAGCTGGGCCTGGTCGCCGAGCACGGCCTGCGCTATGTCGCCCCGTCCCCGGCCCTGGTCTCCTGCCACGGCGGCACCGAGCCGGTCGCCGTCGAGCGCAGCGCCGAGGCCACGGCCGACGCCATCGGTCGCTACTCGCGCGCGGACGCGCACGCATTCCTGGAGCTGCTCGCCGAGTACGAGCCACTGCTTCCCGAGCGCGTACGGCGCTCCTCGGCACCGCCCGGCACGGGTGGGCCGGTGGACGAGGACGCGGCCCGGCGCCTGGACGCGCTCGCGGCCCGCGACGGCTACGGCCTGGTCCACGAGCGCTTCGAGGACGACCGCACCCGGGTCCTGCTGCTCGGTTTCGCGGCGGCGATCGGCAACCTGAGCCGGCCGGGGACCGGCTTCGTACCGGCGGAGTTCGCGCTGCTCCTCACCCGCGTTTCGGGCGCCATCCCGGTCGGCGGTTCCGCCGCGCTGCCCCGTGCCCTCGTGGCCTGCGTCCGGGCGCACGGCGGCCACGTTCTGTGCGGACGGCGGGCCGAGCGCATCGTCGTGGAGCACGGGCGCGCCACCGGGGTGGTCACCGCCGGAGGAGAGCACGTCACGGCCGGCCGGGCCGTCCTGTCCGCGGCCCACGTGACCCAGCTGCCCGATCTGCTGGGCCCGGACGTCCAGCTGCCGCCCGAATTCGACACGCTGCGCCGCTGGCGCAACGGCGCGTCGGTGCTCCAGGTCCACCTCGCCCTGCGCGAGGCTCCTCAACTCCCTACTGCTGACGGCCCGTTGAGGCCCGTGACCACCACCTTCGGCACCCTGCGCGGGCTCGCCGCGCAGTGGGCGGACATCGCCGCGGGCACCCTGTCCGGCGACGACCGGATGCTGGTGGCGCTCGCCCCGTCGGTCATCGACCCGATCCGCCTCCCAGAAGGTCGTGCGTCGGTACGCCTGTTCACCTACGCGCCCTACCGCCTTCACGGGGACCCGGCGCGCTGGGAGGGCGAGAAGGACAGGTACGCGCAGCGACTCGTCGACACCTACGCGCGCCGCGTCACCGGCTATGAGCCGGGCGACGAGCTGGCCCGCTCCGTCCACTCCCCCGTCGACCTCGCCGCCGCCAACCGGCACTTCGTCGAGGGCGGCTACATGGGCGGCGAGATGGTCCCGAACCAGCTGGGGACCAACCGGCCCGTGCCGGGCTGGAGTTCGTACCGCATGCCGGTGCCGCGCCTCTACCAGACCGGGGCCTGTACCCACCCCGGGGGCGGAGTGAGCGGCTGGCCCGGGCGCAACGCCGCCCGGGTGCTCCTTGACGACCTGGGCATCGACCCCGGCAAGGTGATGCGAGACCAACGGGACGTGCGCCTTCCCGACATCCCCTCCGTGCCGATGCGGGCCTGAGCCCCGTACGCGGGCTCGATGCCGGCAACAGGCCCGCATCAAGCCCCGGGGGTCACCTTCCGGCGGGACCAACGGTGTTGCGCAGCCGGCCGAGCCGCTCGATCTCGATGACGATCTCGTCGCCGGGCTCCAGACACTCGCCGCGTGCCATCCCGACCCCGGCCGGGGAGCCGGTCAGGACGACGTCGCCCGGCATCAGCGTGATGTCCTGGGCGGCGGCGGACAGCAGCTGGGCCACCGGCCGGATCATGTCGCCGGTCCGCGCGTCCTGCTTCAGCTCGCCGTTGACCCACAGCCGGATGCCCAGGTCCTGAGGGTCGTCGACGAACCAACTCGGCACGATGCCGGGGCCCAGGGGGCAGAAGCCGTCGAGGGACTTGGTGCGCAGCCAGTCGTACGCGAACGGCGGACCCACCGGGTCCTCGCGGCACAGCGCGTCGCGAGCCGAGACGTCGTTGGCGATGGTGTACCCGGCGACGTGATCGAGGGCCTCGGCGGGGGTGAAGCCCTTGCCCTCCTTGCCGATGACGACGGCCAGCTCGGCCTCCCAGTCGAGCCGCCGTCCTGGACCGCTCGGGAAGGTGATCGCCTCGTCGGGACCGATCACAGTGGTCCGCGGGATCTTGGGGAAGAAGTAGGGCTCGGCGGGCGGCTGCCGCTCCTCGACGCCCATCTCCTGGAGATGGCTGGAGTAGTTGGCGCCCGAGCACAGGACCTTGGAGGGGTACCTCAGGGGCGCGAGCAGCGCCGCGTCCGGCACGGCGGTGGCGGGGTCCGGCCGCCATGAACGCAACGTCTCCTCCACCCGCGCCCACCGCCCGAGGAGGTCGAGCAGTGGCGTGTCCGCCAGGGCGCCTGAGACGGCGTGGACGGTTCCGTCGGTGGTGCGGATGCCGGTGCGGGGGCCGCGGTGGGCGGCAGAGGCATAGCTGACGAGGGACCAGGGTTCGCGGGGCACTACCGGTGTCTCCTTCACGGTGTCACGGGGATCACGGAGGTTCACAGGTGTCACGGGGCGGGTTCGAGGTTCTCGGTGAACTCGGCCGGGCGCAGCGGGCACCAGACCGCAGAGGGGACGTCCTGCCAGTCGCGCGGCTCCCAGTCCGCCGTGATCTGGTCCATGTCGAGGAAGTACTCGGCCCAGCTTCCCCAGGGGTCACGGATGTAGTGGAAGAGGTTGGAGCCGAAGGTGTGCCGGCCGAGGCCCCAGCTCAGCTCGCTGCCCCGCTCGGCCAGGTTGCGGGCGCCGAGCACCATTTCGTCGACGCTGCCGACCTCCCAGCTGGAGTGGTGCAGGCCGGGGTGCGTGCTCTGGACGAGACCGAAGACATGATGGTCCCCGGGGCCGCAGTTCATGAACGTGACCATACCCGGCACGCGGTCGGAGACGCCGAGCCCCAGGACGCGGGCGTAGAACCGCTCCGACCTGGCCACGTCCGAGGAGAAGATCAGCACATGGCCGAGACGGCGCGGGCGGGCGGGTGCGCCGGCGGTCGGCCACCGCGCCTCGCCCAGGCGCCGGTAGTCACCTGGCACGTTCATGGGCGGCGCCGCGGCCGGACCCGGCAGCGACGGGCTCTCCTCCCGCAAGGTGATGCGATTGCCGTCCGGGTCGCGCAGCCACAGGCCGCCCTCCACCTCGGCCGACGGCGCGTCCTCAAGGCGGACACCGAGGCCCTCCAGGTGCCTCTGCATCGTGGACTGGGCGCCGGGGGCGACGCCGAACGCCACGTGATGCAGCCGCTTGTCCGGCCCGTCGAGGAGCAGCGTCCGGTCAAGGTCCTGGCCGTCGCATCGCACGGCCAGCGCCTCGCCGCGCTCGGTCACCGACAGCCCCATGTCCTCGTAGAACCGGCCGCCCCGGCTCACATCGGGCACTTGCAGGCCGTAGTGGAGGAGACTGGAAACCCGCACGGCACAGTCCTTTCTCTCGTCTCTCTGTCGCTTGCCCCATGGGTTTGGCCATGGATTTCCTGGTACAGCAACTGCAATTCCCCCGAGGGTTCCAATCCCGTCTCCTCGGCCATGGCCCGGCGCAGCCGACGGAATACGTCAAGAGCTTCCGTGCGGTATCCACTGCGCTGGAGCACCAGCATGTAGTAACGGTGCAGCAGTTCGTCGAAAGGGAACTGGGCCACAAGTTCCGCCAGTTCGGGCCGCACACACTGATGACGCCCCAAGCCGATTTCGGCCTGGATGCGCAACGTACGCGCCGTCAGGCGTGACTGCTCGACGCGTGCCGTGACCGCCCGCAGCGGAAATCCCCGGTCGACGCCGGCCAGCAGCGGCCCGCGCCACATGCCCTCCGCCTGCCGAAGGAGCCGTACGCCCCGGTCCCGGTCGCCCGCGCGCAGCGCCTGCCGTCCGGAGTTCTCCAGGGTCTGGTAGCGGGGCAGGTCGAAGTGGCAGTTCTCGGTGTGGAAGGAGTACCCCTTGTTCCTGGTCCGCAGCAGGTCGGCCCGCACATCGACGCCGCGTAGGCCGAGCGCGACCGCCAGGTTGCGGCGGATGTTGAGGACATACGCCTGGATCGCCGTGACGGCGGTCCTGGGTGGCCGGTCGGACCAGAGCTCTTCGGTGATGGTGCTGATCGGAACGGTGCTCCCGGAATTCATGAGGAGCAGCGCGAGGAGCTTCCTTTCCTTGGGTGCGGTCGGTGTGGGCAGTGCATTTCCGGAACGTAACCGGAGCGGACCGAGCACCCGGATGTCGAGCATCGAACCCCCTCTCACCGACACTCCCTCGTGGAATGCCCCCACACCGTAAGCGGGCCCACTCAAGCCGCACTCAAGCAGTTGTCCGTGAGTCCGACTTGAGGAGCGCTTGAGGCCCGCTTTCCAGACTTGATCCCACGTGGGCCCCCGCCCTCACCGGGGGCCCATGAATCCCGTATCCGTCCGTGAGCTGCCCGCACCGGGAAGGCACCCATGATTCTGCACACCCTGATCTACCGGTTCGACGACAAGGTCACCGAAGCCCAGCGGCTTCAGTTCTTCGACGGCCTGCGGGAGCTGGTGCTCGACTCCGCATACATCGAGGGCTTCGGCTATGAGCCCCACCAATGGCTGCCCGTGGACGAGAACTCGCGTGGCATGACGGGCCAGGTGATCGCGCAGTACGCGGCCAAGGACCTGGACGCGCTGCGGAAGTTCTCCGAACAGCCGCACGTGCACGAGTTCCTGACCGCCTGGCGGTCGAAGATCTCGTACGAAGCCGCCTACGCCAATCACTCCGAGATCACCATCGCCGGACGGCGAGCCCTGCGGCACACCGAGCACACCGTGACCGTCGATGCCCCCGTCGACGTGGTCTGGGACGTCCTCGTCGACGTCGAGGGGTACGCCCGGATCTTCCCGCCCACGCGGGAGGCGAAGATCATCGAGGACTCCGAGACGCACCAGATCGTCCGCCTCGTCGTCGATGTCAACGGCCAGATGCAGTCGTGGGTGTCGCGCCGCGACATCGACCACGAGCGCCATGTCATCGCCTACCGCCAGCTTGAACTCGCGCCGCTCATCGGACACATGGCCGGCGAGTGGCGTGCCTATCCGCTGACCGAGAGCCGTACCCAGCTCGTCCTCACGCACGACTTCAAGCCCAAGGACCCCGTGGACGGCAAGGTGGCGGGCAAGTTCACCTACGAGGAGGCCGACGAGCTGCTCCAGGGCGGCGTCGAGCGCAACAGCGTCGACGACCTCGGCGCGGTCAAGTCCGAGGCCGAGCGCCGGACGAGCGGGGCGGCATGACGCGGTTCATCGACCTGAGTGTGGCCACGCGGTCCACGCCGAGCGAGGCCACACCGGTCACCGTCGAGCTGCTCGACCACCGGACCGGGGCCACGGTGCTCGGCCTGGCACCCGAGGACTTCCCGGACGGCATGGCCATCTCCAACGAGACGGTCACGCTGACCACGCACACCGGCACCCACATGGACGCCCCGCTGCACTACGGCCCGGTCAGCGGCGGCGCACCGGCTCAGAGCATCGACCAGGTGCCGCTGGAGTGGTGCCACGGCCCGGGCGTCCGCCTGGACGTGCGCCACGTGCCGCCGGGCGAGGGCATCACCACCGACCACGTGGTGGCCTCGCTGAAGGAGGCCGGCCATGAACTGGCCCCCGGCGACATCGCGTTGCTGTGGACGGGGGCCGACCGGCTGTGGGGCTCCGCGGACTACCTGCGCGAGTACCCAGGGCTCACCGGCGCCGCAACGGCCCACCTGGTCGAGCGCGGGGTGCGCGTCATCGGCATCGACGCCTGGGGCCTGGACCGTCCCATGCACCGCATGATCGAGGACTACCGGCGCACCGGCGACAACGGCTACCTGTGGCCCTCGCACATCTACGGCCGCACCGCCCCCTACCTGCAGCTGGAGAAACTCGCCCGGCTCGACGCCCTGCCCGCGGCCACGGGGTTCACCGTGTCGTGCTTCCCAGTGGCCGTGGCGGGCGCGGGCGCCGGCTGGACCCGGGTCGTCGCCCTCGTCGCTGAGCCCTGACCGCACCGAGGAGGAACATGCGCCCCACGGCAGCCCTTCGGCAATTGGCGCTCGACCACACGGCACAGGACCTGCTGTTCCGCGAGGCACGCACCGCCACGGCCTTCACCTCCGAAGCCGTCGGCGACGACCAGGTGCGGGCCGTCTACGAGCTGGTGAAGTACGCGCCGACGTCGATGAACCAGCAGCCCCTGCGCATCGTCCTGCTGCGCTCCGACGCGGCCCGCCAAGAGCTGATCTCCCGCCTTGACCCGGGCAACCGGCCGAAGGCCGCGTCGGCGCCGCTGGTCGCGCTGCTCGCGGCCGACCTCCGCTTCCACGAGACGCTGCCCGAGGTCTTCCCCCATCTCCCGCACGCGAAGGACCTGTTCGCCGATCCCGCGGTACGCCGCGAGTCGGCGCTGTTCAACACCGCCCTCCAGGTCGCGTACTTCATCATCGGCGTACGGGCCGCGGGCCTGGCCGCGGGGCCGATCGTGGGCTACGACGCCGACGGGATCAACAGGACGTTCTTCGGCGACCGCACCCGGGAGATCGTCACCGTCGTCAACATCGGCCGTCCCACCCAGGAGCCCGGGCACCCCCGGCTGCCCCGGCTCCCCTTTCACGACGTCGTCACCACCGCCTGACCCCATAAGGCCACCATGAGACAAACAGGAGAGCCCCGACCCCAGCAGGCCGGTGACTGGGCCGTGTGCCCGCGGTGCCGAGAGCTGGTCTACGGTCCGCGGCTCACACGGAATCTGCGGGTGTGCCCCGGCTGCGGGTACCACCACCGACTCACCGCCCCCGAGCGCATCGCCCAGCTCTTCGACGAGGGCAGTACGGAGCTGCTGCCCTTGCCCGTGTGGAGCGGTGACCCCCTCCGATTCACCGACACCAAGTACACGGAGCGCCTGGAGGCGGCGCGCATCGCCACCGGGCTCGACGAGGCCGTCGTCCTGGCGCGCGGCACCCTCGGCGCGCACCCCGTGCTCGCGGCGGTGACGGACTTCCGGTTCCTCGGCGGCAGCCTGGGATCGGCGGTGGGCGAGCTGATCACTCTCGCCGCCGAACGGGCCCTCAGTGAGCGCGTCCCGCTCCTGATCGTCACCGCGTCGGGCGGCGCCCGCATGCAGGAGGGTGCCCTGTCCCTGATGCAGATGGCGAAGACCGCGCAGACCCTCGGCGACCTCGACCGGGCCGGGATCCTCACGGTCTCGCTGATCACCGACCCCACGTACGGTGGGGTCGCCGCCTCCTTCGCCACCCTCTGCGACGTCATCGTCGCCGAACCGGGCGCCCGGATGGGCTTCGCCGGTCCCCGGGTCATCGCGCAGACCATCCGGCAGGACCTCCCCGAGGGTTTCCAAACCGCGGAACATCTCCTGGAGCACGGCCTGGTGGACACCATCCGGCCCCGGGCCGAACTGCGCGAAGCCCTGACCCGGCTGCTTGCCGCAGGGTCGCAGCCGACCCGGCCGGACGGCACCCCGCCGCCCGCGAAGTGCACGCTGATCCGGGACCCCGCCCAGCTCCCCGACGCGGACGTGTGGGACACCGTGCAGCGCGCCCGGCACCTCGGCAGGCCCACCACCCTCGACTACATCGGGCGCCTCTTCACCGGTTTCGAGGAACTGCACGGCGACCGCGTCGGCGGCGAGTGCCCCTCGATCGTCGGAGGGCCCGCGTGCCTGGACGGGCTGCCGGTGATGGTCATCGGTACGCAGAAGGGCCACACCACCAAGGAGCTGCGCGAGCGCAACTTCGGCATGGCGACCCCAGCGGGATACCGCAAGTCCGCCCGGCTGCTGCGGCTCGCGGGCAAGCTCGGCCTGCCGGTGATCACGTTCGTCGACACCCCGGGCGCGTACCCCGGCGTGGAGGCCGAGGAGCAGGGCCAGGCGGTCGTCATCGCCGAGAACATCCGCCTGATGGCCGCACTTCCGGTGCCCGTGATCACCCTCGTCACCGGCGAAGGGGGGAGCGGCGGCGCCCTGGCCCTGGCCGTCGCCGACCGCGTCCTCGTCTGTGCCCACTCCATCTATTCCGTCATCAGCCCCGAGGGCTGCGCGGCGATCCTCTGGAACGACCCCACGATGGCCCCGGAGGCGGCGGAGGCCCTGCGCATCAACGCGGGCGCACTGCTGCGCCTCGGCATCGCCGACGCCGTCGTACCCGAGCCCGCACAGGGCGCGCACAGCGATCCGGCGCTCGCCGCCGATCGCGTGCACGCGGCGCTGACCTCGGTTCTCGCCGAGTTGCGCGCGCTGCCTGCGGCGGAGCTCGTCGCCGAACGGCACGCGCGCTTCCGGGCCTTCGGGGCCGTGGAGTCCTTCATCACCGCCACCAAGGAGGCGATGCAATCGTGACCACGACCACGGAGGGCACCGAAGGCGCCCTCGACGAGCTGCGCCGCCACGCGGTGCGGCTCGTCCAGGAGTTCCCCCGGCCACCGAAGTCCCTGCGGCTGCGGGCGGGCGAGCTGGCCCTCGAAGCCGAGTGGGACGAACAGCCGGCGCCCGACGCCCCGGCCCCCGAGGACGACCGGGCGCCCGAGCCGCACGCGGCCCAGCTCTGCGCGGACCTGGTCGGCGCCTTCTACCGGGCCCCGTCGGTGCACATCGGCCCGCCCGCCGCGAGCCGCCCGGTCATCATCAAGGCGGCTCGCGGCATGACCGTCGTCCACGACCGCGCCGACTTCGCCGCCGCATACCGCCACACCGTCGTCCGCGCCCGCGCCCTCTTCGGCGACCCCGCCGTCTTCGTCGAGCGCTGTCTGCCCACCGCACGACACGTGGAGGTCCAGGTCCTCGCGGACGCGTACGGCAACGCCGTGTACGTCGGCGACCGCGAGTGCTCCGTGCAGCGCAGGCACCAGAAGCTCATCGAGGAGGCACCCGCGCCGCACCTGCCCGCCGCCCTGCGCGCACGCATGGGTGAGGCCGCGGTGCGCGGCGCCCTACCGGGTGCCCGTCTCCTACGACTCGCTGCTCGCCAAGGTCGTGGTGTGGGCGCCGACGCGCGACGAGGCGCTGCGGCGCATGGACCGGGCGGTCGGCGAGTTCCGCGTCGCGGGCCCCGGGGTGCACACCACTCTCGGGTTCCTGCGGTGCGTCATGGACGAGCCCGCCTTCCAGAACGGGAAGTACGACACGTCAATCGTCTCTCAGGTGCGAGGAATGAGGACCGACCGATGACACGACCGACACGCCGTGTGGCGATCACGGGGATCGGGGTACGAGCACCCGGCGGCGCGGGGACGAAGCAGTTCTGGGATCTGCTGACCTCCGGCCGCACGGCGACCCGCCGGATCTCCTTCTTCGACCCGAGCCCGTACCGGTCTCAGGTCGCCGGCGAGTGCGACTTCGACCCCGTCCGGGAAGGGTTGACGCCGCGCCAGATCCGGCGGATGGACCGTTCGGCGCAGTTCGCGGTGGCCTGCGCCCGCGAGGCGATGGCCGACAGCGGCGCCGAGTTCGCCGAGCTGGACCCGCACCGCACCGGCGTCACCCTGGGCAGCGCCGTCGCGGCGGCGACCAGCCTGGAGCGCGAGTACCTCGTGCTCTCCGACGGCGGCCGGCAGTGGGAGGTCGACCCGGCGTATCTGTCGCCGCACATGTTCGACTACCTCACGCCCGGCGCCGCGGTCGCCGAGGTGGCGTGGGCGGTTGGGGCCGAGGGCCCGGTGGCGATGGTCTCCGACGGCTGCACCTCGGGCCTCGACGCGCTCGGCCACGCCTGCCGCCTGATCCAGGAGGGCAGCGCCGACATGATGGTCGCCGGGGCGGCGGACACCCCCGTCACGCCGATCGTCGTGGCCTGCTTCGACGCGATCAAGGCGACAACCCCGCACAACGACGAGCCCGAGCGGGCCTCGCGCCCCTTCGACCGCACGCGCAGCGGATTCGTCCTCGCGGAGGGCGCGGCCATGTTCGTCCTGGAGGAGTACCAGCACGCCCGGCGGCGCGGCGCGCACATCTACGCGGAGATCACCGGCTACGCGACCCGGCTCAACGCGTACCACATGACCGGTCTCAAGTCCGACGGCCGCGAGATGGCCGAGGCGATCAGGGCGGCCCTGGACGAGTCGCGGATCGCCCCGGACACGGTGGACTACGTCAACGCGCACGGCTCGGGCACCAAGCAGAACGACCGGCACGAGACCGCCGCGTTCAAGCGGAGCCTCGGCGACCACGCCTACCGGGTCCCGGTCAGCTCCATCAAGTCGATGGTGGGCCACTCGCTCGGCGCCATCGGCTCCATCGAGGTCGCGGCCTGCGCCCTCGCCATCGACCAGGGCGTGGTGCCGCCGACCGCCAATCTGCACGAGCCCGACCCCGAATGCGACTTGGACTATGTGCCGCTCACGGCACGCGACATGGAGGTGGACACGGTGCTGAGCGTGGGCAGCGGCTTCGGCGGCTTCCAGAGCGCCATGGTGCTGCGCCGCACGGGTGGGGAGCGCGCGTGACGGACAAGGTCGTGGTGACCGGCATCGGCGTCCTCGCCCCCAACGGGCGCAACACCGAGGACTTCTGGGCAGCGACGCTCTCGGGCACGAGCGGCATCGGCGAGATCGAGCGGTTCGACACCGCGCGGTACCCGTCCCGGCTGGCCGGTCTGATACGGGACTTCGACGCCGAGGAGCACATCCCGAAGCGGCTCCTGCCCCAGACGGACGTCTCCACGCGGTACGCGCTTGCGGCCGCGGCGAGCGCCCTGGAGGACGCCGGAGTGGACCCGGCCGAGCTCCCGGAGTTCGACATGGGCGTGATGACCTCGAACGCCACCGGTGGCTTCGAGTTCACACACCGGGAGTTCAACAAGCTGTGGTCGCAAGGTCCGTCGAAGGTGAGCGTCTACGAGTCCTTCGCCTGGTTCTACGCCGTCAACACCGGCCAGATCTCCATCCGGCACGGCATGCGCGGCCCCGGCAGCGTGGTGGTCAGCGAGCAGGCCGGCGGGCTCGACGCGGTCGGCAACGCGCGCCGCGCCGTCCGTCTCGGCACCCCGCTCGTGGTCTGCGGCGGCCTCGACTCCGCCTTCGACCCCTGGGGCTGGGCGTCCCACCTTTCCGGCGGCCGGGTCAGCACCACCGCCGACCCCGCCCGCGCCTACACACCGTTCGACGTCCACGCGGACGGCTATGTGCCGGGCGAGGGCGGCGCGATCCTCATCGTAGAGAACGCGGACGCGGCCCGGTCGCGCGGCCGCACGGTGTACAGCGAGATCGCGGGCTATGCCGCCACGTTCGACCCGGCCCCCGGCCGCGGACGCCCGCCGGGCCTGCGCCGGGCCGCCGAACTCGCCCTCGCCGACGCCGGGTTGCGGCCCGCGGACGTCGGCGCCGTATTCGCCGACGGGGCCGGGCTACGGGCCGAGGACGCCACGGAAGCGGCCGTCATCCGGGAGGTGTTCGGGCCCGGGGCCGTGCCCGTGTCCGTCCCGAAGGCGCAGACGGGCCGGCTGTTCGCGGGCGGCGGGCCGCTCGACCTGGCCGCGGCCTCCCTCGCGCTGCGCGACCGGGTCCTGCCGGCCACCGCGCACACCACCACCGTGCCCCGGTCGTACGGCATCGACCTGGTCCTCGGGGAACCCCGCCGCTACGACTTCGACGCCGCCCTGGTCCTCGCCCGCGGCAAGGGCGGCTTCAACTCGGCGGTCGTGGTGCGGCGGGTGGACGCCGCGGACACCCCGCGCTGACCCGCACGCCCGCCCCCGTACCGCATGCTCGCCCTGGCCTGCGTACCGATTCTTCGCAGTGCCCCGTACCGACACCTAGGAGAAGCTCCCCATGGCACAGATCGCAGCCCAGGACATCATCCGCCTGCTCGCCCAGAGCGCGGGGGAACTGGAGTTCACCGGGAGCCCGGAGGACGCCCTCGACCTCACCTTCGACGCGCTCGGCTGTGACTCGCTCGCCCTCCTGGAGACGACGGCCCGTATCCAGGACGACTACGGTGTCTCGCTGTCCGAGCACGTGGTGGGGGACCTCGACACCCCGCGCTCCCTGATGGCCGCGGTCAACGACGCGGTTGCCCAGGCCGGTTGAGCGACCCCTCGGGCGCACGCCGTACGCCCCGGCCCGTCAGCGCAGCCGGACGAAGGCGTCGGCGACCCGGACCAGCCACGCGATGTCGTCCTGCAGCCCGGACGACCGGCTGCGGCTGTCCGCCCTCGCATCGACGGTGGCCGAGACCTCGGGTGCCCTGCCCGCGCGCTTCTCCCGGATCGCCACGGACAGGGCGTACGCCTCGGCGTCGGCGCCGGAGAGCGGCGCGCTGGTGCGCCGGTCGAGGCCGGGGGGCAGATAGGGGCGCAGGGCGCGCTGGCCGTCCCGGATCTCGATGACGCGCCGGTAGAGCCGGTAGTCCAGGTCCCGGAGCGGCAGCAGGTGTTCGAGGCGGTGGAGGAGCGGGGGATCGAGGACAATGTCCGGAACGGCCTGGTAGAGGGCCAGCCACAGGGGCCGCAGCCGCAGGTAGGCACGGTACTTCGCGCACCACCGCGCGGCCCTGCCCAGACTCGGCCCCCAGGCGGGCACGGTCCATCCGAACACCTTGAGGATGGTGCCGATGTCACCGGTGAACCAGTCCGGGACGTGCAGCAGACGTACATCGCCCCCGGACAGCTCGCCCGTGATCTCCCAGCAGCGGACCCCGCAGTGGCTGAAGGAGAGCACGGCGCCCAGCATCGCAGCCCCCATGCCCCAGCGCAGCCAGGACCGCTTGGCGATCTTCATGTACCTCCGGGACAGGCGCGCCGTCTCCAACTGCCCCAGCGCGCATACCCCGAAGAAGAGGTAGAGGTATGCCGCATATCCGGGGTCGCGCATGTCCGCGGTGCTGAGCCGGTCCGCCACGAGCCTTCGGTTGTCGAGCCCGAGCGCGAGGTGCAGGGTGACGAGCAGAGCCGCCATGCCCACCCAGGCGGCGACCAGTCGGCGCGCCCGGGGCCGTGCGGCGTCGCGAGGGTGGGACCAGTAGGTCAGGAACACCGTCTGCGCGCCGGTGAAGCCGACGACGGCGACCTCGGTCACCAGCGGCGCCAGATGCTGGTGACCGGGCAGCAGCGTCGTGGTCGGAGTCACCCGGTTGAGCTGTTCCAGGAAGCTGACGGAGGAGCACAGGAAATACCCGCACAGGGCGAGCACGGCCGGGTCCCTGCGGCTGCGCAGCAGCACGGGGAGGTTGTAGAGGAACGCGGCGAGGGCCGCGGCGGCGCAGATCCAGCCGATGGCCTGGCTGGGAAGGCTGTCGAACAACGTTCCTCGAAGGAAGTTGGCGCGGGTGGTCGGGGGATCAGTCAAGACGTCCGGGTTCGGTCGGACCATGCGATCGACGCAGGTGCGGGCCGATGGTCGCCTCGATGCGCGCGATGATCTCCGCGTCCGCGTAGGGGACCTCGCCGGCAGCCTCCGGGGGGTCCGAGGCGGCCTGCTTGAGGAAGAGCGACGCGATCATCTCGGCCTCGCGCTCCTGCGGATCGGTGTATGTGGACCGGTAGAGGACGTCCCGCACCAGCTGAGGGTCGAGATCAGGGAAGAGCGGGTCGGCGCCTTGGGTGATCGGATCGTCGCCGGTGCGGTGGCCGCAGAGGATGTGGGCCAGTTCGTGGACGATGATGTGGTCCTGGTACGCGTCGCTCGCATCGGCCGCGTACACGACGACATCCACATCCTGCCAAGCGATCCACATCCCGCAGGGCTCCGGGGGCTTGAGTCTCATGGGGACGGTCACCACCGGACGGCCCCGTAACGCACTGATGTGGCTGCGCAGTTCGGTAATGCTCCGGGGGCCGGGGGAGCCGAGCGAGGCGAGGCGCCGTTGACAGGCGCGACGCAGGTCGGCGTTCCTCCGGATCCAGGCCCGGCGCGGTCTCAGCAGAGCGGACACTACGTGGATCTACTCCTCAACGGGCGGCAGTCCCTGCAGTTTGCGGACTTGGTCGATAACGGCGGTGATGGCGGCGAGGCTCTCCGGCGGCAGTCCCACCACGCGCAGGGCGACGCCGCGCACACCGGCCTGGCCCAGCTCGTTCAGCGCCGCCAGCTGGGAGTCGACGCGGTCAGCGTGATCGGGATCGACGAAGTAGGCCGGCGAGACACCGAAGAACTTCGCCAGGGCGCTCAGCAGGTCGGTGGAGGGATTGGTCCGCTTGCCCGTGCGCAGTGCCGACAGATACGCACCGCTCACTTTCAACCCGGGGTTGATGCACTTGACTTCCTCGGCCACCTCCCGGTTGGTCCAGTTCCTGCCCTGTGGTCGGCTTGTGCGGAACAGGTGGTTGAGCCTTTCCGCGAGCACCACTTGACCGTCGTTGTCCGCCATGTTCTCACTCTCTGCGCCATTCCGGACGCTGTGGATTCCAATTGTCCACAAACAACCTGTAGTTGACAACGAACGGGCCGTATATGCAGAATGCAAACAACTGACAGTTGTCTTCGTATGGCCTCTATCAACTGACGGTTGATTTTGGCTGACGAGCGCTCCGTCATGGAGGGGGACCATGGGAGTCCACATAGGCATCGATGTACTCGGCTCGCTCTCGCTGCACACGGACGAGATACAGGCGACCCCGACTGCTCCCAAGGAGCGCAAGGTTCTGGCGCTCCTGCTGATGAACCACTCACATGTCGTGCCGGTCTCGCAGCTCGTGGAGGAGCTGTGGCACGACAGTCCGCCCAAGACCGCAGTCACCGCCCTGCAGACCTATATCCGCAACATCCGCCGCAGCATCTCGGCCAAGATGGCGCTGCCGCCGGCCGTGGTGAGCGGTGAACTCCTGCAGACCAAGAGTATGGGCTACGTCTTCAACACCGAGGCTTGCACCTTCGACCTGGCTGAATTCCGCAAGCTCACGGCGGCCGGGCGGGCTGCGCTGCGCGTCGGCGACCAGATCGGCGCGGTGCGGCAGTTGCAGCTCGCCGACGACCTCTGGCACGGCTCGGCGCTCGTCGACGTTGATCAGGGACTGCCGCTCCAGGCGGAGGTGTCGCGCCTCGAACAGTCACGGCAGTCGGCACGCGGCTTACGTATCGAGACCGCGCTCCGCATCGGCTGCCACGACGAAGTCCTCGGCGAACTGGCCGGATTGGTGCTCCAGCTGCCCTTCGACGAGCACCTGCACGCGTACTACATGCTCGCCCTGCAGCGCTCTGGGCGCCGCCCCCAGGCCCTGGAGGCGTTTGACCGGCTCCGCCGCTCCATGGCCGACGAACTCGGCCTCGAACCCTCCCCCGACCTGCGCCGGCTGCAGCAGGAGATCCTCGGCCCCGCGGAGCCCGCCCCCTATCGGGAGGGGCAGACGGTCACGGGCCAGGCCGGCTCGCGCGAGGTGCACGCCCTCCTCCAGCGGACCCGCCTCGGTGCACCCGCGCCCGCAGTCTGAGACGAGGTGAAATCCCCCCATGCCCATATCCACCTCCCCGTCCCATGACCCCGGGCGCTGGAAGGCCCTGGCCTTCATCTGCCTTGCCCAGCTGATGGTCGTGCTCGATGTCACGATCGTGAACATCGCCCTCCCCTCCGCCGCGCACGACCTGGGCTTTTCCGACGCCAACCGGCAATGGGTGGTCACCGCCTACGCCCTGGCCTTCGGCAGCCTGCTGCTGTTCGGCGGTCGCATCGCCGACCTGTGGGGCCGCAAACGCGCCTTCGTCACCGGCGCTGTCGGCTTCGCCGCAGCCTCCGCCCTGGGCGGCGCCGCCGCCGACACCGCCATGCTCATGGGGGCCCGCGCCCTGCAGGGCGTCTTCGGCGCCCTGCTCGCCCCTGCCGCGCTGTCCCTGTTGGCCGTGACCTTCACCGAGGCCAGGGAACGTGCCAAGGCGTTCGGGATCTACGGGGCCATCGCTGCCAGCGGCGCCGCCCTGGGCCTCATCCTGGGCGGCGTACTCACCGAGTACCTCACCTGGCGCTGGACGCTGCTGGTCAACATCTTCTTCGCCGCCGCCGCAGCCCTCGGCGCCCTCGCGTTCGTCCACGATCCCCGCACCGGCCACCCCCGCGGGCACCGCCTGGACATCCCCGGCGTGCTGCTCGCCTCCGGCGGACTGGGCTGTCTTGTCTACGGCTTCACCCGGGCCGAAACCGGCGGGTGGAACGCCGCCGGCACCCTCGGCCCGATCGGCACCGGACTGTTCCTACTGGCCGTATTCGTGCTCCTGGAGCGCCGCGTGGACGCCCCGCTACTGCCGCTGCGGGTGATCCTCGACCGCAACCGCGGCGGCGCCTTCCTCTGCCTGGCCCTCGCCATCATCGGCATGTTCGGGTTGCTGCTGTTCCTGACCTTCTACCTCCAGGTCGTCCTTGGCTTCAGCCCCCTGCAGTGCGGCCTGGCGTTCCTGCCGTTGACAGCCGGCATGATGACCGGCGCCACCCAGATCGGCACCCGCCTGGCCCCGCGCCTACCCGCCCGCACACTGATGGCCCCCGGCTACCTCGTTGCCGCCGCCGGCCTGGTCATCCTCGCCCAGATCACGCCCGACAGCTCCTACCCCGCCGTCGTCCTGCCCGGCATGGTCGTCACGGGACTGGGCATGGGCACGGCCCTGATGCCCGCCATGAGCCTGGCCACTCACGGCGTCGCACCGCGGGACTCCGGCGTCGCTTCCGCCTTGGTCAACACCTCTCAGCAGATCGGCGGCGCCATCGGCACCGCCCTGCTCAACACCATCGCCACCATCGCCACCACCACCTACCTGCATCACCACCATGCTGCGGGCCCCGCAGCGGCCGGCAGCCTGCGGCTGCGGGCCATGGTCCACGGCTACTCCGCCGCCATCTGGTGGGCGGCCGGCCTCCTCGCTCTCTCCGCCGCCCTCGCCACCCTCCTCGTCAACCACCGTCCAAGCTCCTCCCCTTGCCGCCGAGCTCGCCCGCGCCGTGACTGCGCACACCGGGTACGCCCCGACCGCTGAAGAGGTGCCGTCGAATGCCGAACGTCGGCCGTAGGGGCCCTCAGCCCTCGGCGCCGCCGCGCGGCTCCAGGCGGAAGCGGAACGCGGCGCCGCCGGTGTCGACGGCCGTGGCGCCGCCGTCGACGGTGAGGACCGCGCCGTTGACGAAGGACGCGGCCGGCGACAGGAGCCAGTCGATGGCCTCGGCGACCTCGCGTGGCTCGCCGGGGCGGCCGACGGGCAGCAGCCGGGTGGCCTCCTCGTACGCGGCGTCGACGCCGCCGGCGAGACCGGACTCGTCGGCGAACCGCGCCATCCGCCGGTCGGCCATCTCGGTACGCACCCAGCTGGGGCAGACGATGTTGGCGCGCAGCCCGTCGCGTCCGTAGTCCACGGCGAGGGAGCGGCAGAGCTGGAGCAGGGCCGCCTTGGAGGTCGCATAGGCGGCATTGCCGTCGCCGTTGCGCAGGGCGGAGACCGAGGCGACCGCGACGACGGCGCCGCGTGCCGCCAACAGGTGTGGCAGGGCGGCACGTTGGAGGAGGAAGGGGCCGGTGACGTTGGTGGTCATCACGGCCTCCCAGTCCTCGATCGACAGATCGCCGACGGAACCGCCGCGGGCGATACCGGCGTTGAGGACCAGACCGTCGAGCCGCCCGTACGCCGAGACCGCGGCATCGACCAGACCCTGGACGGCCTCGGGGTCGGCGGTGTCGGAGGGGTGGGCCAGGGCGCCGGTCTCCTCGGCGAGGCGGTGCAGCGGTTCGGGCCGGCGGCCGGAGATCACCACCTGGTGGCCGGCCGCCCGCAGCAGCCGGGCGGTGGCGGCACCGATGCCCGTACCGCCGCCCGTCACGATGACAACGCGCTGTTCCGCCATGGTCGTTCGCCCTCCGCTTGATGATCGCTTACCGCCCTGGCGATCATACGGAGGACGCCCGCCCGGCCGCCGCACACTTCCGGCCCCGCCCGCCCCGCACCGCACCGGACCTCGGTGCCGCGCCGTCAGGCCGCCGTCAGCTGACGGGTCGCGGCGTCGACGGTCTGGGTGAGCAGGGTCGCGATGGTCATGGGGCCGACGCCGCCGGGGACCGGGGTGATCAGGGAGGCGCGGCCGCTCGCGGAGTCGAAGTCCACATCGCCGACGTTGCCGGGGTTGTAGCCGGCGTCGACGACGACGGCACCGGGCTTGATGTGCTCGCCGGTGAGCAGACGGGGCCGGCCGACCGCGGCGATCAGGACGTCGGCCTGCCGGGTGATCGACGCGAGGTCGGTGGTGCGGGAGTGGCAGTAGGTGACGGTGGCGTTGCGGCCGAGCAGCAGCATCCCGACGGGCTTGCCGAGGATCGCGCTGCGGCCGACCACGACGGCGTGCTTGCCGGCCAGCTCGACGTCGTAGTGGTCGAGGAGGCGGAGGATGCCGGCCGGTGTGCAGGAGGCGAAGCCGTCGACGCCGAAGCTCATCGTGGCGAAGGAGTGGAAGGTGACGCCGTCGACGTCCTTCTCGGGGGCGATGGCCTCGAACGCGGCGCGCTCGTCGATATGCGGGCCGACCGGGTGCTGGAGGAGGATGCCGTGGACGGTGGGGTCGTCGGAGAGCTCGGTGAGGGTGCCGACCAGCTCCGCGGTCGTGGTCCCGGCGGGCAGTGCGATATGCCGCGACCGGATCCCGGCCTTCTCGCAGCGGGCGCGCTTCATCCGTACGTACGTCGCGGAGGCGGGGTCGTCACCGACGAGCACGGTCGCCAGGCAGGGGGCCTGGCCGGTCTGCCGGGTGAGGGCCGTCGCGCGCTGCGCGGCCTGCTCGACGATGCTGCGGGCCAGTGCGCTGCCGTCCATGAGGCGGGCGGTCTGGGTCATCGGGTGCTCCTGAGCGTGGTGAGGGATCGCCCAGGCGCGCGGCAGTGGCCGGATGAGGCCGGGCCGCTCCCCGGTGGTACTCCACCCAAGCGCCAGTCACGGCCCGCCGACCACTGTAATCGACGGCGGAGCGCTCCGGGGAGCCGGCGTCAGGTTCCCCCGTGGCCGCCCGGGGCCGGGGTGGGCGTGGGGGGCGTGGTGGCTTCCCATTGGCTGAGGATGCCGTCCCAGTCGTGCTGGGCGGTGGTGATGGCGCTGGGGTCCCAGGCGGCCGGAGAGGGCTGTTGACCTTGGTACACCTGATAGTCCTGGTAGCTCTGGTTGCCCTGGTAGTTCTGATAGCCCTGGTACTCCTGGTAGCCCCGGTACTCCGCGTTGTTCTGGTAGCCCGCGTACTGCTGCTGTTTCCAGGGTTCGTGCTCGTACGTCTCCCGTGCGGGCTGCGATGGTCGCTCGCGCCAGGTCAGATGAGGGGTCTCGGACTGCGGGGAGGACTGGAGGGTGGCCATCCGGCGGTGGCGGCCGATGCGGTCCTGCGGTGCGGTCTGCGGGGTCTGGCGGTTGTCGGCGGACAGCTGCTGGGCGCGGGCCACGAGGAAGCGGACGTCGAGACCGAGTTCGGTGGCCAGGGCCGTGAGGTCGACTCCGGTGTGCCAGCTGCTCATCAGGATCGCGTCCAGGGCCGGCGCCCAGGCCGACTCGGTGGACTGGGGCGGGGTGGCCTGGGCGGCGGGGGCCTGGGCCGGGGGCGCCTGCGGCGGGGCGGCTTGGGGTGGAGCGGGCTGGGGCGCTGCGGCCTGGAGCGGGCCGGTCGCCGGTGCTCCGATGTGGCCCGCCGGGGCCTGGCCGGGGGCGGCGGCCTGGCCCGCGGGGTGCGCGGCGGGGTGGACGCCGGTCTGCCCCGGCTGGTGAGCGGCGGCCGGCTGGGCGGGGGCCTGCTCCCGGGCGGCGGTGTGCTCGCCCGCGGGCGGCTGCTCGGTGGCGGGGTGGGCGGGCTGGGCGAGCAGGCTCTTGGCGACCGCGCGGGCGTCGTCCTTGCCCACCGTGCGGCGGGCCAGGCGCACTTCGCGCTCGTCCAGGCCGAGCAGGTCCGCCACCACCGCGTCGCTGCCCACGGTCACGGCGAAGGCGGCCAGCGTCCGGGACCGGCGGACCTCGGCCTCGTCGAGGAGTCCCTGCGTCCGGCGGACCTCGTCATCGCTGCTGCAAAACGCCTGTGCGAGTACCGCGTGGCGCTCCCACAACTCCCTCGGTTCCATGACTGCGACAACGTTCCTCCGTCCGGATTGGACTGCTTCCCGGCAATAGATCACTGCATGGGGTGATATTCGAGGGCGTTTCGCCCCCCACGGAAGGACGCATGTGCGGGGAGCCGCAAAAATACGCAGTGACCACAGGCCCCCAGGATCGTTTCAACGGCCATGAGCGCTCCTACCTCCGGCACCGTCGCAGGTCACGGACAGACTTCCCTCCCCCGGCCCGGCTCCATGCCCCGGTGGATCACCGCCGAGATCGCCCGGCAGACGCCCCTGTACGCCACTCTGGTGCGGACGTGGACGGAGCGCGCCGCCACGGTACCCGGGGTCGCCGACCCCGAATGGCAGCGGCTGGTCTCGTACCGCTGTTTCATGGAGGAGACCGAGAACGCACTGGCCGCCCTCCGGCCGCACCGCGCCCCCGACGTGCTGCCCGCGCGCCGCCCGGTCCCGGCCGCCCGGCCCGCCCGGCTCGACTCCTGAACCGGCCGGATCGCCCGGAGTACCGTTGAGTTGTCGAGATTTCCCGCTGTCCGGCTTCCGGGCCGACAGCGGCTTTGACCAGCGACGGAGCCCGGGTGAGCGCGAGGGATGACACGGACTTCGACCCGATCGGCGCGATCGGGCGGGTGACCGTCTCGATTCCGAGCGACGGACCGGGCGAGGTGCTGCTGCCCGTACGCGGCGGGACCGAGGCATTCGCCGCCTGGTCCCGAGAGCCCATCGCCCGCCATACGCAGGTCGTCGTGGTGGACCACACCTCGGCGCGGTCGGTGATCGTCGCGCCGCTGCCGGCCGCCTGACCCGGACCGGAGCCTACGGCCGAGCCGAGGGGTGCCTGCCGCGCGCCGCACCGTCACCGCCCGGAGCGCCCGAGGCCGGCCGCACCGGACCAGGAGCCTTGTGATGTTGTTCTGGCATGTTCCCGCGCCGAACGAGGCGCTGTTGATCTCCGGCTCGAAGCGCCGTGCGGGGGACGCGCAATTCCGTATCGTCACGGGCCATGGCTGCTGGGTCATGCCCGTCAAGCAGAAGGCGAGCGTGCTGTCGCTGTCGCTGCGGGAGGCGGAGATCTCCGAGGACTGCGTCACCCAGCAGGGCATCCGGCTCGCCGTCCGGGCGGTCGCGGTCTTCAAGGTCGGCGACGACTCCACGTCGATCGCCAACGCTGCACGGCGCTTCCTGAGCGAGCAGGACACCATGGAGGAGCTGGTGGGGCGGATCTTCGCCGGCCATCTGCGCTCGATCGTCGGCGGGCTGACCGTCGAGCAGATCATCCGGGAGCGGGACCGGGTCGCCCAGGAGGTCAAGGACGGCAGCCACTCCGAGATGGAGAAGCTCGGCATCGTCGTCGACGCCCTGCAGATCCAGGAGATCGGCGACACCTCCGGCTACATCACGAACCTGGCCGCCCCGCACGCCGCGGCGGTCGCCAGCGCCGCGCGGATCGCGGAGGCGAAGGCCGACCAGGAGGCGACCGAGCGGGAGCAGGAGGCGGCGGCGCTCAAGGCGAAGTACGAACGGGACACCGCGATCAAGCGGGCCGGGTTCCTCGCCGAGACCGAGCAGTACAACGCCAGTGCCGCCCAGTCCGGCCCGCTGTCCCAGGCCAGGGCCTCGCAGCAGGTCATCGAGGAGCAGACCGCCCTGGCCGAGCGGCAGGCCGCGCTGGCCGCCCAGCGCCTGGAGGCCGAGGTGCGCCGCCCCGCGGACGCCGAGGCCTACCGGCTGCGCACCCTGGCGGAGGCACGGCGCGACCAGGTCCGCTTCGAGGCGGACGCCCGTGCCTACACCGAACGCACCCTCGCCCAGGCACGCGCCGACGCCAACACCGCGCTCGCCGGCTCGCTCCGGGACGGCAACCAGGAGCTGATCGCCGCCAACCGCACCGTCGAGAACCTCCCGGCGCTGGCCCAGGCCGCCGCCGAGGGCATCGCCGGCTCCCGGCTGACCGTCCTCAACGGCACCGACGGCATCAACGAGATCGCCTCCGCCGTCGTCGGCCAGGGCCTGGCCATCCTCGACACCCTGAAGCAGGGGCCCGCCGCGGCGCCCGCCGCCGCCCCGTCCGCCGGCACTCCCCCGATGGCCGACGGGGACGGTTCCCTCCCGCAGCCGGTCGCGCCTCCCAGAAGGTGAGGGGCCGCAGGCGCGAAGATGCCCACAGCGGCGCACCGAGTGCGGCGACGTGCTCGGACGCGGCGACGTACCCGAACGCAGCCACCGTCCCCCTACCGCAGCGAACCGAAAGTGCCCGAGATGTCGAGACCACCGCTCCCCGAAGCCGCCGTCGCCATGCTGGCCAAGCCCAATCCCGCCGTCATCACCACACTGCGGCCGGACGGCCAGCCGGTCTCCACCGCCACCTGGTACCTCTGGGACGACGGCCGGGTGCTGGTCAACATGGACGAGGGCCGCAAGCGGCTGGCGCATGTCCGCCGCGATCCCCGGGTCACGCTCACGGTGCTGGACGAGGGCAACTGGTACACCCACCTCAGCCTCATCGGCCGGGTCGGGGAACTCCGGGACGACCAGGAGCTGGCCGACATCGACCGGCTGGCCCGGCAGTACCTCCGGCGGCCGTACCCGCAGCGCGACCGCCGCCGGGTCAGTGCCTGGATCGAGATCGACCGCTGGCACGGCTGGGGCAGCCTGAAGGACAGCGGCCAGGCGGGGTGAGCCCTCAGGGCGTGTCGGCTCCGCTCGTCTGCTGCAAATAGGCCGCGACATCGGCCACATCGTTCCCGATCGCCAGGACGCCGCCGATGTTCGCGCCCGCGGTCGAGGCGCCGTTGACGCCGGCGAAGAACACGTCGAAGCGGTCCGGGCCCGTCTCCAGATAGCCGGCCGTGGTCTCGGCGCCCACGGCCAGCCGGCCGTTGAGCGCGTCCCCGCCCGCCACAGTACCGGTCTTGGCGAAGACCTTGCCGCGTGACGGGCAGTCACGGCAGGAGTCGGCCAGGGTCCCGTCGACGCCCAGGATCGGCAGCGCGGTGCGGAAGCGCTCCGCGTCGGCGGTGCGCTGCCAGTACGTCAGGAGCTGGGCCACGGCCCGTGGCGTGGTCCGGTCGACCGGGTTGCCGCCCCGGCCGTCCGCGAGCTGGACGGCCCGGCGGTCCACCTTCGCACCGTCCAGGAAGGCGGCGAGCACGGGGAATCCGTCCTGGCAGTCGGCCTTCCCCCGGCTCACGGCCATCAGGCAGATCCCCAGGTTCGCGCCGAGGTTGTGGCTCACCTTGAAGATCAGCTCGGCGTACTCGGCGTACGGCGGGGAGGTGTACCGGGCCACGGTGGGCGCGCCCTGGTAGGAGCGCGGCAACCGGGTGGCGGGGTTGGGGCCGACGGCGGGGGCGGTGACCTCGACCCCGGCGCGCTTCAGCGCCTCGATCATCGCCGTCCGGCCGAAGGCGTTCGGGTCCTTGACGGGGGACACCCGCAGGACGGGGGCGGAGCCGGCGGCGATGGTGCCGGACAGCTGGATCCGGGTGCCGTCGGCGGAGGCCCTGACGGTGATATCGGTCGGCTGGCCGGCGGCGACGGTGCGGACCGAGGACGTGACCCGGTACGGCGCGACCTTCGGGCGCACCTCCAGGCCGGCCGGTGCGCCCGCTCCGCTGCCGGGGGAGGTCAGCAGATCGATGACGTTGTCGTTGATGATCAGTGGGGTGGGCGTCGGATCGAGCGTCGGGTCCGGGCGGAACAGCCTCGCGTCGATGACCACATCGCCCTCGACCCGGCGGATGCCCGCGGCCCGCACCTGCCGGGCGAGCTGGTCGACGCCGGCCAGCGGGTTCTGCGGGGTGAGGGTGGCGCCGGGGATGTCGTTGGCGTAGGTGTGGTCGATGGTGGTGAAGGCGACGGTGCCGTTCTTGCGCGTCCGGCCGCCGAGCGTCAGATCCCCCTGCGCGACCAGGTCGAGATCGCCCCGGAGCGTCGCGTTGCGGCGCTTGCCGACGGCGTGGACCGGCGTGACGAAGCGGTGGCCGCCGCCCAGGGTGTGCCAGGTGCCGCTGACGCCGAACAGTTTGGCCGTGGACCCGGGGAGGAAGAACTGATCGGCGTTGCGGGACCGGGTCACCTTTCCGGTCTGCTGGTTCTGCTGGAACAGGCCCCACTCGGCGTGCCGGTAGGCGGGCTTGCGCAGGACCGCGGTGATGCGCGGATCGAGGGTCTCGTGGTCCGTGGGGGTGGGCGGGGCCGCCTGGACGAGGCCGGTGAGGACGGCGCCGACGGCCACCAGGAGGGCCAGGGCGCGCACGGTGCGCCGGCGGTTCCTCCTGCACGCGACGGATGGTGACATAGGGACTCCACGAGGACGGATCGCGCGCGACGCCCCCGCCGGCCGGCGGCCGCCGGGGGTGGTCGCCGGATGCGGGAACGAGGGGCGGGACATCAGGGCGGGAGAGGACGCCGCGTCGCATCCGATGTGCCCCGGCGGTCGGCTCCGACACGCCCTGGCCACGCGGCAGTGGGCCCGGGAGGGGAGTTCCCGGGCCCACTGGGTGGACTACCTGGTGGGTGTCAGATGACCCCGAGCAGCCCGAGGCCGAGCAGGCCGTCTCTGCCCAGGCCGTAGGGGAAGCCGTGCGGGTGGAAGAGCTGGCGTCCGTACTCTTCGCCCTCCCTCTTGTTCCCCTTGCCCTTCTTGCCCTTGTGGTCCTTGCTCTTGCTGTGGCCCTTGCCGGCGGTGTGGTCCTTGCCGCAGTGCATATCGCACATGGCGCGCTGCATGCCGCTGGGGGACGCGGTGGCGGCGCCCGCTGCCGGCACGACCAGGACGGCCGCGGTCAACCCGGCCACTGCGAGGCCACGAGGGATCGAACGGAGCATGTTCCCACCTTCACTCGAATCTGCAGAAAAGGAATATCCTCTGCAAACGCGACGTTAGGGTGGGGTTTCACCCCGACGGTGGTGCCCCGCCGCGGAGTCACTGGAACGCAGCACGTCCGCCTCCTCCCCGCCATCCGGCAGGTTTTCCAGCAGGCTTCCCAGCGCGCCCGTGACGAGCGCGCAGACCGTGTCGGGGTCGGCGCTCGCCAGCGGTTCCTTGGCGACCACCACACGCATCAAGCCAATTCCCAGCAGCCAGGACAGCGCCAGATCGGCGCGAAGTCCGCCGTTTTCGGAGCGGGAGAGCGTGGCGAGCACGTCCGCGTACTCCTCCCCCAGCCCCCGCAGCGCGTCCCCGATCTCGTCGCTGCCGCCGATCGAGCGCAGGCAGACCTCCAGCGAACGATCGGATTCCGCGCCGCCGGCCAGCATGCCGCGCAGTGCGGTCTCGAACAGCCGGTCGGCCGGGGTGGTCCGCAGCTGCTCCTGCCCGCCGCGTGCCATTACCTCTCCGAACAGGGCCTTCTTCGAGCCGAAGTAGCGGAACAGCAGGGCCTGGTTGGCCCCGGCCCGGTCCGCGATGTCCCGTACCGTCGCCCGTTCGTAGCCGCGCTCCGCGAACAGTTCCGACGCCGCTTCGAGCAGACGCAGCCGGGTGCCCTGCGCATCCCTGCGGTGTGCGCCGGCCGTGCCGTGCTGCGGGGTCTCCCCCATCGTCTCGTCACACTCCTCTCTGTCGGACCGTCAGCATGACGGCCACATCACGTCGTTGACCGCCCCGAGGGAGCGGCCTACCTTTGTAAGCAGGTGCTTACACAAGGGAGGTCGCCGTGACCACAGCAGACACAGCACCCCTCTCCTACCCCTTCAATATCGCCGAGAGCCTTGAGTTGTCCGACGAGTACGAGCGCGCGCGCAATCGTCCGGGACTGCTGAAGGTACGGATGCCCTACGGCGAGCCGGCCTGGCTCGTCACCCGTTACGCCGAGGCCCGCTTCGTGCTCGGCGATCAGCGCTTCAGCCGCGCCGAGGGCGCGCGGCACGACGAGCCCCGGCAGTCCGAGGGCCGTCGCGACAGCGGCATCCTGGGCATGGACCCGCCCGACCACACCCGGCTGCGGGCGCTGGTGGCCAAGGCATTCACCGTCCGCCAGGTCGAAAAGCTCAGGCCGCAGGTGAAGCGGCTGACGAACGAACTCCTCGACGAGCTGGAGAACGCCGGACCGCCGGCCGATCTGGTGGACCGCTACGCGCTGCCCATCCCCGTCGCCGTGATCTGCCGGCTGCTCGGCGTCCCGACCGAGGACCGGCCGCGGTTCCGGGTGTGGAGCGACGCCGCCCTGTCGACCAGCTCGCTGACCGCCGAGGAGTTCGACGCCAACCTCGAAGAACTCCGCGGCTATATGGGCAGGTTGATCGAGGAGCACCGGCGGGCCCCGCAGGACGACCTGATGACCGCGCTCATCGAGGCCCGGGACGTCGACGACCGCCTGTCCGAGCTCGAACTCGTCGACCTGTGCGTCGGCATCCTCGTCGCCGGGCACGAGACCACCGCCACCCAGATCCCCAACTTCGTCCTCGCCCTGCTCGACCACCCGGACCAGCTCGCCCTCCTGCGCGAGCAGCCCGGTCTGATCGGCGGCGCGGTGGAGGAGCTGCTCCGCTTCGTCCCGCTGGGCAGCGGTGCGGGCCAGGCCCGCTACGCCAAGGAGGACATCGAGGTCGGCGGCACCCTGGTGCGGGCCGGCACCCCCGTACTGGTGGCGGTGGGCGCGGCCAACCGCGATGCGCTGCGCTTCGACGCGCCCGGCACGCTGGACATCTCGCGGGCGGGGAACCAGCACCTCGGCTTCGGCCATGGCGCCCATCACTGCCTGGGCGCCCCGCTGGCCCGCCTGGAACTCCAGGAGGCGCTCAGCGCCCTGATCACCCGGTTCCCGAAACTGCATCTGGCCGGCGATCCGGAGTGGAAGAGCCAGATGCTGGTACGCGGCCCGCGGGTCATGCCGGTGGGGTGGTGAGTGCGCCGATGACATGGAAAGTGGACATCGACCCGCACCAGTGCCTGGCGTCGGGCTCCTGCGCCGCCATCGCACCGGACCTCTTCGTCCTCGACGGTGCCCATGCCCGGCCGGTGAACGACCGGATCGAGGAGGACGAGCGCGCGCTGGACGCCGCCGACGTGTGCCCGGCCATGGCGATCACCGTCCGGCACGGGGAGGACGTCGTCGGGCCGCGGCCATAGTCGGGGAGCAGGGAGCGGGGAGCGGGGGCATGGGACGGGCCGCGGCCGTGGAGTGCGGCCGCGGCTCCGGGAGCGGCGCGGGGCGGGCGGTCGGCCCGCCGTGGCGCGGGGTGCGCCGGCGGGCCGTGATCGTCGGCGCGTGAGCGGGTTGCTCAGTGCCGGAATTTGTCCTTGCCCCGCTCCATCGCGTAATTCACTCTCCCCTTGACCCTTTCGGCCTTGCCTTTTCTCGCCAGGCTTGCGTTGCCCACTGCCTTGCCGACCGTTTCCTTGGCCTTTCCCTCGGCAATTTGGCCGATGCTCCTGGCTTTCTTTCCGATGCCCATGCCGTACTCCTAGAGGGTCATTCGGATGGTGGCAGCAGAGCTCCGAGAGGACCGGGATCCGCCTTCGGATCCCGTCTGGAAAGCTCGTATCCAGCGCAGAATCCCATCATACGGTCGCCCGGAAGCATCAGCATGGCTCCCGGGCGACCCGCCACACGACTGGAGCGGCCGTTTCCTCCGATATCGGGCAGTCTTGAGGTATGGGCATTCAGAATTCGGACCCGGACCGCACTTCCGGCCTCGGCCCTGTCGGCGGGGTACCACCCGGGGAGACCCCGCCGGGCGAGGGCAGCACGGGAGCGGAAACCGGCCCCCGCGACATACAGACGAAGGGCTGGGCCAAGGGCCCGGTCATCATCCTCGCCATCCTCGTCGTGCTCTGCGCGGTGTTCTTCATCGCCTATGCGGTGATCGTGGCGATGTGAGGGGGCACCCCAGAGGGGACGGCAGGGCATATCGCGAACTTGGTAATGGGATCTATTTTCACATAGCGTCGTGCAGGGCGGCCTGGTACTCCGCGACCTTCAACTGGCCGTCGCCGTCCCGGTCCAGCGCCGCGAAGGCCTGCTCCGCCTGGGCGTCCGAGAAGCCGGTCGCCCGCTGCAGGGCGGTGAACTCCGCACGGCTCACCACGCCGTCGTCGTCGGTGTCGGCCAGTGCGACCGTCGCGGCGATCGACGGCCACACCATCCGGCCGATCTCCCCCGACTCGCCGGCGCGGACGAACGCGGCGATGAACTGCTCCCGGTCCAGTCGCCCCTCGGCGTCGACGTTCGTCAGGGCGGCGAGCCGCTCGAAGATGTTGCGCATCCCGGCGTGCACCGCCTGCGCCTTGGGGGACTCCGGCGACTCGCCCGCGGCGTCGGCCATACGGCGCGCCCGCTCGGTGAAGTCCTGCGCGGTCAGGTAGCCGTCGCCGTCGGTGTCGTACAGGGAGAAACGGTGCTCGTACTCCGTGCGCAGCGCATCGGTGATCATGCGTCATCCCTTCTGAACATGGTGGCTCCCGGCGGAGCCCGGAGGGGCGGCCGATCACATGAGGGGCGATCACCGCCAAGTGCACACTAAGTGGCGATTCCCTGACCGACCGTCATCAACGTTCGCGATCACGCGACCGCGCCACGCCTGCCACCTCGGTGGCCGCATACCCGCCCCCGGGACGGCAACGGTGGCTCCCGGCTGATCCATCGGAGTGCACTGATCACGTGCCGGTCGGTTCGCTCCCCGACGAGCCCTGCTGCGCGGGCATACGGTGGTCGGCCGGAGCGGATGGCGACCATGACCACCGGACAGCGGCCAGACCGGGAGTAGCGATGCGCCTCACCCAACTCACCGGGGAGTCGGCCGAGTACCTCGGCGCCCGCGAGGAGCTGCGACAGGCCGAGATCGAGCTGATGCGCCATCGTGAGCGCGTCGCCGACCTGCGCCGCCGGCTGCCGCCGGGCCCGGTCGTCGACGACTACGCGTTCGAGGAGGGCCCCGCCGATCTGGAGGCCGGCGACGCGCCGGCGCGGACCGTGCGCCTGGGCGAGCTGTTCACCGGGCCCGGGCGCGACCTGGTCGTCTACCACCTGATGTACGGCAAGCGGCAGACCGAACCGTGCCCCATGTGCACGATGTGGTGCGACGGGTTCAACGGAGTGGCCCGCCACCTGGCGCAGAACGTCGACCTGGCGATCGTCGCCGCAGCCGACCTGCCCACGCTCCGCGCGCACGCCCGCAATCGGAAGTGGACGAATCTGCGGCTGCTCAGCGCCGGGTCCGGCACCTTCAAGTACGACCTGGGCAGTGAGGACGCCGAGGGCAACCAGGACTCGACGGTGTCGGTGTTCACCCGCGACGACGACGGGGCGGTGCGCCACTTCTACTCGGCGCACCCCCGGATGTCCGACGACATCGACCAGCGAGGCATCGACCTGCTCAGCCCCGTATGGCACCTCCTCGACCTCACCCGCAAGGGCCGGGGCGACTGGTTCGCCGCGCTGGACTACTAGGGAGTGCCGCTTCCCGGCAGGTCCGGCAGGCCGCGGGGGGCGCCCTGCCCGTCACGGGGGGGCGCCCTGCCAGTCGCGGGGGGCGTCTTACAGCTTGTGCACGAGCTGGATCAGGTTGCCGCAGGTGTCGTCCAGAACCGCGGTCTTGACCGTGCCCATCGCCAGCGGCTCCTGGGTGAAGCGCACCCCGAGCCCGCGCAGCCGGTCGAACTCCGACTGGACGTCGTCCACGGCGAAGGAGGCGGCCGGGATGCCGTCCTGGACCAGCGCCGACTTGTATGGCGGCACGGCGGGGTGGCCGGAGGGCTCCAGCAGCAGTTCGGTCCCGTCGGGGGCCTCCGGAGAGACCACGGTCAGCCATCGGGCCCCACCGCCCAGCGGGATGTCGTGCTTCTTCACGAAGCCCAGGACGTCGGTGTAGAAGCCCAGGGCCTTGGCCTGGTCGTCGACGAAGACGCTGGTCACATGGATTCTCATGGGCTGCTCTCCGGTGCGTCGGGCCTGCGCCATCGGGTCATGACGCGCTCAAGGGGTTCGATGTTCAGGTCGTGGAACTTGTAGCGGCCTTCACGCCGCGAACGGACCAGATCCGCGGATTCGAGTACGGCCAGATGCTGGCTGACCGCCTGGCGGGACAGCCCCAGGCCGTGCTTGGTCACCAGCCGTGTGCATATCTCGAACAGGGTCTGGCCGTCCCGTTCCACCAGCTCGTCAAGGATGCGCCGACGGGTGGGGTCGGCCAGCGCCTTGAAGACATCCTCCGACATGACCCCACCATAGGCAAGCGGAGACTTGCCTATCAAGGCGGGCGCCGGCCGGCCTCGGTGCCGGTCGGGCGGCGCCCGCGTGGCAGGGTGGAGGCATGTGCGGAAGATACGTCTCCACCCGGCGTCCGCAGGATCTCGCGGCCACGTTCGACGTCGCCCGCTGGGATCCCGACCAGGCGCTGGATCCGAGCTGGAACGTCGCCCCGACCGACCAGGTGTGGTCGGTGCTGGAGCGCGTCGAGCGCGACACCGGCGAGATCACCCGGCAGCTGCGACCGCTGCGCTGGGGCCTGGTGCCGTCATGGGCGAAGAGCCCGAACGTCGGCGCGAAGATGATCAACGCCAGGGTGGAGACCGTCGCGGAGAAGCCGGCCTACCGCCGGGCCTTCGCCAAGCGACGGTGTCTGCTGCCGGCCGACGGCTTCTACGAGTGGCAGGCGATCGCCGCGACCGGGACCGCCAAGGCCCGCAAGCAGCCGTACTTCATCAGCCCCGAGGACGGGCAGGTCATGGCGCTCGCCGGCCTCTACGAATTCTGGCGCGACCCCGACGCCGGCGACGACGAGGCCCCCGGGGCATGGTGGACGACCTGCACCCTCATCACGACCGAGGCCACCGACGCCGCCGGACGCGTCCACCCGCGCATGCCGCTGGCCATCGCCCCCGACGACTGGAGCACCTGGCTCGACCCCGCCCACCACGACGCCGATGAGCTCCGCGCGCTGCTGGCGGCCCCGGCCGCCGGGCACCTGGACGCCCGGGCGGTGTCCACCGCGGTCAACAACGTACGCAACAACGGCCCCCATCTGCTGGACGACGCCGACGCCGGTCAGGTCTGAGGCCGGGACGGGCGAGGGGGCGCCGCGCCGGACAGCCCTTAGCGGAACGTTCTGCGGTAGGTGTGGGGGCTGACGCCGGTGGTGCGTTTGAAGCGGTCGCGGAAGGTGGTGGGCGAGCCGAAGCCGACCTGGGTGCCGATCCGCTCGACGGAGTGGTCGGTGGTCTCCAGCAGGTGCTGGGCCTGCCGGACGCGGGCGCGGTGCAGCCACTGGAGCGGTGTGCTGCCGGTCTGCTCGCTGAAGTGCCGCAGCAGGGTGCGGGTGCTCAGACCGGCGCGGGTGGCGATGTCCGCCAGGGTGAGGTCGCGGGCGATGTTGTCCTGGAGCCAGGCCAGGAGGGGTTCGAGGGTGGCGCCGCGGGGTGTGGGCGGGTGCTGCTGGACGATGAACTGGGCCTGGCCGCCCTCGCGTTCCAGCGGCATGACCGACAGCCGGGCGGCGTCGGCGGCGACCGCGGAGCCGTAGTCCCGGCGGATCATGTGCAGGCACAGGTCCAGGCCCGCGGCCCCGCCGGCGGAGGTCAGGATCTGCCCGTTGTCGACGTACAGCACGTCCGGGTCGACCTCGATGTCCGGGTAGGCGGCGGCGAGCCGGGCCGCGCCGATCCAGTGGGTGGTGGCACGCAGCCCGTCGAGGAGTCCGGCGGCGGCGAGGACGAAGGTGCCCACGCAGATCGAGGCGATTCGGGTGCCGTCGGCGGCGGCCTGCACGAGGGCCTGCCGGACGGCGGGTGACAGGGAGCCGGATTCGTCGGTCGTGCCGGGGACGACGATCGTGTCGGCGTCGCGCAGCGCTTCCAGGCCCCAGGGCGCGCGCAGGGTGAACGCCCCCGCGTCGACCTCGGGCCGCTCGGCGCAGACCCGCACCCGGTAGCCGGCCCGGCCGTCGGGCAGCCGGCTGCGGGTGAAGACCTCGATGGGGGTGGAGAGGTCGAAGGGGATCACCTGATCCAGGGCGAGGACGGCGATGGTGTGCATGGCGGCAATGTACCGGGCCGCCGGGTTCTCGCCGGGGCGGGTGAGGCGTCATGAGGTGCGGCGGGGTAGGGATCGGAGCCGGCCCCGTGGTCGGCCCGTGTGCCGGTCGCGCGCTGTGACGGCATTCCCGGTGGTCGGCGGCGGAACGGTTGGCGATATCCCGTTGAAGGTTGTCGATCTCGCTACTGGGGGCGTACGAGGGCACTGACTACCGTCGAGGGCGATCAGGGGTGAGACCACCCGTTAAGCGGCAAAAGGGAATGACATGCATGCTCAGCTCGTCCTGTTCGACGGCTTCGATCCGCTCGACGTCATAGCCCCCTACGAGGTCCTCTACGCCGGCGGTATCGCGTCCGGCGGTGCCGTGACCGTCGAACTCGTATCGGCGGAAGGTCCGCGCGAGGTCGTCAGCGGTATCGGCGGCCTGACGCTGAAGGCGACCGCCCATCTGGCGCCGGAGCGGGCCGACTTGGTCCTGGTCCCGGGCGCGGCGGGCCGGGTGGGCGACGCGGGTGACGCGCCCGGCGGCGACAGCATCCGGCCGGTGCTGGCCCGTGCCGTGGCGACCGGGTTGCCCCGTCTGCTCAAGGCGGCGATGGACGACTCCGGGGTGACGGTGGCCACCGTATGCGGCGGCTCGCTCGTACTGGCCCTGGCCGGGCTCCTGGAGGGGCGCCGCGCCACCACCCACCACCAGGGGACGGACCTGCTGGAGGCGGCCGGCGCGACCGCGGTGGCGGCCCGGGTCGTCGACGACGGCGACCTGGTCACCGGTGCGGGCGTCACCTCCGGGCTGGACCTCGGCCTGTATCTGCTGGAGCGCGAGATTGGGCCCCAAGTCGCCCACGCCGTTGAGCAGTTGTTCGCCCATGAGCGCCGAGGCGTGGTGTGGAGCGACCGCGGCCCCGCGCCCGTCGCCCTCTGAGGGCGCGCCATGACCAAGCTCCTGCTCTCCCTGCACGTCCTGGCCGCCCTCGTCGCCGTCGGACCGGTGACCGTCGCCGCCAGCATGTTTCCCCCCACCGTCCGGCACGCCCGGGCGACCGGTCCCGACGCCGCGGCGCTCGGTACGGTCCGGCTGCTGCATCGCATCTGCCGGGTCTACGCCGGAGTCGGCCTGGCGGTCCCGGTGTTCGGGTTCGCCACGGCCGGCAGCCTCGGCGTCCTCGGGGACGCCTGGCTCATCGCGTCGATCGTGTTGACCGCGGCGGCGGCCGGCGTCCTCGCACTGCTCGTCCTGCCCCGCCAGGACGCGCTCCTGGAACAGCTCGGCGGGGCGGCCGACTCGGTCGCGGCCGGTGCCACGGGCCGGCTGGCCATGCTCACCGGGGTCTTCAATCTGCTGTGGGCCGCGGTGACCGTGTTGATGATCATCCGTCCCGGTTCGACGACGGGGGTGTGAGCGTGGAGCGTCCGCACCAGGCACTGCGGATCGCCGCCGCCGTCGAACTGGGCACCCTCGCGGTGATGGTGGCCAACCTCGCCACCGCGCATCTGCCGGCGGTCTCCTCCCTGACCGGCCCCACGCACGGCTGCGCCTATCTGTTCACCGCCGTCGCCGTGGCCCGTGCCCCGCGGCGCACACCGCGCACGATCGCCGTGTCGCTGGTCCCCGGCATCGGCGGCTGCCTCGCCCTGCGCAGGCTCGCCCGGCCCGGGAAGGGGCCGAACACGGCGGGCCCCGCCACGGAAGCGGCCGTCAGACGAGGACGGCGAGCAGCAGAGGGAGCACCAGGGTGGCGGCGACCGCGCCGGCCGATGCGAGTGCGCGGCGCACGGTGCGCCAGCGCAGGGTCCAGGGGAGAGCGCCGGAGAGCAGGGCCAGGCCCGCACCGGCGAGGTAGAGGTAGGGGGCGCTCACCAGCGGGACGGTGATGCCGGCAGGGCAGTGGTCCGGGCCGCAGGAGTCCGTGGCCATCGTCGCGAAGCAGTAGAGGAAGAAGCCGGGAATCCAGAGCGACGCGAGGTAGGCCACCGCGATCGCGGACGGGCACCACCACTGCGGATCGCGGGCCCGCCGCATCGGCGGGGGAACGCTCGGCGCCCGGAACGCGGTGGCGGTTGCCGCGTACTGCCGGGCGAAGGGCTCCGATGCCGCGGCGTGCGGGGCGCGTTGCGGTGGTGGAGCGGTCGCATCGGTCATGGCAGCGAGTCAACGCGTCCATGACGCCCGCCGCCATCGGGCGGCGTACTCAGCCGCGTGGGGGCGGGTACTCACTCCTCGGCCTTGCGTGGCGGTGCGTCGCGGCGGGGCGGGAAGAGCCGGTCGAGGTGGTGGTCCAGGACCGCGGCGGCGGACTCCGGTGTGCGGTGGCCGACCAGGATGCTGGTGCCGAGGCCGGCGGCCATGGCGAGCAGACCGATCGCTTCGATGCGTGCGTCCATGCCGGGCGGGGTGAGGTGGGCCTGCTGCGCCTGTTGGAGCAGGCCGGTCACGGCGTCCTCGGCCGCTGCGGGGTTGTCGGTGAAGGGCTGCCCGGCGAGCGCCTGGTCGGTGACGGACAGGATGGCGTACGACGTGTAGACGAGGTGGAAGCCGATGCCTGCCTCGTCGGTCGGCAGCGACGCCTTCAGCACGGCCTCGATCGCCACCCGCGGCCCGGGATCGTCCCCGGCGGCGCGCACCCGGGCGGTGACCCGTTCGCCGAACCGCTCGGTCAGGTGCTGCAGCCCGTAGAGCAGCAGCTTCTCCTTGGTCTGGAAGTAGTACTGCACCAGCCGCAGCGACACCCCCGCCTCCGCCGCCACATCGCGCATCCCCACGGCGTGGAGTCCGCACCGCCCGGCGACCCGGACGAGCGCCTCGGCGATCTCGGTACGTCGTTCTTCGTGGTCCACCCGCTTCGGCATCGGCCGCTTCTCCGCTCTGGGTTCGCTCGGTCTGGGCCCGGTCGGGCACCTTCATGGTACGGCCGTACCATCATGGTGATACCGTCGTACCATAAAGATGGACGCTCCAGGAGGTAGTCGCCGTGCCCGAGACCATGACCCGCGCCCGGACCGATGTCGGCCGCTATGTGAGCGATGCCTTGCGTGACCGCTACTTCGCGGCCTGCGACGCGGTCTTCGCCCTGGGGGCGCCCGCCAGCGAGGAGTTGGACGTGGAGACCGCCTTCGGCACCACGCACGTCTACCGCTACACCCCCGCGGACCCCGTCGCCGCCTCGCGCACCCCGGTGGTGCTGGTGCACGGGGCGGGCTCCTGCTCCGCCATGTGGTACCCGAACACCGCCGCGCTCAGCGCCGAACGGCCGGTCTACGCACTCGACACCCCGGGCGACCCCGGGCGCAGCGAGCAGCGCGAGTCCCTCCACCAACCCGAGCGCGCCGCACAGTGGTTGGACGAGGCGCTCGCCGGACTCGGCCTCGACCGGGTGCATCTGGTCGGCTCCTCCTACGGCGGATGGCTCGTGCTGAACCAGGCGCACCGCAGGCCCGGCCGCCTCGCCTCGGTCATCCCGCTCGACCCGGGCGGGCTGGAGAAGGTCGGCCTGCGCTTCTTCACCTGGATCTTCGTCAGCCTCTTCGCGACCTTCGCGCCCAAGGCGTGGCGCCCGCGGCTGGCGGCCTGGCTGGAGCAGCCGGTCCTCGTCGTGCCGGAGCTGCGCGCGATGGTCCGGACGGGGGTGCGCGCCTACCGCATCCGCCGCCCGGCTCCGCTCCCGCTGTCCGAGGACGAACTGCGCACCATCCGCACCCCGCTCTACCTGGTGCTCGGCAAGCGCAGCCTGCTGGTGCACCCGCAGCGGCAGCTGGAGCGCGTGCCCCGCCTGATACCGGGAGCCCGCGCCGAGATCGTCTCCGCCACCGGCCACGGACCGCAGATCGACCATGCGGAGGAGGTCAACCAGCGGATGCTGCACTTCATGGACACGATCGATTGATGAGGTGTCGGATCTCGCGGCCCCGCCCGGTGCGTCGGGCGGGGCCGGGTGTTCACACCACGCCCTGGGCGAGCATCGCGGTGGCCAGGCGGGTGAAGCCGGCGATGTTGGCACCGAGCACATAGTTGCCGGGGGCGCCGTAGCGCTCCGCGGTCTGCCGGCAGGTGTCGTGGATCGTGCGCATGGCGAGGGCGAGCCGCTCGGCCACGTGAGGGGAACTCCAGCTCTCCCGACGGGAGTTCTGCTGCATCTCGAAGGCGCTGGTGACCACACCGCCGGCGTTGGCGGCCTTCCCCGGGCCGAAGGCCACTCCGGCACCGTGCAGCACGCGGACGGCGTCGGGGGTGGTGGGCATGTTGGCGCCCTCGGACACCACTGCGACGCCGTTGCGCACCAGCGTCGCCGCGGCATCGGCGTCCAGTTCGTTCTGGGTGGCCGAGGGCAGCGCGACATCGCAGGGGACGTCCCAGACCCGGCCGCCGGGGACATAGACCGCGCAGCTGCCCCGGCGCTGTGCGTACGCACTGATCCGGCCGCGTTCGATCTCCTTGATCTGGCGCAGGAGTCCGACGTCGATGCCCTTCTCGTCCACCACGCAGCCTTCGGAGTCGGAGGCGGTGACCACCTGGGCTCCCAGGTCCTGGGCCTTGGCGATGGCGTGCAGGGCCACATTGCCCGAGCCGGACACCGCGACCCGCCGGCCGTCCAGATCCTCGCCCAGGGTGTGCAGCAGTTCGGCGGCGAACAGCACGTTCCCGTATCCGGTGGCCTGCGCACGCAGCGCGGATCCGCCCCATTCGCGGCCCTTGCCGGTGAGCACGCCGGACTCCCAGCGGTTGGTGAGGCGCCGGTACTGGCCGAAGAGGAAGCCGATCTCCCTGGTGCCCACCCCGATGTCGCCGGCCGGGATGTCGGTGTGCTCGCCGATATGGCGGTGGAGTTCGGTCATGAAGGACTGGCAGAAGCGCATGACCTCGCGGTCGGAGCGGCCTCGTGGGTCGAAGTCGCTGCCGCCCTTGGCACCGCCGAGACCGAGTCCGGTGAGGGAGTTCTTGAACACCTGCTCAAAGCCCAGGAATTTGACGATGCCGAGGTTCACGGAAGGGTGGAAGCGCAGACCGCCCTTATAGGGGCCCAGCGTGCTGCTGAACTCCACCCGGAATCCCCGGTGGACGAGGGTGGTGCCGAAGTCGTCCTGCCAGGGGACCCGGAACATCACCTGCCGTTCGGGTTCGGTGATGCGCTCGATCAGGCCCGGCTCGGCGAACTCCGGATGGGCGGCCAGGGCCGGTGCGAGGGAATCCAGGACCTCGCGCACCGCCTGATGGAATTCCCCTTCCCCGGGATTGCGTTGCCGGACGGTGTCATAGAGCCTTTCGAGGTGCGGAATTCGGCTGTCGGGGGACGTGGCGACGGGTGCGCGGTACGGCATTCAATCTCCGCGGTCACAGGCGTGGGAGGGGTGGTGAGCGGAGCGGGCTCCGTCGGGGGAGGGATCGCCCGGCGGCGGTCCCGGCCGGAAGGCGAGCACCGCGTTGTGTCCGCCGAAGCCCGCGGAGTTGCTGAGCGCCAGGCGGATCTCCTGCCGGCGGGGCCCGCCGCTGACCAGGTCCAGCCCGCGGGACTCCGGTTCGGGCCGCTGGAGGTTGGCGATGGGCGGGACGAGTCGGTGCTTGGCCGTCAGCACGGTCAGGGCGGCCTCGATGGCGCCCGCCGCCCCCATGGTGTGGCCGATGACGCCCTTGGCGGAGGTCACCGACGGGGAGTCGGCGCCGAACAGCTTGTGCACGGCGGCGGCTTCGGTGCGGTCGTTGAGGGGAGTGCCGGTCCCGTGCGCGTTGAGGTGGTCGACCTCGTGCGGGGCCGCCCCGGCGGTCCGTACCGCCTGCTCCATGGCCCGCCGGAGCCCGTGCCCCTCGGGGTCGGGGGCCACCTGGTGGTGGGCGTCGGCGGTCAGGCCGTAACCCGCGAGCCAGCCATGCACCGGGGCGCGCCGGGCGGCCGCGTCGGTGTCCCGCTCCATGACCAGGATGCCCGCCCCTTCGGCCAGGACGAAGCCGTCGCGGGCGGCGTCGAAGGGCCGGGAGGCGGCGGCCGGGCAGCCCTGGCGCCGGGAGAGCGCGCCCATCCTGGCGAAGGCGGTGGCACACAGCGGTGTGACCATGGCGTCGGACCCGCCGGCGACCGCGATATCGCAGGCGCCGGTGCGCAGCAGCACCGCCGCCAGGGCGATGGCGGTGGCGCCGGACGCACAGGCCGTGGCGGTGTGCAGCACCGCGCCGTGGGCCCGCAGCTCGATCGCCAGTTGCCCCGCGGCCATGTTGGGCAGGAAGCCGGGCAGGGTGAGCGGTGAGACCGACCGGGGGCCGGTGTGCAGCAGCTTGCGCGACTGCTCCTCGTAGGTCCGCACTCCCCCGGCCGCCGAGCCGAGGACGACCGCGACCCGGGAGCCGTCCCATACGGCCGGGTCCAGTCCGGCGTCGGCGACGGCTTCCCCGGCGGCCGCCAGCGCGAACTGGGTGAACCGGTCGTACCTCCAGGGCCGGGCTCCGGGCACCCGTATCCGCGGATCGAAGCCGGGCACCCGGCAGGAGAAGGAGACCGGGAGGCCGGCCAGTGCGGGGTCCTCCGCCGCGGTGCCCCGCCCCGCGCAGACGCCGGCCCAGGTCTGCGCGGTGCCGGCGCCGGCGGGCGTGACCAGCCCGATGCCGGTGACGGCGAGTTCCTCGTTCCCGGTGCGACCGCTCACCGGGGGTCTCCGCAGTCGGACGGTGCGCCGGCCGCGGACAGCTGTGCGTCGACGCTCCGGGCGAGCTGTTCCAGCGTCAGGCCGGCGGCTGCGTCGTCCTCGTCCAGGGGGATCTGGAAGTGCTCCTGGAGCGTGACGTACAGCTCGACGACGGCGAGCGAGTCGAGTTCGAGGCCGGCCAGTGTGCTGTCGGGCCGCATGGCGTCGGCGTCGACCTCGAACTTGTCCGCCAGTACGGTCACGAGGTGGTCGTAGACACTTTCCATGGCTGCTTCCTCCGGTGCGCGGGGTGGGTGGTGGTGCGGGTGGTGGTACGAGGTTCGGGTTCATGCGCCCAGGGCAGCGAGGAGGGCCAGTTCAGCGCGATCGAGCCCCAGGTCAGTCCGCCGCCGAAGGCGGTCAGCAGGGTGCGCGTCCCGGGGCGGACGAGCCTGCGGCGGGCGGTGTCGGCGAGGGCCAGCGGGATGGAGGCGGCGGCGGTGTTGCCGACGTCGCGGATGTTGCCGAAGCGGTGCCGCCGGGCGATGCCCACCCGGTCGGCGACCGAGTCGAGGATGCGCTGGTTGGCCTGGTGGCCGATGAACGCCCCGACGCTGTCGGGCGGCCAGCCGGCCCGACCCAGCACCGCCAGCGACGATTCGGTCATCCGGCGGACGGCCTGCCCGTACACCTCGCGCCCGCTCATCCGGAAGTAGCGGTCCTCGCGGCAGAGATGGCGCGAGGTGTCGGGCTGGCGGCAGCCGCCGGCGGCGATGGCGATGAGGTCGCTGCCCCCGCCGTCGGAGCCCCAGTCGACGGCGGCGACCGCGCCCGGCTCGGCACGGTCCCCGGCACGCAGCAGGACCGCCCCCGCACCGTCGCCGAAGATCACCGCGGTGTCCCGGTCCAGCGGGTCGATGATGCTGGAGTACTTCTCGGCGCCGATCACCAGCGGCCGGGCGCAGACCCCGGTGCGGACCAGTGCGGTGGCGACGGTGACGCCGTAGACGAAGCCGGAGCACACGGCCGCCAGGTCGAAGGCGGGGACCGTGCCCAGGCCGAGCCGGTGGGCGACCTCGGGGGCGGTGGCCGGGCAGCGGCGGTCCGGGGTGGTGGTGGCGACCAGGACCAGGTCCGGACGGGCACGCGCGGAGGCCTGCGCGGCCCGGCCGGCGGCCACCGCCAGGTCGCCGGTGCTCGTACCGTCCTCGGCGGCCCGGCGTCGGACGATGCCGGTGCGGGAGCGGATCCACTCGTCGGTGGTGTCCAGCACACCACGTCGCTTGACGTCTTCGTTGGAGAGCACGCGTGGGGGCAGACAGGTCCCGATGCCGTGGATCACGGCGGTGGGGCTCACCTTGGTCATGGTCGGCAGTCCTCAGGTCGCGGGATGGTCGGGTCAGGCGGCGAACGGGGAGGGGGGCTTGGGGATTCCGGCCAGCCCGCCGTCGGGGACGCAGGCGCCGCCGTCGAGCACCAGCGCCTGGCCGGTGAGGTAGGACGCGGCGGGCGAGGCGAGGAAGAGCGCGGCGCAGGCCACCTCGTGCGGCTCGGCCCAACGGCCCAGCGGGACATGGGCCATCAGCCAGTCGGACAGCGGCCCCGTGGAGTAGGCGAACGCGGTCATGTCCGTACGGGTCCAGCCCGGGCACAGCGCGTTGACCCGGATGCCCTCGCGGGCCCAGCCGACCGCGAGGCTGCGGGCCAGCGAGATCTGCGCCGCCTTGGACGCCGCGTACGCCTCCATCCTCGGTGCCCCCACCACACCGGCGAGGGACGACATCAGCACCACGGCGGCGCGCGGCGAGGCGGCCAGGTGGCGGTGCGCGCGCCGGCACAGGGCGGCGCTGGCGTTGAGGTTGACCGACAGCACCCGGTTCCAGTCGTCCTGGTCGGAGTCCTCCAGCGGGTCCAGGGTGGGGCTGCCGTCGGGCCGGGAGGGGAGGATGCCCGCGTTGTGGACCACGACGTCGAGCCCGCCGAGCTGGGCCGCGGCGTCGTCCACCACGGTGTCCGCGGCCCCCGGCTCGGCGAGGTCGCCCGGTACGAGGGCCACGGTGCGCCCCTCCTCCGCGACGAGTTGGGCGGTCTCCTTCAGCGCGGCCGAGGTCCGGGCGGACAGCGCCAGGTCGGCGCCGGCCTGGGCGAGCGCGACGGCCACGGCCTTGCCGATGCCTCGGGAGGCGCCGGTCACCAGGGTGCGGGCGCCGTCCAGCCGGAAGGGGGCGAGTGAGGTCATCAGGAACTCCTTTGCACAGCGGGGGTAGGGGCGGGCGGTGCGGCGGTGTGCGGGGTACGGGCCGGCGCTATCCGGATGGCCGGGGCTCCGGTCCAGGTCAGCAGGGCGCTGCCCCAGGTCACTCCGGCGCCGAAGACGGCGAGCAGGATCCGGCCGCCGCGCGGCAGCAGACCGCGGGAGGCGGCGGTGGCCAGGGCGTACGGGGCGCTGGCGGCACCGATGTTGCCCACCTCGTCGCCGACGATGACCAGCCGCTCCGGCGGGATGCCGATGCGCTCGCCGAGGCCGCGCAGCAGTACCGGGTTGGGCTGGTGGGTGATGTAGGCGTCGATGTCCTCCAGCCGGAGCCGGTTGCGGACCAGGGCCTCGCCGACCAGCTGCGGAAAGATCCGGGCGATGAAGTCGCGGACCGCTCGGCCGTCCATGTGGATGTGGTGCCGGTGCGCGCCGAGCGTGGCGGGGCTGGCGGGGATGCGGCTGCCGCCGGCGGGGATGAGCACGTGGTGGGCGCCGGTGCCGTCGGAGCCGAGGCGGAAGTCGGCGAATCCGCCGCCGTCCGGGACCGGGCCCAGGATCGCGGCGGCCGCACCGTCGGCGAAGAGCACCGCGGTGCCGCGGTCCGCGGGGTCGATGAACTTGGAGTACGCCTCGACGCCGACGACGGCCGCGTACCGGGCGAGGCGGTTGCCACGGAGCCAGTCGTGGGCGACCCGGGCCGCGAACAGCCAGCCGGCGCAGGCCGCGCTGACGTCCAGCGCCACCGCGTGGCGGGCGCCGGTCAGGGCCTGGACCCGGCAGGCGGTGGAGGGGCCCAGCTCGTCGGGGGTGGAGGTGGCCACGATCAGCACGTCGACCTGGTCGATGTCGATGTCGGCGGCGGCCACGGCGGCCCGCACCGCGGCCGCCGCGAGATCGGAGGCGGCCTCTGCCGGGTCGGCCACATGCCGGGTGTGCACACCGGTGCGCCGGCTGATCCACTCGGGTGTGACGCCCGCCGCCGCCGCGACCTCCTCGTTGGTCCGGGTGGTGCGGGGCAGATAGGTGCCCATGCCCACCACACCGATACGGGGCGCCTTCGGGCAGGTGTGGCTCATGACGGCCTTTCCGATCGCGGGTGGAGGGACTCGGTCAGGGCCGCGGCGTAGTCGTCCGCACCCAGAGGGGCGGGCGGCGCACCGCCCTCGGCGCTCATGGCCTCCTCCAGCAGGGGGAGATGGGGCAGCAGCCGGTCGCACAGGCCGTCCAGCACCCCGGGCAGCGCCCGCACCGCGGCGGCGCTCAGTACACCGGTGGCCTGGAGGCGGCCGGCCAGGCGGCGCGCCTCGACCGCCCCGTACAGCGCCGCCAGCGGGCGCAGCACCGCCAGCAGTCCGGGGTCGTCGACCGCCCCGAGGGCACCGGCCAGGCTCTCGGCGACGAGCCGGCTCCCGTACGCCTCGCCGAGTTCGCGGGCCGCGTCCAGCAACGGGTTCCACAGCTCCAGGCCCGCGCGTCCGGCCTGGGTCCGCTGTTCCAGCGTCCGGTGCAAGTCCCCTGCCAGCCGGGCCTCCTGGGCCCGGGTGACCGCCGGCCACCACGCGGGGTGGTCCGCGGGGACGGCGGGGGCCGGTGCGGTGCCCCCGCCGCGGCCGGCGGCGTACCGGACGTGATGGGCGCCCTCCGCCGCGAGGGCCCGGCCGGCGTCCAGCAGGATCAGCTGGCTGTCGCCGCCGGCGCTGTCGAAGGCGTGGGCGAAGCCGTGGTACCCCGCCAGCAGGTTGGGCTGCAGAAAGCCCGCGACCCCGCAGCGGTGCTGGCACTCGGCGGCCACCCGGGCGGTGCCGCTCACGGTGAGCGCCTTGAGGACCGCGAGGGGGCGGTCGACCGCGGTCCACGGTGCGAAGGTCATCCCGTCCACCCGGCCCCCGGTCGCGGTGTGGCGGGCGGCAACTGCGCGCGATCTGGTCCAGATCTCGCGGGCGGTCCGGCCGGCGCAGGTCAGGGCGAAGGACTCGGCCAGGGAACCGAGCAGCGCGTGCTGCTGGTTGCGATAGGTCAGCACGCTCGCGCCCGGGGCCAGCCGGCCGTGGGCCCGCCGGTGCGTGGAGAAGCGCAGCGCCTGTACCGCGCACTCCCGGGCCATGGCGGCCATCGCCGAGGGCAGCGTGGCCCACAGGACCTGCCCCACGCACAGGGTCCGCTGGAGCCGGGCGTCCGCGCTGCCGAGCGGATCGTGGAACGCTCCCGCGGCGTCGATACGGGCGCGGTCCCTGAGCCACTGCTCGTGGCGCAGCCGTACGCCGTGGAAGCGCACCAGCGCGTAGTCCATCGGCAGGGCGGGCAGCTCGACGCTGCGGGAGATCTCCACCCCCGGCAGCGGACCGTGCTCGTCGGTGAGGTCCACCACGAAGGAGAACACCCCGCGGTCCGCCCCGCCGGCCAGCACCCGTGCGCACACCACGGCCGTCTGCGGCATCCGCGAGGAGCCGACACCGGAGAACTTGGCCGCCCCCGCGTCGGGCGTGCTGAGCCGGAACTCCCTGGTGTGCGGGTCGAATTGGGCGGTGGTGCGGATGCCCAGGTGGCTGCTGGCGTCGCCGATCTCCGTCACCAAGAACACGCCCTTGGCGCGGGCGCTCGCCAGCGCCTCCCACTGGCTTCCGAGGCGGGCCGGGTCGTCCGACAGCGCGATGACCGAGCCCAGGCAGAGCGCGTAGTGGGAGAGGGTGGCCATGTACAGCGGCGGGTCGGCGACCGCGACGCATTCGCTGAGCAGCGCCAGCCGCCGGGGGTCGGACAGCAGCTCGGCGGGTGGCGGCAGGGTGTCGGCGAGCCGGCGCAGCCGCCGGTGGATGCGGTGGGCGCGCTCCTCGGAGTCCGCGGGCGGGGGTTCGTCGGGGGCCGTCAGGGCGGCGCGCAGTCGGCCGCGCAGCGGGTCCGGGGACGTCCCGTTGATCAGGTCGTGCAGTTCACCGCGTGGCGGCAGGCGTGTGGCCATCGGGACGGCTCCAAGTGGCGGTGGGGGGACCGCCGGTCGGTGTGGTGGCCTGGGCGGCGGGCGGCCAGGGGAATTCGGGATCGGCGAGGGGTGCGTGGGCGGTCGCCGCGGCGGGCGGCAGGGTGTGCCGGGCGTTGCGGGTCAGCGCGCGACCGGTTCCCGCCTCCAGGAGCAAGGCGGGGCGGCGGGTGGCGAGTTGGTGCAGCACCTTGGGCAGCCGTGCGGGGCGGATCAGGCAGTTCGCCAGTCCGCGGTGCACATCGTCGCCGGGCCCGTAGGGGCCGCCGTGGACGGCGGAGAGCACCGGCATCCGGGCGGGTCGGGCGGCGAATTGCCGGATGGCGGCCGCGAAGGCGTCCGCCGGTCCGGTCAGCGACGGGTGGTGGGAGGAGAACGGCAGCCGCAGCCGGGAGGCCGGCAGCCCCTGCCGCCGGGCGAGTTCCTCCAGGGCCGCAAGGGCCGGCAGGGAGCCGCTGACCACGCACTCGCCGGGGTCGTTCACGCAGGCCAGGGCCAGTTCCGGGGACCCGGCCTCGCGCAGCAGCGCATGGGTGCGGCACTCCGCGGCGCCGATCAGCGTCAGCCCGCCCGGGCAGCGCGTCAGCTGCTGTGCCAGCAGGCAGGCGATCCGGGCTCCGGCGGCGAGGTCGAAGACGCCGGCCGCGGTCAGCGCCGCGATCTCCCCGAAACTCACCCCGAGGACCTGGTCGGGCGCCCTCCCGATGGCGCACAGTGCGCGGTGGACCGCCATCGAGGAGCAGAACAGGGCGAGTTGGGCGGTGCCGACGGGGGCGGCGGCGAGGTCGCGGCCGCTGGGGGGCGAGTCGCCGAGCAGCGGCCGCGCAAGGGGCGCGATGCCGAACTCCCGGCCCGCTTCCGCCACTTCGCCGAACACCTCGGCGACCGCCGTGCGTACGCAGTCGTGTGCGCGGGCGGCCCGGACGAGCGGGCTGACGGCGAAGTCGCCCTGTCCCGGAAAGAGATGGACGATCTGGCGAGATGACGTCTCGCTTTCTCTCGGGTAAACGCCGATGGCATGGCGCATATTCACCGCTCCTTTCCATTCCGCGGTGACCTCCCCTTGATTGAACAGCGAACTTTGGCGGGGATGGCGATGCCGCGATACACAAAGATGTTGAAAGGCGTGAAAGCGCACAGCTGGTCGAATGGTTCAGGGCCTGGGATAAACAGATGTCAGGGCCGATGTCCGGTGCAGAATCGCGGTCACCGCGGGGAGCGGGCGAAAGGGGGCGAGGAGTTGCCGTAGCCGGCTCACCGCGAGATCCGCCGCACCCGACCGCACATGGACGTACTGATCGAGAAAGGAACCCCAGGCGGCGCATGCCTCCTCCACATGGCCGAGACCGACCAGGATCTCGGCGTGCCCGGCATGGCTCAGCGCCAGCCCTCGGTGGTCGTCGCCCGAACGCCGCGCCAGGGAGCGGTGCATGGCCGCCTGCGCGGCCGGCAGATCTCCCAGATGCCGGAAGACCTCGGCGCTCTGGAACTCCAGCGCCGCGGGTGCGTAGGTGTGGAACGGGCCCGGCGCGCCCCCGCGCCGCGCGCCCGAGTCGGCCGCGCGCTCGGCCGTGCCCAGGGAGGTGAGCGCCGCATGGCGCAGACCGCTGGCAGCCTGGGCGACCGCGAGTTGGGACAGCAGGAACGCCCGGGTACCGCCGCCCGGCGCGACGGCGGTGGACGCGGCGGCCTCGGCGGCCCGCAGCGCCATCCGCCGGTGGCCCAGTGCGAGTCCCTGGGCGCTCAGCCCCCGCAGGACGACGGCCCAGGCGGTGGCGTCCCCGGACTCGGCGGCGAGTCGCAGGGCGGTGTGGAAGTGGCGTTGGGCGAGTCCGTGGACGGCCGCGTCCTGGTACATCCGCGCGAGCAGAAAGGTGAGCCGGGAGGTCTCCACCAGCAGGCCGCGGTGCGTGTCCTGGTCCGTCGTCTCCCGCAGCCGGGGAACGATGTCGTCCGCCAGGTAGGTGGCCAGGGTCGAGCGGGCCCGCCGGCCGCCGTACGCGTCGAAGGACGCCGCGTAGAAGCGCACCGCGAGCCGGACGACGGCGAGTTCGTCCTCGTGCTCCTCCCGCCGCACCCTTGCGCGCATCGTCAAGGACCGGGGTGCGGTCTGCGCGCCCGCGAGGTCCGATTCCCGGTACGGCTGGAGTCGCGCGGACACCCGGCGGGCGGGGTCGTTCTCCATGCTGCACAGATCGGTGAGCGCCGATTCGGCCGGTGAGACATGGTCGGGCAGCCGCCCGCCCGGCGGCCCGGAAGGGGCGCAGCCGAGTCCTGCCGCACTCGGGGAGACGGACCGGCCGAGACGCCGGGTCAGCGCTTCCGCTATCAGTTCGGGCACCGGCGGAGCCGGCCGCGTACCGCTCAGCCAATGGGAGACGGCCGTGCGGTCGTAGTTCAGGTCCAGGTCGATTTCCGCGGCGAGCGCGTTGACCGACCGGGCGAGCGCGGCCTGGGTCCAGCGGGCCTCCGCCAGCAGGGCCCGCAGGGTTTCGTTGCGGCGTCGTGTCTGCGGCACTTTTCGCTCCCGGGCGGAGAGTCGACCGGACGGCCAAGGGGGGTGGGCCGCTCGTTCCTGGCCAATTCCGCGGATGGGCCGCGAGTGAAGCAGGGGGAGGAACTGCGGGAATACTGCTGCCGAAAGGTTTCTGGAGGTGCCATATACCGCGCCTGGTGTTGCAGTTGTGCGTGAGGGTCCTGGTGCGGACCTCCGCAACGCATTCGGCGCAGAATTCACCGGCGCGCGAGCCGGCCAGTGTCCGGAAATCCGCCTTCCAGAACCTCGGGCCTAGCCGACGTCCGCCTCTTAACGGAACCATGAATCCGGTCGGATGGGAACGTCGGGCCTGCGGTGGGTCCGTGAACGTGTTGAAAGTCCCCGCGCCTCGTCGCGGTGCGTAAGGGCCGGCCCGTAGACTCGGAGAAGGACGACGGATCATGAAAGACGGATCATGAAGGGCCGGCGGCCGAATCGTCTGCTGGCCGCTCTGCTGGCCGAAGCCGACTGGTCCGCCGGCGATCTCGCCCGCGCCGTCAACCTCCTGGGCACGGCCCACGGCCTGACCCTGCGCTACGACCGGACCTCAGTGGCTCACTGGCTCAACGGATCGCGCCCCCGGTCCCCGGCCGACGAGCTGGTGGGGCAGGCGCTGAGCCGCCGGGTCGGCCGGCGGCTGACGCCCGCCGACACCGGGTTCGACGAGCCGGGTGCGGGCGGTGACACGGTGGCGGCCGTGCTGCGCAGCGACGATCCGGTGCGGCGGCTGGCCGCGCTGTGCCGGGCGGACGCCGACCCCACCCGCCGGGCGCCGCTGGCCCGCTCGGTCGTCTCCGCCCCGCCACCCGTGCTCCGCGGCTGGGACACGAGCCCGCCGCCGGTCGTGGGGACCAGCGACGGCGGGCGGCAGGCGACCTCGGCGGACGCGGCACGGCTGACGACCACGGCGTCCTACAGCGCGCTGATGGGGGAGAGATACGGCGGCGCCCACGGCCGGCCCGCACTGGCGCTGTACCTGGCCGACGACGTGGTGCCGCTGCTGACCGCACCCGCCGATCCGGCGGTCCGCTCCTGCCTGCTCACCGGCGCGGCCCATCTGACGCTGCTGCTCGCCGCCATGACGTCCGACGTCGGGCACACCGCCCTCGCGCTGCACTACTACAACGTCGCCCTCTCCCTCGCCCATGCGGCCGCGGACCGCGGCGCCTACGCGATCACCCTGCGCTGTCTGAGCGTGCAGGCGCACCGGCTGGGCGACCACCGCCAGGCCGTCGAGCTCGGCGAGGCGGCACTCGGCGTCGCCGGCACCGCCGTGCCCCACGCGACCCGCGCCTTCCTGCACGCCGGTCGGGCCGTCGTGCTCGCCGGCGCCGGCGGGCACCGCCCGGCGGCCAGGGATCTCGTGGCGGCGGAACGCCAGCTCACCCTGGCCACGGGCCCGGAGGGCCCCTTCACCAGCTATCCCGAGACCGCCCTGCGCTACCAGCGGGCCGAGGTGCTCGCGCGGCTGGGCGACCACAACGGCGCGGCGGCCGAACTGGCCCGCTCCCTGGCCGGCCGACCGGCCGACCACCACAAGGCCCGTACGCTGCTGCACGCCCAGCTCGCGCAGATCCTGCTGGGCACGCACGAGGTGGAGGCGGCCGTCGAGCACTGCTTCCACGCGCTGCGGCACTACCAGCAGCTCGCCACGGGGTCCGTGCACGGCACGCTCCCCCGTCTCGTCCAGCGGCTCGCCCCCTATCAGAGGCATCCCCGCGTCAGAGCCTTCCGCGAGCGTCTGCGCGCGATGCCGCGGTGACACCGCCGTGGGCCTCTCCCCCCCCATGGACACGGGCGCACGGTCGTCGGCTCCGCGGCCGCGCCGTCGCACGTCAGGTCAGAAACAGGCTCTGAGCGGGCAAGCATCAGCATCGCCACGTCAAAAGGGTCTGTCACAGCATCTATACGTGTGTTCGGGCGCCGACTTCTAACCTCGGCTCACCCGCCTCGCCACCGGCTTCACCCAAACGTACGCCCGGCCTCCGGGCCCCTGGTGATCCGCGCCGGAGGCGGGGTGCGACGATGGGCCTGTCATGGATGCGGGGCAGGTTCTCAGGGGGCTACGGGCCGCGGTGTTCGCCGCGGTGTGTGTGCTGCTCGCTGCGCTGGGACACGCGGTGATGTCGGATGCCGCGGTGCCCGCGTGGATGCTGCTCTCGGCCGGTGTGGGAACCGCGGCCGGCGCCTGGTGCTTCGCGGGCCGGGAACGCGGCCCGCTGCTGGTCGGGTTGCTGACCGTCGGCACCCAGGCGGCCCTGCACAGCGCCTTCTCGTTCGGCCAGGCGGTGGCCCGCTCCGGCGGGGGCGGCGAGCCGCTGTCGCTCGCGCGGCAGTGGGCGGACTCCTGGATGTGCGGCGCGCAGGGCATGCGGCTCTCCGACGGCGCCACCGCGCAGATGACGCAGCTGATGCAGCGGCAGATGGCCGCCGTGCATGGGACGCACGGCGCCTCCGGGATGCCGGGGATGTCCCCGGCGGAGCACGCCGGTCAGCTGCCGCACCTGGATCCGTCCGGTCAGACGGCCGGGATGCACGGCGGTGCCACCGGCATGCTGGCGGCCCACCTGCTGGTCGCGCTGCTCAGCGCGTGGTGGCTGTGGGGCGGTGAGCGGGCGGCGTTCCGGCTCGTGCGGAGCGTGTCGTCCTGGCTGTTCGCCCCGCTGGTACTCGTCCTGCGCGGGGTGCTGCCGAAGGCGCCGCCCGCCGTGCGCGCCGCCCGGCAGGAGCCGCGGCGCCCGGTGCAGAAGCTGCTGCTGGCCCATGCGATGTCGCTGCGGGGTCCGCCGTATGAGCCGGCTGTCGGCTGACAGCACGGTCGAATTCCCGAGCCGAGGGGCGGACGGGCGCTGAGCGCTGAGCGCGCGCCCGGGTCCCGGCTCCGATTTCACCGGTCGCCGCCCGTGCGCGGCGACCGGATCATGCGAAGGACTCCAGATGATGAATCCTGTCCGGATGCCGGTGGCGCCGCTGCCGGTGTCCGACGCCGGCACATCGGTCAGCGGGCGCGGACGCCCGCGCACCGCCCGCTCAGCCGGCCCGTCCGCCGTCCGTGTCCACCGCACCGGGTCGTACCGGCGCCGGATCCGCGGACACCGGGCGCAGACCGGCGAGCAGCGCGTCGACGGCCGCCGGGTCGTCCTCGGTGCGGTCCGCGGCGCGGTCGAGACGCGCCGTCAGGACCCGAGCCCGCGCTTCCCACTGCCGGCAGTCGCGGCAGTCGGCGAGGTGCGCGGCGAGCCCGGCGGGAGTGACGCCGGGTGGCGCCTCCTCCCCGTCGAGGCGGGCGGAGAGGGCCGTACGGATGCGCGAGCAGTGCATGGGTCCATCCTCCCCGAAGCGCCGCGGTGCGGTGAGGGGCGGTCGCGATATGCGCGATGACGAGGCGGTGACCGGGTGGGCGCTGGCCGCCCGGACCGGTGACGAGCGGGCCGTGGAGCAGTTCGTACGGGCCACCCAGCTCGATGTGCGGCGCTATGTGACGCATCTGAGCGGCGATCCGCAGGCGACCGACGACCTGGTGCAGGACACCTACGTACGGGCGTTGCGCAGCCTGCCGCGGTTCGAGGGCCGGTCCTCGGCACGTACCTGGCTGCTGACCATCGCCCGGCGGGTGGTGGCGGATCGGATCCGGTCCCATGCGGTCCGGCCGCGGCTGGCCGCGACCGACGACTGGCAGTCGGCGGCGGAGCGGGTGCAGCCGCGCGGGGTGCCGGGCTTCGACGAGGGCGTCGCGCTGTCCGAGCTGCTGGCGGCGCTGGCGCCGCGGCGGCGGGAGGCGTTCGTCCTCACCCAGCTGCTGGGGCTGCCGTACGCGGCGGCCGCCGGGGTGATGGGCACTCCCGTGGGGACCGTACGGTCCCGGGTGGCGCGCGCCCGGGAGACGCTGGTGGCGCTGCTGGCGGAGGCGGAGCGGCCGGAGGCGGCCGACCGGCCGCGCGCGCTCGCGGGCGCGGTGGCCTGACGGTCCGCGCCCGGTGCGGCGAAGGGGGCTCATGGACGGCGCTGCCGCTCGTCCATGAGCCCCCTGCTTTCCCTCCCGCGTCCTTCACCGGGCGTCACTCGCCGGGACGCACCGCCAGGGCCCGTACGGTCCGCGGCGGGCTGTCGCGGAAGTGGAGGGTGAAGGTGAGCCGGTCGCCGGGTACGAGCGCCGGCGGCGGGCTGACCATGATGTCCAGTTCCGTCGGCGTCATCCGCAGTGTGCCGCCGGCCGGGACGGTGGCGGCCCGGACCATCGCCATGCGCCGGGCGTTGTGGCCGATGTCGACGGTGCGGCTGAGCATCGTCCGGTGCCCGGTGGGTCCGGTGACGCCCGTCAGGACGTCGTCCGCGCCGCCGGTGTTGCGGACGGTGAAGAACGCGGCGGTGGCCTCGGAGCCGGTGGGGACCAGCACCCGGCCCTCGGCGACGCTCAGCCGCGCGGGGGTCCCGGCGTTGCCGGTCGCGGTCCACACCGTGAGCGTGCCGAGGGTCGCCAGGCAGGTGAGCAGCGGTACGGCGACGGCCGCTACGGGCAGTCGGTTCATGCGATCCCTCCAGGGGCTGGGGTGCGGGCGCGTTCGGGCCGACGGGCCGGCCTGCGTGCGCCGCCGCCCGGCTGCCAGGCGCGCAGCCGCAGGCTGTTGCCCACGACCAGCAGGGAGCTGGCGGACATCGCGGCGGCCGCCAGCATCGGGTTGAGCAGGCCGACGGCGGCGAGCGGCACGGTGAGGAGGTTGTAGCCGAAGGCCCAGACGAGGTTGGCGCGGATGGTCGCCAGGGTGCGGCGGGCGAGGCGTACCGCGTCGGCGATGGCCTGGAGGTCCTCGCGGACGAGGGTGACATCGGCGGCGCCGATCGCCGCGTCGGTGCCGCCGCCCATGGCGATGCCGAGGTCGGCGAGCGCCAGGGCCGCCGCGTCGTTGACGCCGTCGCCGACGACGGCGACCCGACCGCCCTGCTCCTTCAGCGCCGTGACGAGGGCGGCCTTGTCCTCGGGGCGGGCCTCGGCGTGGATCTCGGTGAGGGCGAGCCGGTCGGCCACCGCGCGGGCGGTGGCGGCGCGGTCGCCGGTGGCCAGGACGGGCCGCAGGCCCAGGCGCCGCAGATGGTCCACGGCGCGGTAGCAGTCGGGGCGCAGCGCGTCGCCGACGGCGAGGACGGCCTCCGGTGTGCCGTCGACGACGACCAGCACCGGGGTGTGGCCGGCGGTCTCGGCCGCCCGCACCGCGTCCGGGAGGGGCTTCGGCAGTCCGGTGAGATCGCCGGGGCGGACGACCTCCACCCGGCGCCCGTCGGCCGTGCCGGACACGCCGTACCCGGGTGTGGCGCTGAAGTCGCCTACCGCGGGGAGGGGTTGCTCGCCCTGCTGCCGGCCGGCGCGGGCGTGGGCGGTGATCGCGCGGCCCAGCGGGTGCTCGGAGCCCTGCTCCACGGCGGCGGCCAGGCGCAGCGCGGTGGCGGCGCCGAGGCCGTCGTCGCGGGCGGTGAGGTCGGTGACGCTCATCCGCCCGGTGGTCAGGGTGCCGGTCTTGTCGAGGACCACGGTGTCGATCCGGCGCAGCCGCTCCAGCGCCTGCGGGCCGCGGACCAGGATCCCGAGCTGGGCGCCGCGGCCGGTGGCGGCCAGCAGCGCGGTCGGGGTGGCCAGCCCCAGGGCGCACGGGCAGGCCACGACGAGGACGGCGACCGCGGCGGTGATCGCGGCCTGCGGATCGGCTCCGGCGCCGAGCCAGAAGCCCAGGACGCTGACCGACACGGTCAGTACGGCGGGGACGAAGACGGCCGCCACCGCGTCGGCGAGCCGCTGGATGTGGGTCTTGCCGGTCTGGGCGTCCTCGACGAGCCGGGTGATCCGGGCGAGTTGGGTGTCGGCGCCGACCGCGTCGGCCCGTACCTCCAGCAGGCCGCCCGAGTTGACCGCGCCGCCGACGACGGCCGAGCCCGCGCCGACCTCGACCGGGCGGCTCTCCCCGGTGATCAGGGACAGGTCCAGGGCGGAGTTGCCCTCGACGACGGTGCCGTCGGTGGCGACCCGCTCGCCGGGGCGCACCAGGAAGCGGTCACCGGAGCGCAGCCGGTCCACCGGAACGCTGCGCCACTGCCCGTCCCCCTCCTGCGCGGGGCGCCCCGGCTCGCCGCCGGGCGCCCGTACGGTGACGTCCTTGACGGCGAGTTCGGCCAGCGCGCGCAGTGCGGAGCCGGTGCCGCGCCGGGCCCTGGCCTCCATCCGGCGCCCGGCCAGCACGAACAGCGGTACGCCGACGGCGGCTTCCAGATAGAGGTGCGCGCTGCCGTCGCCCGCCGTGGGCAGCAGGCTGAACGGCATCGTCATACCGGGCGCGCCGGCTCCCCCGAGGAACAGCGCATAGCCGGACCAGGCGAAGGACGCGACGACGCCGAGGGAGACCAGGGTGTCCATCGTCGCCGCCCCGTGCCGCAGGCCGCGCAGCGCCCGTGCGTGGAAGGGCGCGGCGCCCCATACGGCGACGGGTGCGGCGAGCACGAAGCACAGCCACTGCCAGTTGCGGAACTGCCAGCCGGGCACCATCGACAGGGCCAGCACGGGCAGCGAGAGCAGAGCGGTCAGCAGCAGCCGGCGGCGCTCGGCGCGGGTGGCGTGGTCGTCGTCCGCGTCGTCGGGGCGCCCGGCGGACGGCGGCCGGTCCTCGTCGCCCGGCTCCGGGGCGACCGGCTCGGGCAGCCGCGCGGTGAATCCGGCCGCCTCGACGGTGCTGATCAGTTCGCCGACGGGGAGGGCCGCGGGGTGGCTGACCGTGGCCCGTCCGGTGGCCAGGTTCACCGAGGCGGCGACGCCGTCCAGCCGGCCGAGCTTCTTCTCGACCCGCCCCACGCAAGCGGCGCAGGTCATCCCGCCGATGGTGAGGGTGGTGGTGCGGTCGGGCAGTTGGCCGCCGCTCCCCGTGCCGGGCGGTGTCCGGTCGCCGGCCGACCGGGGCGCGGGCCGCACCGGCCGCCCCGTCATCGGGGGGCTCCCACCGGCACCGGGCGGGGTGCCCCGGCGCCCATGCCGTGCATCCCGCCCATGTCCCCGTCGTCGGCGGGCGCGGTGCCGGGCGGGCGGGTGCCGCCGGCCGGGTGCAGGCCCGGTGCCACCGGGCCGGCGAGGGCACCGGCGGCGTACGACAGTGCGAAGAGCACCGCCAGCAGGGCGATGAATCCGATGACCGGCCGTGCGGGCAGCAGCCGCCCCACGGCCGAAGGGAGTGCGGGCCGACTGCGGTCGGCCGGAGAGGTGGACATCGCGTCATGGTGGCAGCCGCGAGCGGTGCGGAGCGGCCGTTCGGGGGCCCGTCGGTGCGTGAGGTTCGTCCCGTTCGCCGGCCGGAACCCGGGGGTGTCGCGGACCGACTACCTGGGTTTGGCCGGCGCGCCGCTTCACCGCCCGTAGGTCGCCCTCCGTCCGTCATCCGCCGAATTCCTCGCGGATCGCGGGAACTCGGCGCACCCCGCGCCCGACCTCTCCCACGCCGTGCCGTGCGGGTGCGGTTGTCGCAAACCAGCGCCGTTGAGGAGGACGCCATGTCCACGTTGCCCGATCCCGTCCCGCTGTACGGAGCGGAGTACACCCGGGATCCCTATCCCCTGTACGCCGAGCTGCGGGCGCGCGGTCCGGTCCACCGGGTGCGCTTCCCCAGCGGGGTGTGCGCCTGGCTCGTCACCGGGTACGAGGCCGCGCACCAGGCGCTGACCGACGCCCGGCTGGGCAAGCACCACTCGCGCGGCAACGCGGCCTGGCGGGCCCGCGCCTCGATCATGCCCGAGCCCCAGCACTCCCAGTTGCAGGTGCATCTGCTCCATCAGGACCCGCCCCGGCACACCGCGCTGCGCCGACTGATCACCGACGCCTTCGCCCCGCAGCGGGTGGCGGCGCTCGAACCCCGCTTCCGGGCGATGGCCGAGGCGCTGCTCGACCGGCTTCCGGAGCGCGGCGCGGCCGATCTCGTCGAGGTCTTCGCCGCGCACTTCCCCTTCCAGGTGCTCGCCCATGTCATCGGCCTGCCCGAGGAGTTCTCCGACCGCTTCGACCGGGACTGGGGGAAGGTGGTCCAGCCCGTGGGGCCCGAGGATCCGGGCCGTCCCGCCTACGAGGCGCGGCTGCGCGGACTGCAGCAGTACATCGCCGATCTGGTCGTCCACAAGCGCCGTGAGCCCGGCGAGGACCTGCTCTCCCGGCTGGTGGCCGCCCGCGACGCCGGCGGGATCGGCCAGGAGGAGCTGGACTCGATGATCTTCCAGCTGCTGGTCGCGGGCCAGGAGCCGGTCACCCACCAGATCAGCACGGCCCTGGTGGCCCTGCTGCGGCACCCCGAGCGCCTGGCCGAGCTGGCCGGCCGCCCGGAGCTGCTGCCCCGCGCCGTCGAGGAACTCCTGCGGTACGACAGCGCCTTCGAGCTGACGACCTGGCGGTTCTTCGCCGAGGACGCCGAGCTGCACGGAACCCGGATCCCGGCGGGCGACTCGGTGATCGTGTCGTTGTGCGCGGCCAACCGCGACCCCGAGCGGTTCGCCGACGCGGACACCCTCGACTTCGACCGCTCCCCCAACCCGCACCTCGCCTTCGGCCACGGCATCCACTTCTGCCCCGGTGCCGCACTCGCCCGGCTCGAACTCCAGATCGCCCTGGGCGCGCTGCTGCGGCGGCTGCCGGACCTCCGCCTGGCCGTCGCGGACGGCGAACTGCGGTGGATACCCGCGGTGCTGGCGCGCGGGGTCGAGCGGCTGCCGGTCGCCTACGGCGCGGCCGGCGGCTGTCCGGTGTCCGGCGGGGCGGTCTCCGCGTGCTGACCAGCCCCACCCGACCGCACACCGGCGCGCCCGCCGACCAGCAGGCCGTCTGCGCGGCGGTGCTCGCCACGCTGCTGCCGTACCGGCGCACGCTGGACGCCACCCACGGCGACTCCCCCGACGGCTTCCCCGCCCAGCTGCGGCAGCTCGCCGCTCCGGTGGCGGCGGGCGAGCCGATCCTGTTCACCCTGCCCGGCTTCCCCTGCAAGTCGCCCAACCCCGCCAAGGTCCTGGGGCCCCTCCCCGACGAGGGCGAACGGCTGGCGCTGCGCTTCCTGGACGCGCTGTGCGCGCGCATCGAGGCCGTGTATCCGCCCGGTGCGCGGGTGGCCATCTGCTCGGACGGGCATGTCTTCAGCGATCTCATCGGGGTGCCGGACCGCGACATCGACGCCTACAGCGACGCGCTGCGCGCCCTGATCCGCGCCGAGGGCCTGACCCGGCTGGACGTCTTCGACCTGCGGCAGGTGTACGGCGACGGGCCGACGCACGGCGACAAGCGCCGGCTGGTCGAGGAGCAGCACGCCCCGTCCCTGGCGGAACTGCGGTCGCTGACCCGCGGCGACGAGCCGGCCCGACGGCTGTACCAGGGCATCACCCGCTTCCTGTTCGAGGACACCGCCCACTTCCCCGGTACCCGTTCGGCGCTCCAGCGCGACTGCCGCCGGCGGGCGTACGGCGTGATGCGGCGCAGCCGTGCCTGGGGCGAGCTGGTCGCCGTACACCACCCGGAGGCCGTCCGGCTCTCGATCCATCCGCAGCCTCGGGGCTCGGCCAAGTTCGGGATCCGATTGCTCGAATCGCCCGATGTGTGGCTGACGCCGTGGCACTCCTGCGTGCTCGAACACGCCGACGGCCGCCGGGAGTTGATGCACCGGGCGGAGGCCGAGCGGCTCGGCCGGCCGGTGCTGCGCGAGGGGCGGCCGAGCCACTTCGTGGCGGGGTGAGGATGCGGGGCCCCAGAACCCCGCACCCTCGTCGAGCCCGCCCGGCGCCCCTCATCCGTCGCCGGCGGGCAGCGGCTCGCGGTGGTCGAAGGCGATCAACGGGTCGCCGGTGAGCGGGTGTTCGGCCACCGCGGCGCGCACCCCGAACACCTCGGCCAGCAGCTCCGGCGTCAGCACCTCGCGGGGCGTGCCGGAGGCCACCACCCGCCCGCCGTGCAGCACATGCAGCCGGTCGCACAGCGACGCCGCGGCGTTCAGATCGTGCAGCGAGATCAGCGTCGTACGGCGCTGTGCGCGCAGCAGCGCGAGCAGTTCGACCTGGTGCCGGACGTCGAGGTGGTTGGTGGGCTCGTCCAGCACCAGTACGTCCGGGTCCTGGGCGAACGCCCGTGCCAGCAGGGCGCGTTGGCGCTCCCCGCCGGACAGTGCGGAGAACCGGCGGGCGCCCTGCCCGGCCAGGCCCACGGCGGCCAGGGCGGCCGCCACGGTCTCCCGGTCGGTGTGGTCCTCGCCCGCGAACGCCCGCTTGTAGGGCGTCCGGCCCATCGCCACCACCTCGCGCACGGTCAGCTCGAAGTCGCTGCCGCGCTCCTGCGGCAGCGCGGCGATATGCCGCGCGGTCCGCCCGGCCGACAGCGCGCCGAGGTCGGTCCCGGCCAGCAGTACCCGTCCCGCGGTGGGCCGCAGATGGCGGTAGACGGTCCGCAGCACGGTGGACTTGCCGCTGCCGTTGGGCCCGACCAGCCCGGCGATCTCCCCGGCCGCGGCCATCAGACGGACCCCGGCGACCACATCGCGGCCCGCGTAGCCGACGTGCAGATCCTCGATCTCGACGTTCACCGGCCCACCGCCATCCGCCGGTCCAGGATGAACAGCAGCGCGGGCGCGCCGATCATCGCCGTCACCACGCCCACCGGCAGCTCCTGGGTGTCCATGGCCGTACGGCACACGATGTCCACGACCACCAGCAGCAGGGCCCCGGTGAGCGCGGACAGCGGCAGCAGCCGGCGGTGGTCGCCGCCGACGACCATCCGGCACAGATGCGGCACCATCAGCCCCACGAAGGCGATCGCCCCGGAGACCGCGACCAGGACGCCGGTCAGCAGGCTGGTCACCACGAACAGTTCCCGGCGCAGCCGGGTGACGTCCACGCCCACCCCGGCCGCGGTCTCGTCGCCCATGACGAGCGCGTTCATCGGGCGGGCCCGCGCCTGGAGCGCCAGCAGCCCGGCGGCGACCGCGGCCGCCGGCGGCCACAGCACGCTCCAGGTCGCCCCGCTCAGGCTCCCCATCAGCCAGAACAGCACGCTGCGGGTCTGCTGCTCATCGCCGGCCTGCAGCACCAGATAGCTGGTGAACCCGGACAGGAACTGCCCGATCCCCACCCCGGCCAGCACCAGCCGCAGCGGTGAGAACCCGCCACCGCGCCGCGCCATCCACCACACCAGCGCGAAGGCGCCCAGCGCACCGGCGAACGCGGCCGCCGACAGCCCCAGTCCCAGCACCCCGCCGGCGCTCGCCCCCAGCACGATCGCGGCGACCGCGCCGAGCGAGGCGCCGTTGGAGATGCCCAGCAGATACGGGTCCGCCAGCGGATTGCGCACCAGCGCCTGGGTCGCCGTCCCCACCAGGCCCAGTCCGGCGCCCACCAGCGCCGCCAACAGGGCGCGGGGGACGCGCAGTTGCCACACGATCAGGTCGTCGGTGCCCGGCCGGGGCGACCCGCCGCCCAGCCGGCGCAGCACCACCGACCACACGTGTGCCGGCGCGATGTCGGTGGCGCCGAGCGAGACCGCGGCCGTCAGCGCCGCCGCCAGCGCCAGGCCCAGCGTCAGGGCGAGCAGCCCGGCGCGCGGGGTGCGCCGCCCGGACGGGCCGGGCGACTGCCGCTGTCCGGGCGGGCCGTCGAGCACGGGTGCCACTACCGCTCCGCCGTGAACCGTGCCGGGTGGACGGTGTGCGCGATCTCCTCGACGGTGTCGGCATTGCCGACGCCGGCGATCGTCGTACGCTCCGAGCCGATCCGCAGCAGACGCCCGTTGCGCACGGCCGCGAGCCCCTTGGTGGCGGGGAAGCTCTTCAAGAACGCCTCGGCCTGGTCGAACGCCTTCTTCGTGGCCGCCGCATCGCCGCGGTTGCGGACCCCGAGCTGGATGAAGTCCGGGTTCTTGGCGACCACGTCCTCCCAGGAGACCGGCTTGAAGTCCCCGTCACAGCCCTCGAAGACATTGCGCGCCCCGGCCTGGCCGATCACCGCGTTGGCGACCTGGTTGCGGCAGACGGCCATCGGCTGCTTGGTGCCGGCGTCGAAGTCGAAGAAGAAGTACGTCGGCCGCTTGCCGGGCGGGAGGTCGCCCACGGCCTTGTGCACCTCGGCGAGCTTCGCCCGCATGCCGCGCACGAGTTCGTCCGCCTTCCGGGACGTGCCGGTCACCGCGCCCAGCCGCTTGATGTCGCCCTCCACCCCGGACAGATCCCGCTGCGGCTTCCCGGACATCGGGGCGCAGGCGGTGGAGGCGAGGTAGATGTGCTTGATGCCCGCCGCCCGGAACTCCTCGGCGCTCGGGGCGTCGCCCGCGCCGCCCATGTTGTTCATCGAGGCGAAGGCGTCGACATAGAGGTCGGCGCCCGACCCGAGCAGCTTCTCCTTGGGGATGATGTGCTTGCCCAGCACCGGCACCTTCCGGGCCTGCGCCCCGAGTTCGCCGGGCAGGGCGCCCTTGCCGGGCGGGAAGCCGGTCCCGACGACCCGGTCGCCCGCGCCGAGCCGCAGCAGTATCTCCAGCGCTGCGGCGTTACTGGTGACGATCTTGCGCGGGGCGGACGAGAAGGTGGTCGTCGCGCCCTTGCAGTCGGCGACCCGCACCGGAAAACCCGGGCCGCCGCGTCCGGTTGCCTCCCCGCCGGTGTCCGCGCCCTCGCCGCCGCACGCGGTGGCGACCAGCGCGACGACCACCGCCAGACCGCACAGCTTCCCACGACGCATGGTGTTTCTCTCCTACCCGTCACCAGCCGGTTCCCCCGGCCGTCCACCCGGCCGCGGATGCCGGCCGGCGGGCCGCGGACACGACCCGGCACAGGTAGTCGGCGGGGGCACGGGGACGGTTCCCGGACGCCGCTCCTTCCTCCCCGGCGATCCGTCCGAAGCGCCCTAGGCTGTCCGGCGAGTCCGGCACCGGCCGGGAACGAGGAAGGCGTACGACGTGAGCGACAACGGGCAGGAGCTGGCCGCCGGGCAGCTCCGGCACTGGCAGAGCACCTACACCGCCCACCCCGGCATGTACGGCGAGCAGCCCTCCGCGCCCGCCGTCCACGCCGCCGCGGTGTTCCGCGCGGCCGGTGCGCGCGATGTGCTGGAGCTGGGGGCCGGGCAGGGCCGCGACGCCCTGTTCTTCGCCCGCGAGGGCTTCACCGTCCAGGCCACCGACTTCAGCGCGCACGGACTGGAGCAGCTCCGGGCCGCCGCCCGCGCACAGCACGTCGACGAGCGGGTGACCACCGCGGTGCACGACGTACGCGAGCCGCTGCCGCTGCCCGACGCCACCGTGGACGCGGTCTTCGCGCACATGCTGCTGTGCATGGCGCTGTCCACCGAGGAGATCCACGGGCTGGTCGACGAGGTCCGCCGGGTGCTGCGGCCCGGCGGCGTCTTCGTCTACACCGTCCGCCACACCGGCGACGCCCACTACGGCACCGGCACCGCCCACGGCGACGACGTCTACGAGCACGGCGGCTTCGCCGTGCACTTCTTCGGCCGCGACCTCGTCGACGCCCTCGCCGAGGACTGGACCCTGGAAGAGGTCCACGCCTTCGACGAGGGCGATCTGCCCCGCCGCCTGTGGCGGGTCACCCAGGCCCGGCCCCGGTGACCGGCGCCCCGCGTCGGGCGCGCGGCCTTGCCCGCGGGGCCCGCCGAGGGCTCACTTCCGCAGCGGCTGGGTGAAGCGCAGGAGGTTGCCGGCGGGGTCGCGGAAGGCGCAGTCGCGGACGCCGTAGGGCTGGTCCATCGGCTCCTGGAGCACCTCGCCGCCCGCGGCGCTGATCCGCTCGAAGGTGGCGTCGCAGTCCTTGGTCGCGAAGATGACGCCGCGCAGCAGGCCCTTGGCCATCAGCTCCGCCATGGCCTGCTTGTCGGCCGGTGAGGCGTTCGGGTCGGCGAGCGGCGGTTCCAGGACGATGTTCACGTCCGGCTGCGCGGGCGCCCCGACGGTCACCCAGCGCATCCCCTCGAACCCGACGTCATTGCGTACCTCAAGGCCGAGCACATCCCGGTAGAAGGGGATCGCCTTGTCATGGTCGTCGACGGCGATGAAGCACTGGGAAAGGGTGATGTCCATGCCGCTCACGCTACGGCCCGGCCGCGGGAGGCGCTTCTCCGTTCCTGACCGGTCTCGTGTGGATCTTGGCGATACAGGCCGGGATGGCCGCGCTGTGATCATGGCTCCGGGCGCGGTAGGCGCTCGGGCTCTCCCCGACCAGCTGGGTGAAGCGGGAGCTGAAGGACCCCAGCGACGTACAGCCGACCGCGAAGCAGACCTCGGTCACCGTGAGGTCGCCGCGCCGCAGCAGCGCCTTGGCCCGCTCGATGCGGCGGGTCATCAGGTAGCTGTAGGGCGTCTCGCCGAAGGCGGCGCGGAAGCTGCGGGAGAAGTGGCCCGCCGACATCAGGGCGCCGCGCGCCAGCGCCGGGACGTCGAGCGGCTCGGCGTAGTCGCGGTCCATCCGGTCGCGGGCCCGCCGCAGCCGGACGAGGTCGTCGAGGTCCTGCCGTTTCATCCGCCGATTTTCCCACAGGGCCGGCCGGACCGATCAGGAATCGAGAAGCGTCGATCACGTATGCCGAATTAGCCTGACCGTCATGGCCGTGCGCGCGCGTGGCCGGGTCACAACGGCTCCACCGACCGCCCACGACAGAGAGAGACGATGACCATGGCCAAGAGGACGGACACCCGGTCGTCCGCGCCGCATATCGCCGACAGCCACGAGATGATCCGCGTGCACGGTGCCCGCGAGAACAACCTCAAGGACGTCAGCATCGAGATCCCCAAGCGGCGGCTGACGGTGTTCACCGGTGTCTCCGGCTCGGGCAAGAGCTCGCTGGTGTTCGACACGATCGCCGCGGAGTCGCAGCGGCTGATCAACGAGACCTACAGCGCCTTCGTGCAGGGCTTCATGCCGACCACGGCGCGGCCCGAGGTGGACGTCCTCGACGGGCTGACCACCGCCATCTCCGTCGACCAGCAGCGGATGGGCGGCGACCCCCGCTCGACGGTCGGCACCGCCACCGACGCCAACGCGATGCTGCGCATCCTCTTCAGCCGGCTCGGCAAGCCCCACATCGGCCCGCCCAGCGCGTACTCCTTCAACACCGCCTCGGTCCGGGCGAGCGGTGCGATCACCGTCGAGCGCGGCGCCAAGAAGGCGGTGAAGGCGACCTATGAGCGCACCGGCGGGATGTGCACGGGCTGCGAGGGCCGGGGCTCGGTCACCGACATCGACCTGGCGCAGCTGTACGACGACGCCAAGTCGCTCAACGAGGGCGCGTTCACGATCCCCGGCTACACCGGGGGCGGCTGGAACTCCCGGCTCTACATCGAGTCGGGCTTCTTCGACCCGGACAAGCCGATTCGCAGGTTCACCGAGAAGGAGCTGCACGACCTCCTGCACCGCGAGCCGACCAGGATGAAGATCGCGGGCATCAACATGACCTACGAGGGGCTGGTCCCCCGGGTCCAGAAGTCGATGCTGTCCAAGGACAGGGAGGCGATGCAGCCGCACATCCGGGAGTTCGTCGACCGCGCGGTCACCTTCACCACCTGCCCCGACTGCGACGGCACCCGGCTGAGCGAGGGGGCCCGGTCGTCGAAGATCAAGCGCATCAGCATCGCGGACGCCTGCGCGATGGAGATCAGGGACCTGGCCGAATGGGTCCGGGGCCTCAAGGAGCCCTCGGTGGCGCCGCTGCTCACCGCGCTCCGGCAGACCCTCGACTCGTTCGTGGAGATCGGGCTCGGCTATCTCGCGCTCGACCGGCCCGCGGGCACGCTGTCGGGCGGCGAGGCGCAGCGCGTCAAGATGATCCGGCACCTCGGCTCCTCGCTCACCGACGTCACCTACGTCTTCGACGAACCCACGTCGGGCCTGCACCCGCATGACATCCAGCGGATGAACGCCTTGCTGCTGCGGCTGCGGGACAAGGGCAACACGGTGCTCGTCGTGGAGCACAAGCCCGAGGTGATCGCGATCGCCGACCACATCGTCGACCTCGGCCCCGGCGCCGGCGCTGCGGGCGGCACCGTCTGCTTCGAGGGCACCGTCGAGGGGCTGCGGGCCGGCGGCACGGTCACCGGCCGCCACTTCGACGACCGGGCCGCCCTCAAGGAGTCGGTGCGCAAGCCCACCGGCTCCCTGCGGATCCACGGCGCGACGGCGAACAACCTGCGCGATGTGGACGTCGACATCCCGCTCGGGGTGCTCACCGTCGTCACCGGCGTCGCGGGCTCCGGCAAGAGCTCGCTGCTGCACGGGTCGATCCCGGCCGACCGCGGTGTGGTGTCGGTCGACCAGGCCCCGATCCGCGGTTCGCGGCGCAGCAACCCGGCGACGTACACCGGGCTCCTCGACCCGATCCGCAAGGCGTTCGCGAAGGCCAACGGCGTGAAGCCGGCGCTGTTCAGCGCCAACTCCGAGGGCGCCTGCCCCACGTGCAACGGCGCGGGCGTGGTCTACACCGACCTGGCGATGATGGCCGGCGTCGCCAGCCCCTGCGAGGACTGCGAGGGCAAGCGGTTCCAGGCGTCGGTGCTCGACCACCACCTCGGCGGCCGCGACATCAGCGAGGTGCTGGCAATGTCGGTGACCGAGGCCGAGGAGTTCTTCGGCGACGGCGCGGCGCACACACCGGCCGCCCACCGGATCCTGCGGCGGCTGGCCGATGTCGGGCTCGGCTACCTCACCATCGGCCAGCCGCTGACCACGCTGTCCGGCGGCGAGCGGCAGCGGCTCAAGCTGGCCACCCACATGGCCGAGAAGGGCGGTGTCTACGTCCTCGACGAGCCGACCGCCGGGCTGCACCTCGCCGATGTCGAGCAGCTGCTCGGGCTGCTCGACGGGCTCGTCGACGCCGGCAAGTCGGTCATCGTCATCGAGCACCACCAGGCGGTCATGGCGCACGCCGACTGGATCATCGACCTCGGCCCCGGCGCCGGCCACGACGGCGGCACGGTCGTCTTCGAGGGCACCCCGGCCGACCTCGTCGCCGCCCGCTCCACCCTCACCGGCGAGCACCTCGCGGCCTACGTCGGCGCCTGACCGGGGCCCGTGCGGCGCCCGTGGGAGGGGTTCCGCCATCCGGTACACAGGCGGCGGTCACCGGTCACGACCCGGTGGCCGCCGCCGGGCTCACACCTCGTCCGGTCGGCTGCCCTGGGGGCCGTAGAGGTCGAGCAGCCGGGTGCGGGTGCCGTGCAGCCGGTCGGCGACCGTCTCGGCGACATAGCGGTACATCTCCCGGCCCAGGATCGGATCGGACTCGCACAGGGCGCGGACCACGCTCGCGTCGAACTCCACCGCCTCCACCGGGCCGGCGGTCTCCGCTCCCAGATGCCACAGGTAGGGCGGGAACAGCCAGGACCAGCCGAGCAGGTCATCGCGGCCGAGGGTCTCGACCACCATGGCCCGGCGTCCGGGGACGTGCTGGTCGAGCACGACCTGTCCGCTGCGGATGATCCAGAACCGGTCCGCCCGGTGCCCCTCCTCGAACACCCGGGTGGCGCGCGGCAGCGACACCTCCCGTGCGACGTCGGTCAGCCGCCGGCGCCGGTCCGGTGGCAGCGCCTCGAACAGGCTGCGCGCTGTGGCCATCTCATCCTCCGTCCGCTGCACTGCACGATATGCGGTGTTCTGCGGGGAATCGGGGAACGGCTCGGCCGGGCGGGGCCGTACGCCCCTCCGGGACGCCGCCGGGGCGCGCATCAGGCCAGCTGGCGCCGCACCAGATCGTGCAGCCGGCCGCCGGTGTCGGCGAGCAGCTGGTCCGGTGCGCCCTGTTCGACGATCCGGCCGTCCTCCATCACGAGCACGCGGTCCGCGTCCATGACCGTGGTCAGCCGGTGGGCGATCACCAGCCGGCTGGCGCTGAGCTTGCGGGTGCTGTCGATGACGATGCGCTGGGTCTCGTTGTCCAGGGCGCTGGTGGCCTCGTCGAAGAAGAGGATCCGGGGGCGGCGGACCAGCGCCTGCGCGATCATCAGGCGCTGGCGCTGACCGCCGGAGATCGCGCCACCGCCGGAGATCATGGTGTGCAGGCCCATCGGCATCCGCTTGATGTCCTCGGCCAGGCCCGCCATCTCGGCGGCCGCCCATGCCTCCTCCTGGGTGAAGGGCTCCGCACCGCAGATGCAGTCCAGGATGGAGCCGGTCAGCGGCTGGGCGTTCTGCAGGACGACCCCGCACTGGCGGCGGACCGCGGCCTGGTCCAGGGCGGCGAGGTCCTGCCCGTCGTACAGGACGCTGCCCGAGGAGGGCGCCTCGAAGCCGATCAGGAGCCGCAGCAGGGTCGACTTGCCGCATCCGCTGGGCCCCACCACCGCGACGAACTCTCCGGGCCGGACCTGGAGCGAGACGTCGTCGAGGACGAGCGGGCCGTCGTCGGTGTAGCGGAAGGAGAGCTTCTTGGCCTCGATGCCGCCGGAGAGCGTGCCGGGCTGGGCGCTGGCGCCACGGACCTCGGGCGCCTCGTCCAGCACCGGCTTGATCTGCTCGAACATCGGCAGCGCGGCGGCGGCCGCGACGAAGGCGCCGGTGATCTGGGTGACGGAGGTCAGCAGCATGGTCACCGCGGTGTTGAAGGTGAGGAACGACGCGGCGGACATGGTGCCGCGGGCCGGTCCGGCCAGCAGCATGAACAGGGTCAGCGAGCACAGCGGCAGATAGACCGCGTTCAGGACCGTGGTCAGGTTCTTGATCCGGCCGGCCTTCTGCTGGAGCTCCCGGGAGCGGGCGAACTCCCGGGCCCAGGCCGCGTACGCGAAGCTCTCGGCCGCCGCGACCCGCAGCTTGGGCAGCCCGCGCAGGGTCTGGAACGCCTGGTTGTTGAGCTTGTTGCCGAGCTTGACCAGCCGCCGCTGCCAGCGCAGCTCCCACAGGCCCATGGCGAGGAAGACGGCCGCGATGACCAGGAGCATCCCGATCGCGGCGAGCGCCAGCGGCACGCTGTAGACCAGCAGCAGGACCAGGTTCATCGCGCCGACCGTCGTGGACTGCACCGCCACCGGTCCGACACCGGACAGCACCCGCCGGACGGCGCTGATGCCCATCGCGGCACTGGCCAGCTCGCCGGTGGAGCGCTCGGCGAAGAACTTCGTCGGCAGCCGCAGCAGCCGGTCCCAGACCGCCGGCTGCAGCGCGCTCTCGATCCGGCCCTCCAGCCGCAGCACGGTGAGGTTCTGCAGCAGCATGAAGGCGGCCGAGACGACGCCGGTGACGATGACCGCCAGGGAGACCTGCACGATCAGGCTGCGCTCCGCGGCGGGGACGTACACCCCGAGCACCTGGCCGGTCGCGAGGGGGACGAGCGCGCCGAGGCCGACCGTCACCAGTCCGCTGAGGGCGAGGTTGCGGACGTCCATACGGGTCCCGCGCAGGCTGAAGAGCATCAGCCGCCACATCGTCAGCGGCCGCTCCGGCAGCGGGCGGTAGAACATCACGGCGCGCGGCTCGAACTCCCCGGCGTTGTCCTTGCCGATGCGCAGCCGCAGTCCGGAGGCCGGGTTGACGGCCTCGTAGCGGCCGCGGCGCCACAGCAGCGCCACCGGGGCGCCGGACTTGGCGCGCTGCCCCACAAGTGGGCCGGTGTCCGTCCGCCACCAGCTGCCGGCGAGCTTGACCGCCCGGGTGCGGATCCGGGAGGCGACCGCGATCCGCTCGACCGGGGAGATCCGGTCGTTGACCTGGCCGCCCTTCGGGGGCTCGGTCAGCGTGATGCCGGCCGCCTCGGCGACCGTCCGGCACACCGCGAAGGTGGCGTCGTCGCCGGCCCGGCCCGGTCCGTCGGCGCCCCGCCCGGAGCGCTCCGGCCGGCCGATGGAGGCCAGCAGCGCCTGGTCGGCCCGCTCGCGGACGGCCTCACCGGCTTTGATACCGGCCGCGGTGCGGTCCTCGTGGGCGCGCTCCAGCTGCTCGATCCAGCGGTCGACGGCGGACAGCAACCGGTACTGCTGGTTGACCATCTGCTGCCACAGCTCGGGGTCCACCAGCAGATCACCGGCCGCCTCCGCGCTGTAGGAGGCGCCGTACTGCACGCTGCCGGGCGGCACCGGCATCCACAGGACGTCGTCGTCGGCCACCGCGTCGTCACCGGGCCGGCCGTCGAGCGGTGCCTCGAAGAGCACGCCCGAACTGCGGGCCGTGCCCAGTGCGAAGGCGTGCTCCAGCGGAGAGGGCGCCTCGTGGCCGTACCCTCCCTGCGCGCCGTACTGCGCGAAGGCCCCGGTGTCCTGGTACTCGCCATACGCCGCGTGGTCGTACCGGGGCAGTTCGCGCAGCGGGATCCGGCGCAGCGAGCAGTCCTGCGAGGGCCGGCCGAGCAGGGTGTGCTGGGGGCCCGCGACGGGGCCGAGCAGCAGGGTGCCGGCTTCGAGCCGGCCGAGGAAGTGCCAGTGCCCGGCCGCGGCGGCGTCGACCGCGAAGAGGTCCAGCGCACCGCCGGTGACCAGCCACAGCACCTGCGGCCCTTCGAGCGGGACGCTGCGCAGGCCGGTGCAGTCGACGGGCGCGCCGAGGCCGCCCAGCGCCTGGGTCACCGCGTCGGTCGCGCCCGGTTCCGCGGCCGGGGACGAGGAGACGGGCGGGGGCATGGCTGACACGTCAGTGCTCCTTGACCAGCTCGGCGTACGCGCCCCCGGCGGCGACCAGGTCCTCGTGCCGGCCTCGTTCGACGACCACGCCGTGGTCGAGGACCACGATCTCGTCGCTGTCGCGGACGGTGCTCAGCCGGTGGGCGATGACGACGCAGGCGCAGCCGCGGCGTCGCAGGTTGTCCATGATGATCTGCTCGGTCCGGGCGTCCAGGGCGCTGGTGACCTCGTCGAGGACCAGGATGCTGGGGCGCCGGACCAGGGCGCGGGCGATCTCCAGCCGCTGCCGCTGCCCGCCGGAGAAGTTGCGGCCGTCCTGTTCGACGCGGCTGTGGATGCCGTCGGGGCGCCGGGCGATGACGTCGTCGTAGAGGGCGGCGTCCTTCAAGGCGGCGATGACCGCGTCGTCGGGGATGGAGGGGTCCCACAGCGCCACGTTGTCGCGGACGGTGCCCTCGAAGAGGAAGACGTCCTGGTCGACGAAGGAGACGGAGGCGGCCAGCGCGCTGCGGGAGAGGTCCTCCAGGCGCTGTCCGTCGATGCGGATGGTGCCTTCCCAGGGGCTGTAGAGGCCGGAGATCAGCCGGGAGACGGTGGACTTGCCGCTGCCGGAGCCGCCGACGAGGGCGACCTGCCGGCCGGGGCCCACCGCGAGGGAGAAGCCGGTGAGCAGCGGTTTGTCCAGCGGGCTGTAGCCGAAGGTGATGTCCGAGAGCTCCACGTGGCCGGTGAGCCGGCGGGTGCCGCCCGCCGTGCCCGGGCGCGAGTAGAGGGTGTCGGCGGGGAAGGACTCGACGTCCTTGAGGCGGGCCACGTCGGCGGCGAAGTCCTGGATCCGGCCGGCCACGCCGTTGAGCCGGGTGAGGGGCGCGGTGAAGCGGGTGACCAGCGCCTGGAAGGCGACCAGCAGGCCGATGGAGATATGGCCCTCGACGGCCCGCATGCCGCCGATCCACAGGATCAGCGCGCTGTTGAGGGTGGCGAGGGTGGGGGCGACGACGGCCAGCCAGGCGCTCGGCACCCCGAGCCGCTGCTGCACCTCCAGCGTGGCGGCGTGCTGGCCGGCCCAGCGGCGGAAGTAACCGTTCTCCCCGCCGGTGGCCTTCATCGTCTCGATGAGCTGCAGGCCGGTGTAGGAGGTGTTGGTGAGCCGGGCGGTGTCGGCGCGCAGCTTCTGGGTGTGGGTGGCGCGCAGCCGGACGACGATCCGCATCGCGACGACGTTGAGCAGCGCGATCCCGATGCCGATGACGGTCAGCTGGGGGTCGTAGCTCCACAGCAGGACCGCGTAGAGGACGACGACGATGCCGTCCACGCCGGCGGCGGCGAGGTCACGGGCCAGGGTCTCGGCGACCGCGTCGTTGGACTGCAGCCGCTGGACCAGGTCGGCGGGGCTGCGCTGGGCGAAGAAGGTGACCGGCAGCCTGAGCAGATGGCGCAGGAAGCGGGCGCTGGTGAGGGCTCCGGAGATGATCCGGCCGCGCAGCAGGTTCGCCTGCTGCAGCCCGGTCAGTACGGCGGTCAGCGCCACCATCGCCGCCATCGACGCGAACAGCGGCCCCAGCAGCGAGGTCTGGTTGCCGATCAGGAACATGTCGATGTACGTACGGCTCAGCGCGGGCACCGCGGCGCCGACCGCGACCAGCAGCAGGCTGGCGAGCAGCGCGGCCAGCAGGGTGCCGGTGGTACCGCGCAACCGGGCGGGCACGGCGCTCAGGACGCCGGGTCTGCGGCCGCCCTTGCGGAAGGACTCGGACGGCTCGAAGACCAGGGCGACGCCGGTGAAGCTGGTGTCGAAGTCCTCCGTCGCCACGAAGCGGCGGCCCTTGTCGGGGTCGTTGATGTGGACGCCGCGGCGGCCGAGGCGGCGGCCCATGCCGTCGTAGACGACGTAGTGGTTGAACTCCCAGAAGAGGATGGCCGGTGCCGTGACCTCGGCGAGCGCGGCCGGTTCCATCTGCATGCCCTTGGCCGTCAGGCCGTAGGAGCGGGCCGCCTTGAGCAGGTTGCTGGCGCGGGAGCCGTCGCGGGAGACGCCGCAGGCGATCCGCAGCTCTTCGAGCGGGACGTGCTTTCCGTAGTGGGCGAGGACCATGGCCAGCGAGGCGGCCCCGCACTCCACGGCCTCCATCTGCAGCACGGTGGGCGTGCGGACGGACCCGGGCTTCTTGGTCTTCGGTGCGGGCGGCGCGGCGCGCCGGGTACGGCGGGCGCCGGGCGCGGGCTCGGGGCGGTGCCGGCCGCGGCCGGGCGGCGGGAGTTGCTGCTGCGGGGCGGGCGCGGAGTCGTGGAGTGCGGTCATGGCAGCAGCCAATCGATCGGGTGCTGCGCGGTCAGGTGGACCGCTCCGGTGGCCAGCGTCATGGAGTCGACGGCGTAGGGCGGGCCGTCGGAGGTCGACCAGGCGTAGCCGGACTTGTTCTGCGGGGCGGCGTCGAGCTGCACCAGGACCGCGACGGGCGGGCCGGATTTCGAGAACTGCTCGCCGAGCTGGCTGCTGCCCAGGTAGGCGCCGATCCGCTGGCGGGTCTGGGCCATCCGGCCGACGGCCTTGACCCGGCCGCGCAGTACGCCGTACCGCTGGTTGGGCACGGACTGGACGGTGAGGTCCACCGGGGCGCCGACGGGGACGGTGGCGCCGCTCTCGGCCGGTACGTACAGCGTCGCCGTCAGGGGGTCGCCGGTGTGCGCGACGCGTTCCACGGAGGCCACGTCCGCGCCGGTGGTGACGACCGAGCCGATCGCGGCGACCATCGTGGTCAGCCGTCCGGCGGCGAGGGAGCGTACGACGGTGGTGCCCTGTGCGGTACGGACCTTCAGGACGGGGCTGCCGGCGGCCACTTGCCGGCCTTCCTCGGCGAACACGGCGGTGACCTGGCCCGCGACGGGGCTCTGCAGGATGTAGCTGCCCTGGCCGTGGGTGAGGATTCCGGGGGCGTTGAGGGTGGCGGAGACGGTTCCGGTCACCGCCCAGACGGCCGCGGCGATCACGACGAGGACCGTGACGATGAGCACGAGCCAGCCCTGGGGCCGGGCGAAGCGCACCGGCAGATCGATCTCCTCGGGCGACTGCAGCTTGGAAAGGGCCTGTTGGCGGAACTGCACGACACTCTTCCCTCAACTGCGGTGTGCTGTCAGACGGATGGCGGCCGGGTGCCCCGGGAGCCCGGACGAACCGGGCGGGTCCGGGGCACACGGCCCGGCAGGTCGGCAAGGAGGGGGCGCCGACCTGCCGTTGTCACCGTTCAAAGCCGGCCGTGCCGCTCAGCGGCACAGAGGGGCTCAGAGACCGGAGACGAGGCCCGTGACGGCGCCGGTGTTCACGCCGGTGGTGCCCTGGACCAGGCCGGTGACCTCGCCGACGAGGGGGGAGACCGGGGCAACGGAGTCAACGGTGCCGGTCACGGAACCGACGACGCCGCCGACGAGGCCACCGGACACGTTGTCCAGGTCGGCGTCGGAGATTTCCTGGGTCTGAACCTGGGGGGTGGAGTTCATGATGTTTCCCTTCGGATGAATATCTCGAAAAAGCTGCGGCCGAACCGTCCGGTGGGCTGGTCCGACCACGGCAGCAGGAGTCCGGGGCCCGAAATCGGGAACCGTTGGTGTGACTCCCGCAGTGCGAAGGATCAAAGCATGCAGGCGCGTTGTGCGGCTAATCCGAAGGCCGCCGAACCGGACGTCGAAGCTCCGCCAAATTACGTGTCGTGCACGCACATCCATGAATCGGTGGCAGCTTCTTCACAACTCCTGCAGTTTCCTCTCCGGAGATTCGCCGGGACCTCGTTCGACGAACGGGACATTCCCCCATCAAACCGCTTACGTGCAGGTCAGCACGGGTTCCTGGCGCCTCAGTCCGTGTGCCGACTGCACATTCGGTGTGCAGATTCCTTGAAGGCGGTCAATTTTTACGGCACTTGACCACCCGCCAGATCGAGAACTCCAGGGCACACCTCCAACGAACCCCGCCGAATGTTGCAAGAGCTTTAACTGCGCCCGATTCACCCAGATTTCTCGGTCCGGTATCGAGGCTGTAGAACGTATTGAACGGAATATCAGCACTATCCGTACGCCATTCCGAAGCAATCGGATCGACCGCACCGAGAACGGACATAACCGCATAACGGCACGGCTTCCGACTCGGCGGAAAAGGGCGATTTACCGCCGGTATCACCCCGGTGGCAGCCCGCCTCGGGGTGGGGCACCGTGAAGGGGACCCGGCGACGGGGACCTGAGGGCCGGGCACGCCGGGAAGGAGCCGCAGACGTGGAGCCCGTCGAGGCGCTGGAGCGCATCGCCTTCCTCCTGGAGCGCCAGGGGGCGGGGACCTACCGCGTACAGGCATTCCGCACGGCCGCCACGGCGATCGCCGCCCTGCCGGACGACGAGGTGCGCACCCGCGCGCACGACCACTCGCTGGGGCGCCTGAAGGGGCTCGGGCCCAAAACCACCCGGGTGGTCGAAGAGGCCCTCGTGGGCGTGCGGCCCCAATATCTCGCCCACCTGGAGGACGAGGTGGGCGGCCCGCTGGTCGAGGGGGAAGGGGGACAGCGGCTGCGGCAGGCGCTGCGCGGCGACTGCCATCTGCATTCGGACTGGTCCGACGGCGGCAGCCCGGTCGAGGCGATGGCCAGGGCCGCCCGGGACCTCGGCCACGAGTGGTGTGCGCTGACCGACCACTCCCCCCGGCTCACCGTGGCCCGCGGGCTGACCGCCGAGCGGCTGCGCCGGCAATTGGCGCTGGTGGCGGAGGTCAACGAGCGGCTGGCGCCGTTCCGGCTGCTGACCGGGATCGAGTGCGACATCCTCGACGACGGCACCCTCGACCAGGAGCCGGAGCTGCTGGACCGGCTCGATGTGGTGGTCGCCTCGGTGCACTCCAAGCTGCGCATGGACAGGGCGCCGATGACCCGGCGGCTGCTGGCCGCGGTCCGCAATCCGCTGGTGGACGTCCTCGGCCACTGCACCGGGCGGCAGATCACCGGCAAGCTGCGCCCGGAGTCGCAGTTCGACGCCGAGGCGGTGTTCGCGGCCTGCGCCGAGCACCACACGGCCGTGGAGATCAACTGCCGTCCCGACCGCTTCGATCCCCCGCGCCGGCTGCTCCGCCAGGCGCTGGCGGCCGGGACCCTGTTCGCCGTCGACAGCGACGCGCACGCACCGGGCCAACTGGACTGGCAGATCTACGGCTGCGCCCGCGCCGAGGAGTGCGGCGTCCCGGCGGACCGGGTCATCAACACCTGGACACGGCGCCAGTTGGCCACCTGGACCACGACCGGCCGCACCCCGCGCCGGTGAGCCGACGGCCGGTCAGGCGGTCGACGGCGCGGCGGCGGGCGCGGCGGGTACGACTGGACTGAGCCGCAGCACCACGACGTATGCCACGACCACCGCGACGATCACCAGCGGTATGACCGTGAGCCCGTTGGTGCCCATCAGCAGCGTGGCCAGCAGCACCGAGCTCATCGGAAGCCGGAGCATCGCCACCGCCATCGCCCCGACCCCCATCGCGAACGCCGGGGTCAGCGACAGACCCGGCAGATGCGACAGCGCCACCCCGCCCGCCTCCCCGATGAACAGCGCCGGAAAGATCGGGCCGCCCCGGAAGGCGCTGAGCGAGGCGCAGTACGCCAGGCTCTTGCACACCACGAGCAGCACCAGCGCCGCCGCCGAATAGCCGGCGCCGCCGTGCACCAGCGACCCCAGCGCCGACTGCCCCGAATAGAGCACCTCGGTGGCGGGCTTGCCGCTGACCGCCTGGAATCCGACCGCCAGCGCGCCGACCACCAGGCCCATCAGCACCGTCGCGGGCACCCGGTGCCGCGCGACGCGCGCCTTCAGCGACTGCGCGAGCCGCCGTACACCGGTCCCGAGGAACGCGGCCGCCAGCCCGATCACCACGGCCCAGCCGAACTCCCCGACCATCGGCTCCGCGGCCGTGGGGACGTCGTCCAGCGCGAGCGAGTACGTACCGAGGCCGGTCCAGTCCCCCAGCCCGGTGAAGATCAGCGCCCCCAGGCCGGACGCCAGCAGGCCGGGCAGCAGCACCATCCCCAGCATCGGACCGCCCAGCCCCACCACCTCCATCAGCAGGAAGGCGCCCAGGAGCGGGGAGCCGAGCAGGGCGCTGATCGCCGCGAAACTGCCGGCGGCGCCCACCACGGGCAGCGCCCGCTTCGGCAGACCCAGGTTCATCAGCCGTACGGCGCACATGGCCAGCCCGCCGCCGAGGGCGATCAGCGGCGCCTCCGGGCCCAGCACCACGCCGAAGCTGAGGGACGCCAGGGCGGCGAGCACGATGCCGGGCAGGGCGGAGGGCGGCGGTGCGCCGCCGAGCGCCAGTCCGTCGGCCGGCTCATGGCCGCCGTTGCCGGGGAGGTAGCGGACGACCGGCCCGACCAGCAGACCGGCCACCGCGAGCATCGGCACCGGCCACCACAGCGGTGTCCCGGCGAAGCCCAGCGCCCGCGGCAGATCGTGCTCGATCAGCGGCTCCAGCGCATGGATCAGCGCGAGAAAGCCGAAGGAGGCGGCGCACACCGGGACGCCGATCACCGCCGCCACCAGCAGAAGCTTCAGATATCCGCGGGTGCGCAGCAGCGCGTAGGGGTCCTGCGGCACCGTGGCCGGCGCCTCGCCGACCGGGCCGGTGGGGCCGACCGACATCGCCTCGCCTCCTCGCCGCCGCCGCGACGAGCCTGCCACGGCCCGCCCCCCTGACCGCGAACGACGCGGGGCCGGACACCCGAACGCCGCGATGTCACCCCTGCGCGGCCGCCGCCTCCTGGAGGGCGGCCAGGACCGGGCGGAACAGCGGGTGCTCCTCGGCTCCGCGGCGTACCGCGGCGAAGACCCGGCGGGTGGGCACCACCCCGTCGACCGGCCGGACCACCACCCCCGTCAGGTCCACGTCGCGCAGCGCCGAGCGGGGCACGAGGGCCACGCCGGCCGCGGCGGAGGCGAGGGCGACCACCGCCCGGAAGTCGTCGGAGGAGTGCTCCAGGCGCGGCTGGAATCCGGCGTACTCGCAGGCCAGGACGACCACGTCATGGCAGGGGTTGCCCTGGTACGGGCCGATCCAGGGGTCCTCGGCGAGTTCGGCGACCGCCACCTGTTCGGCCTGTGCGAGGCGGTGGCCGGTCGGCAGTACGGCGTCGAACGGCTCGGCGTACAGCGGCAGGCGGGTCAGCCGTGGATCGTCCGCGCGGGGCGCGCCCCGGTATTCGACGGCCACCGCCACATCGACCTGCCGGTCGAGGACCATCCGCAGGCTGGCGTCGCCCTCGGCGTCTTGGACGCGGACCTGTATGCCGGGCGCGGAGCGGGCGAGCGCGGTGAGCGCGGGCGCGACGACCAGGCCGATGCCGGTGGCGAAGGCCGCGACGGTCACCGTGCCCGCCGCGCCCGAGCCGTACGCGGCCAGCTCGGACTCGGCGCGCTCCAGCTGGGCCAGGACCGCGTTGGCGTGGGTGAGGAGGATGTCGCCCGCGGCGGTCAGCCGTACGCCGCGGGCGCCGCGCTCCACCAGGCGGTGGCCGGTCTCCTGCTCCAGGGCGGCCAGCTGCTGGGAGACCGCCGAGGGCGTGAGATAGAGCGCGGCGGCCGCGGCGGTGACCGTGCGGTGGTCGGCCACCGCCCGCAGGATGTGCAGCCGTCGTGCTTCGATCATGGGGCTATTTTCGCAGGCCGCGCCCCCTGGTCTTCACACGCCGGAGGCGGGCTCCGCCTCGGCCGCCAGGTCGGACCGCGCCGCCACGAAAGCGTCCACGGCGCGGTGGACGTCCTCGGTGGAGTGGGCGGCCGACAGCTGTACGCGGATGCGCGCCTGACCCTGCGGGACCACGGGGTAGGAGAAGCCGATGACGTACACCCCGCGCTCCAGGAGCAGCTCCGCCAGCCGGGCCGCCTCGGCCGCGTCACCGATCATGACGGGGGCGATGGCGTGGTCGCCGGGGAGGACGTCGAAGCCCTCCTCGGTCATCCGGGAGCGGAACAGCGCGGTGTTGGCGTGCAGCCGTTCGCGCAGGTCGCCGGCCGACTCCAGCAGGTCGAGGACCTTGAGCGAGGCGGCGGCGATGACCGGGGCGAGCGAGTTGGAGAAGAGGTACGGGCGGGAGCGCTGGCGCAGCAGCGCGACGATCTCGGCGCGGGCCGCGACATAGCCGCCGGAGGCACCGCCCAGGGCCTTGCCCAGGGTGCCGGTGATGATGTCGACGCGGTCCATCACGTCGTGGAGTTCGGGGGTGCCGCGGCCGCCGGGGCCCACGAAGCCCACCGCGTGGGAGTCGTCGACCATCACCATGGCGCCGTAGCGGTCGGCCAGGTCGCAGATCTCGCGCAGCGGCGCGACATAGCCGTCCATGGAGAAGACACCGTCGGTGACGATCAGCTTGCGACCGGCGTCCTCGGCCTCCTTCAGCTGGCGCTCCAGATCGGCCATGTCGCGGTTGGCGTAGCGGAAGCGGCGGGCCTTGCTCAGCCGGATGCCGTCGATGATGGAGGCGTGGTTGAGGGCGTCGGAGATGACCGCGTCGTCCGGGCCGAGCAGGGTCTCGAAGACGCCGCCGTTGGCGTCGAAGCAGGAGGAGTACAAGATGGTGTCCTCCTGGCCGAGGAAGCCGGAGATCCGCTGCTCCAGCTCCTTGTGGACCTCCTGGGTGCCGCAGATGAAGCGGACCGAGGCGAGGCCGTAGCCCCAGCGGTCGAGCGCTCCGTGGGCGGCCGCGACGACCTCGGGGTGGTCGGCGAGGCCGAGGTAGTTGTTGGCGCAGAAGTTGAGGACCTCGCCGGGGTTGCCGCCTGCAGTGACCGCGACGGTGGCGGACTGCGGGGTGCCGATGACGCGCTCGGGCTTGTGCAGTCCGGCGGCGCGGATCTCGTCGAGGGTGCCGCGCAGTTCGTCGCGTACGGAGTCGAACATCAGGGTGCTCCTTGAGGGTGCGGTGGGCGAGTGAGCCAGAGGGGCGCGCCGGTCTCTCGACACCGGCTCTGCGCCCCGGAGGCGAACCGAGCCAAGAACTCAGGCAGTCCAGTCGAGGATGATCTTGCCGCTGCGGCCGCTCGCGGCGTCGTCGAAGGCGGCGTCGAAGTCCTGGTACGGGTAGCGGCCGGTGATCACGGGCGCGAGGTCGAGACCGCCCTCCAGCAGCACCGACATCGCGTACCAGGTCTCGAACATCTCCCGGCCGTAGATGCCCTTGATCGTGATCATGGAGGTGACGATCCGGGCCCAGTCGACGGGGAAGTCCTGGGCGGGCAGGCCGAGTACGGCGATCCGGCCGCCGTGCGTCATGTTGGCGATCATGTCGCGCATCGCCTCGGGGCGGCCGGACATCTCCAGGCCGATGTCGAAGCCCTCGCGCAGGCCCAGCGCGCGCTGTCCCTCGGCGATGGTCGCGTCGGCGACGTTGAGGGCGAGGCTGACGCCGACCTTGCGGGCGAGCGCCAGGCGGGACTCGCTGACGTCCGTGATCATGACATTGCGGGCGCCGGCGTGCCGGGCGACGGCCGCGGCCATGATGCCGATCGGCCCGGCGCCGGTGATCAGCACGTCCTCGCCGACCAGCGGGAACGACAGCGCGGTGTGCACGGCGTTGCCGAACGGGTCGAAGACGGCGGCGATATCGAGGTCGACGGGGCTGCGGTGCACCCACACGTTGCCGGCGGGCAGCGCCACGTACTCGGCGAAGGCGCCGTCCCGGCCGACGCCGAGGCCGACGGTGGCGCGGCACAGATGGCGGCGGCCGGCCAGGCAGTTGCGGCACTTGCCGCAGACGAGGTGGCCCTCGCCGCTGACCAGGTCGCCCGGCTTGATGTCGGCCACCTCGCGGCCGGTCCGCACCACCTCGCCGACGAATTCATGGCCGATGGTCAGCGGGGTGGCGATCGACTGCTGCGCCCAGCCGTCCCAGGCCCGGATGTGCAGGTCGGTGCCGCAAATACCGGTGCGCAGGACCTTGATCAGTACGTCACCCGGCCCACAGTCCGGCTCGGGGACCTCCGTGAGCCACAGTCCCGGCTCCGCCTTCTGCTTGACCAGTGCCTTCACCGCGCCGGCTCCCGTGGGTAGGTAAGAGTGCTGTGACCTGCCGGGAGGCGTATATCGGCCACCCGGTCTCGATCGAGAAACCTTCCGTATGCCGGGCTTCTGGTCCATCGAGGTTTTCTTAAGCGTGGCCACAGCTGCCCTTTACGCCCCGGTGGTCCCAGGGCTCCCGGCGGTCGCGGAGCCCGGGGAGTGTAGGGGTTCGCCACCGCGAACGGCGGAATTCATCACAGCTTGAGTGGCCGTGAGACCGGGGTGGGCGGCGCTACGTAGGACTGGGTGAGCAACTCGCACGGGTGCTGACGCGACGCACCGCGGCCTCCCGTGTGCTTCGTCCCTGTGCGTCCCTGGAGGTCAGTGAATTGAGCCACCGACATGTGAACAAGCGGACGGGCGCCGTCGCCGGGGCGGCCGCGGCCGCCATCGCGGCCGCGGCGATCCTGCTCCCCGACGCCAATGCGAGCACGGACCGGCCAGTGGTCCCCCGGACGTTCGGCGCCCACGCGGCCACCCAGCTGGCGACGTCCCTCAAGGCGGACCTCGGGGACCAGACCGCCGGCTGGTACCTGGACGGTGCGAACGGCCACCTCGTCATGAACGTCCTGTCGGAGGACGACGCCGAGAGCGTCCGGGCCAAGGGCGCGGTCGCCAAGGTCGTCCGCAACAGCATGACCGCCCTGAAGTCCGGCACGCGGACCCTGCGCGAGACGGCCTCGGTGCCCGGCACGGCGTGGTCGATCGACCCGAAGACGAACAAGATCGTGGTGCTGGCCGACAGAACGGTCACCGGCGCAAAGATGGCCCGGCTGGCCAAGGCCGCCGGCGGGATGCGCGAGCTGGTCACCGTCAAGCGGTCCCAGGGCGAGTTCCAGCGGTACGACGGCGAGGGCGCGAGCGGCGCCGCGGGAAGCGGAGGCGCGGGCGGGAACGGAGGCGGGAACGGAGGCGGGAACGCGGGCGGTGCCGCGAGCGGCGGCAACGCGGGCGGGGGGAACGCCGGTGGTGCCGCGGGCGGCGGGGACGGCGGGGCGGCCGCCGGGCCGGTCGGCGGCAGCGCCATCTTCGGCGGCAACGCCCGCTGCTCCCTGGGCTTCAACGTCACGGTCAAGGGCGCCCCGGCGTTCCTCACGGCGGGGCACTGCGGCAACGACTCGCCGACCTGGTCGGCGGACCAGGGCGGCGGCCAGCCGCTGGGCACCGTGGCCGACTCGAAGTTCCCCAAGACCGACTTCGCGCTGGTCACCTACGACGACACGGCCGCACAGCCGCAGAGCGCGGTCGACCTGGGCAACGGCAGCACGCAGCAGATCACCAAGGCCGCGGAGGCCGCCGTCGGTATGAAGGTGCAGCGCTCCGGCTCCACGACCGGGCTGCACGACGGCACCGTCACCGGTCTGGACGCCACGGTGAACTACGGCAACGGCGACATCGTCAACGGCCTCATACAGACGGATGTCTGCGCGGAGCCCGGCGACAGCGGCGGCTCGATGTTCGCCGGCGACGCGGCCGTCGGACTGACCTCCGGGGGCAGCGGCGACTGCACCCAGGGCGGCGAGACCTTCTTCCAGCCGGTCACCGACGCCCTGGAGGCCACGGGGGCCGAGATCGGCGCCGGAGGCGGAGGCGCCGCGGACGCCGGAGCACAGGACCCGGGCACCGGGACGGAAGACCCCGGCAGCGGTGCGCAGGACCCCGGCACGGGTGCGCAGGACCCCGGAACCGGCACCGAGGATCCGGGCACCGGTACCGGTGCCCAGGACCCGGGCACGGCCACCGAAGACCCCGGCGCGGGCATGGACGACCCGGGCGCCGACCCCGGCATGAACGGTGGTGATTCCCTGAACTGACCACACACTCCCGGAGGTTCGCCTTCCGCATCGGCCCCGCCCACCCCCCTTATCCCCTGTGGGCGGGGCCACTGAGCATCACGAGACCCCTGGGCGAGGCGGAACCATAGCGACCGCCGACGGAGCGGTGCCAGAATGACCGGCCCTACTCCGACCCTTCCTCAGGGGCACCATGGCGTCGAACGAACTCGATTCCCATACCCCCGTCACCCCCGTGATCCCGGTCTTCCACGGTGCCGGGCATCTGCTCCGCCTGATAGCCGATCTGGTGCGCAGGCCGCGCCGCCGGGAGTGCCCGGAGCCGGTACGGCACCGCGGAGTGGCCCAGGGCCGCGAGGGCCTGCCGGTGGTCTGCCTGGTCGGCGGCGACGACCACGCCCAACTCGCCAGGGGCATCAGCCACTTCCTCGGCCACGCCGACCCGCACCGGGTACCGCACGTACTGCACGATCTGCAGGCCGGCGCGCGGCCCGCCGACCCGGAGTCCGTCGACGCGGTGCGCCGCACCCTGGAGCGGCTGGCGCAGGGCCTCGCCCTCAGCGTCAACGGCAGCGACGGACGGGTCCGCTTCCGCCGGTTCGGACTGGTCAACTGGCTGGTCCAGGTCGGCGCCGACAGCGGCCGGAGCCACCCGGGCGATGTGGAGGGCAACGACCTCACCCTGCTGCAGGGCCTGCGGGAGCGGGAGTTCCGGCGCCGGCGGGTGTTCGGGCTGCTGCGCGCCCCGGAGACCGAGCTGGCGGTGGACGGCAAGGTGCCGTGGTGGGTGTGGCTGTTCGCGGTCCACGTCCTGCCGCTCGCCTGGTTCCGGATCCGCCGCGGTCTGGGCCGCGACTACCGCTGGCTGCTCAACCAGCCCTATCTCGCACCGCGCGACCCGGGCACCTTCACCGGCTTCGCCGAGCGGCTGACCGCGCCCCACAACGAGGTCGAAGACCCCGAACAGCTGCGGAAGTTGATGGTCAACGCGTTCCTGGAGGATCTGCGCAGCGCCTTCCGCCGCCGCATCTGGCGTCCGGGGACGGCCCGGCGCACCGCGTACTGCGTGGCGCTGCTGGACGGCCTGGGCCCGGACAACTGCGGCTATACGCTGCTCCGGACGATCATCGACGTACGCAACGAGACCGGCGCGTTCGACCCGCTGCTGGTCCTGGCCTGCGGCGCCGAGCCGCCCGCCGAGGGCACCGGCGTCCGCGCCGACTGGGGCCGCAGCGAGCTGTGGCGGCTCTCCGACCGGCTCTACGGCGGCTGGCGGGACACCTTTCTGCACCAGGGCCGGGCCCGCAACCGCGCGCCCTGGTACCTGCCGGTCAGCGTGCCCCGGCTGATGCCGCCCACCGAGGAGACCTACGAGCTGACGCGGCGGCTGGAGGTCGCCCAGGACGCCCGGCTGCGGATCCCCGAACCACCGCTGTGGGCCCGCCGGGTGGTCTCCGTCGTGGCGGCCTGCTCGACGGCCCTGGCGCTGCTGGGGGCGGGCGCGCTGGTGCTGGGCACCGAGAGCGGCTACCGCCAGACGCACTGCGGTCTGAACCGGTTCGACGACGACGCCGACACGCTGCTCACCGCGGAGACCGGCGAGTGCATCGGAGTCGCCCGACACGGCTTCACCTTCCACTCCCCCGACCCGTCGCTCGACCGGACCCTGCAGACCATCTACGCCCAGAACACCCGCGCCGAGGAGGCGCACAAGGCGGCGCCGGAACGCCCCTTCGTCACCCTCGTCCATCTCTCCGCGCTGCTCAGCGTCTCGGGCAAGTCCTCCGGGCAGCTCGCCTACGGGCGCGAGGCGCTGCAGGGCGCGGCGAGCGCCCAGTCCCGGCAGCTGCGCAGCACCGGCGCCACCGAGCCGATCCTGCGGATCTTCCCCGCCAACGCCGGATCGGGGATGCGCTTCGGCACGCGGGTGGTGGACATCCTGGAGCGGCTCAAGGAGCAGGACCCCTCCCTCGTCGGCGTCACCGGGCTCGACCAGAGCCGGGAGGCGACCAACCGGACGATTCGGCGGCTGACCGCGGTGGGGCTGCCGATGGTGGCCACCACGCTGTCCGCGGACACGCTGGTGCGGCAGTCCCCCATGTACTTCCAGGTGTCGCCGCAGAACTCCCGTGAGGCTCAGGTCGCCGCCGCGTACCTCGACCACCTCGTGGGACCGGGCACGGACAAGCCGGCCCGGCAGGTGCGGATCATCGCCTCCGCCGATCCCAGCGACACCTACAGCCGGACGCTCAGCGACGATGTCGCCAAGCGCTTCCGGGCCCGCGGATTCCAGGTCGAGAAGACGGTGTTCACCCCGCCCCCGCCACCGGGCGCGGAGCCCTCGTCCGACGCCCCCGGCCCCGGGGCGGTGGGCCAGCGGAGCTGCTCCTACCAGGGGGTGGTGTTCTACGCGGGGCGCTCGGAGGACTTCGAGGCGCTGCTCGGCGGAATCAACGAGTCCTGCAACTCGGATCCGCCCACGCTCATCGGCGGCGACGACGTGGCGCGGCTGGCCGCCGACGCGGAGCGGCGCGAGCACTACCCCGGAATCCCCTACGACTTCCTGGACTTCACCCTCGGCTCGGCGCACTGCGACGGCACCAGCGAGCTGTACGCGGAGATGGGCCGGCTCTTCCCCGACGAGTGCGCGAAGGTCCCCAACTCCTCCCTGGACGGCCATGCGGCGCTCGGCTTCGACGCCGTCAAGCTGTACGTCAACGCGGTCAAGCAGCTGCGCGAGGAGGCCGCCCAGATGCCGCTGACACCGCCCGCGGTGTGGCATGCGATCAGCGGCGTCCACGGCGACGCGGCGCTGGACGGGGAGAGCGGGATCATCAGCTTCGGCGGCGATGTGGACCGCCAGGTGCCGTTGGACAAGCTGCTGTCGGTGCAGCGCATCGACGGCGTGGGCCGGCCGACCCAGGCCGGGTTCTGCGGCCGGGTCGGCGGAAAGCGGCAGTCGGCGTGGTGCCCGCCGCTGGAGCCCGAGCAGGGCCGCTGAGGTGCCGGCGTCAGGCCGCGGTGACGGTGAAGATGCCGCCGTCGGGGTCGCGGATCACCGCCTGCCGGCCCGCGCCCTCGACGCCCGGGGCCACGGGGGTGACGGTGCCGCCGGCGGCGACCGCGGCGGCCGTCACCTTCTCGATGTCGCGGACCGGGAAGTGGACGTGCCAGCGGGGGCGCACCCGCGGGTCCGGGGCGGACTCCACGGCACCGCCGTGCAGGGTGGCGACGGTGTGCGCACCGTCGCGGACGATCACCTGGTCGTGTTCGTAGGTCACATCGCAGCCGCCGGGCTCCTTCGAGGCCCAGCCGAAGACCTCCGCGTAGAAGATGGCGGCTTCGAAGGCGTCCCGGGTGCGCAGTTCCAGAGAGGCGGGCGCGTTGCCCTGTCCGACCGACCAGGCCAGCGTCTGGCCCTCCCAGAAGCCGAAGGTGGCGCCGTCCCGGTCGGCGGCGAGCGCGGCCCGTCCGGGGCCGATCTTGATCGGGCCGACCGCGACGGTCGCACCGCGTTCGCGGATCCGGCCCGCGGTGTCGTCGGCGTCCTCCACCGCGAAGTACGCGGTCCAGGCCACGCCGATCTGGAGGCTCTGGGCGAGGGCGCCGATACCGGCCACCGGCTCACCGTCCAGCAGGGCGATGGAGAACTCGTCGCCGAGGCTGGCCGGGCGGAACCGCCAGTCCAGGACCGCGGAGTAGAAACCCTGCGCTGCCTCCAGATCGCGGGCCAGCAGGCTGACCCAGCACGGAGCGCCCCGTACCGGGGGCGTGGGCCGATGGGCCGACATGACATCTGCCTCCTGTCGCTCGCACCCTCTCCCACTGTGCCAGCGACTCCGCGGGGCCGCACCAAGGGCGCATCCCGTCGGGCAGCGCGGTTGTGCCGGTCTTGATCAGGCTCGATGCTGTAGGTATTGAACCGGGCTGGGTTGATGCCATGAACGCATGGAACGCGGCCGAGAGCGCCGACTTCCGTGGTCCCCTCGACGTCACCAGGGCGGCCACAGTGGTTCTGGATGCCCGGGACCTGGTCATCGGCTGGAGTCCGGCGGCCCGGCGGCTCCTGGGGTACGGGCCGGACGAGATCATCGGCCGCCCCTTGGAGACCTTCCTGCCGGCCGCCGAGGCGGCCGGTCCCGCGTGGGCCGAACGTGCCCCGGAGGCGTCGCTCAGCGGGAGCGAGCCCCGTACGGCGCGGCACCGGGACGGCCGGCTGCTGCCGGTGGCGATCACCAGCTGCTCGCTGAGCGCCCCCGCCGACGCGGGTGCCGCCCCGGCCCGCATCCTGGTGGCGGCCGCGATGGACGAACAACTGGTGTGGGACTCCCAGCAGTCGATGCTGCACGGGCTCGCCACCCAGTCCCCGGTCGGCCTGGGCATCTACGCCACCGACCTGCGGCTGACCTGGGCGAACAGCGCGTTTGTGCGGGAGATCGGGCAGCCGCTGCGGGAGTTCCTGGGCACCCGCGCCGACGATCTGTACCCCGACGGCGAGTTCGTGACCGAGGGGTATCCGCGCACCCTCGAAGCGGTGATGAACAACGTCCTCGACACCGGCGAACCGATCCTCGACCTGCACTTCGTCGGCCAGCAGCCCTCCGACCCGGGCCCCGATCACGTCTGGTCGTGCTCCTACTACCGGCTCCAGGACGCCCGCGGGCAGGTGATCGGGGTGTGTGAGGACGCCTTCGACATCACCGACCGCTATCGGGCGCAGCGCCGGCTGAACCTCCTGGTGGCGGCCGGCACCCGGATCGGCACCACGCTCGACATGGCCGTCACCGCTCGGGAGATGACCGAGGTGGCGGTGCCGGACTTCGCCGACGTGGTCACCGTCGACCTGGTGCAGTCCGTGCTGGAGGGTGCGGAACCGGTTCCGGGCAACGGCACCCTGCCCCAGCTGACCCGGGTCGCCACGCGCTGCGCCGACGACCCGCCCGGCGCCACGCCGCACCCGCCGTACCGCGTCGCCTACCCGCCCGGTTCGCTGCCGTACCGCAGCCTGTCCTCGGGCGGGATGGTGCGCGGGGACAGCAGTATGGTCGTGCCGCTGCGGTCCGGCGGGGCTCCGATGGGCCTGGTGGCCTTCAGCCGCCGGGAGCCGCCGTCGCTCTTCGACAAGGGCGAGGTCGAGCTGGCCGACGAGCTGGTCACCCGAACGGCGGTGTGCCTGGACAACGCCCGCCGCTTCACCCGGGAGCACACCGCCGCACTGACCCTCCAGCGCAATCTGCTGCCGAAGCATCTGCCCGAGCAGTCCGCGGTCGATCTGGCCTACCGCTATCTGCCCAGCGACGAACGGACCGGCGTCGGCGGCGACTGGTTCGACGTCATCGAGCTCTCCGGCACCCGGGTCGGGCTGGTCGTCGGGGACGTGGTCGGCCACGGCCTGGAGGCGGCCGCCACCATGGGGCGGCTGAGGACGACCGTACGCGCCCTGGCCCGGCTCGACCTCTCCCCCGACGAGCTGCTGAGCCGGCTCGACGACCTGGTGGGGCAGACGGCCGAGGACCGGGCGGACCGGGTCGGCACCGCTGCCGCCCCGGACGATGTCGCCACCGGCGTGACCTGCCTGTACGCGGTCTACGACCCGGTCTCGCGGCACTGCACCATGGCGCGGGCCGGGCATCTGCCGCCGGCCGTGGTCGACGCGGACGGCCGGCTGTACTTCCCGGATCTGCCGGCCGGCCCGCCGCTGGGCCTCGGGGGCCTGCCGTTCGAATCGCTGGAGCTCGAACTGCCGGTGGGCAGCCTGCTCGCGCTCTTCACGGACGGGCTGGTCGAGGCCCGCGACCGGGATGTCGACGAGGGGCTGGAGCTGCTGGGCCGGGTGCTGGCCGACCACCGCAGGCCGCTGGACGAGCTGTGCGACCGGGCCCTTGCCCAGCTGCTGCCGGACGGACCGGCGGCCGACGACTCCGCGCTGCTGCTGGTGCGCACCCGCGAGCTGGACGCCCGGCAGGTCGCGGCCTGGGAGCTGCCCACCGAGCCGGCCGCGGTGGGCCGGGCCCGGGAGCTGGCCACCGGGCAGCTGCGTCAGTGGGGCCTGGAAGAGCTGTCGTACACCACCGAACTCGTGGTCAGCGAGCTGGTCACCAATGCCGTACGGCACGCCGCGGGGCCGCTGCATCTGCGCCTGCTGCGCGATCTGACCCTGCTGACCGAGGTCTCCGACACCGGTCACACCTCCCCGCACCTCCGGCACGCCGCCAGCGACGACGAGGGCGGACGGGGGCTGTTCATCGTCGCGCAGCTCGTACAGCGATGGGGCACGCGCTACGCGCCGTACGGCAAGACGATCTGGACCGAGCAGGCGTTTCCGCCGCACTACGCCGGGGCCCGGCGGCCGTCGGCGGGGGCCGCCCCGGCGTAGGGGGTGCGGGCGTTCGAGGCCGGTCCCATCATGGAACCAAGCGAGGTCCCGGCGACCCGGCGGGCGCGGACGAAGGAGGACCTGTGACGACCAATGGCAGAGAGCAGTCGGCCCAGCGCCGGCCGACCCAGCTGTACACCGGTAGCGAGCGGCCCTACGACCCGGAGGACCTGGTGAAGGCTTCCGGACGCGAGCCCACCCCCCAGAGCCTGGAATGGGCCAAGCGCCTCATCGCCGAGGAGGGGCCCGGCGCCATCGAGCGGTATCTGCCGTGAATCCCTGAGTCCGGCGCCCGTACCGCCTGCGGGGTGCGGAGCCATACGGAGGGACATCGACGTGCCGACATCCGGCACGTCGATGCCGCGCGCTGCGGCGGGCCAGGGCGTGTCCGCAAGGTCCCGCCCGGACCGCGCAAAACCGCTTGCGGGGGCCCGCACCGGCCGCGAAGATCGGCTCGGCCGTCTCCCCGGGCCCGCGCCGGAGCGTTCCGGCAGCCCCCGGCGGACGGTCGGCTCCCTCGCGCCCCGGACCGCGTCCTCCCTCCCTGAAGGAACCGTCACCGCCATGACCACCGAACGCCCCTCCCCGCCCGTACGCGCCGGCGAGCGGGAGACCCTGCGGGCCTTTCTCGACTTCCACCGCGCCACGCTCGCCATGAAGACCGACGGCCTGCGCGACGAGGAGCTGCGCCGCCGCTCCATGCCGCCCTCCACGCTCTCCCTGCTCGGCCTGGTGCGGCATATGGCCGAGGTCGAGCGCGCCTGGTTCCGCCGGGTGATCAACGGCGAGGACCTCCCGCTGGTCTGGTCGGCCGACGGCGACTACCAGGCGGCCTACGACGCCGACGGGTCCACCCGCTCGGAGGCGTTCGCCGCCTGGCAGTCCGAGGTGGCGCACTCGCGCCGCATCGAGCAGGCGGCCGCCTCCCTCGATGTGACGGGCTATCAGCCCCGGTGGGGAGAGGAGGTCTCCCTCCGCCTGGTGATGCTCCACCTCATCCACGAGTACGCCCGCCACAACGGCCACGCCGACCTGCTCCGCGAGGGCATCGACGGGACCGTCGGCGCCTGACGCACCGGAAGGCGTCCCGGTGCGCCCGGGGTCCGTACGGTCCGGCTCAGCCCAGTTCCAGGCTTGTCACCCCGAAGGTGCGCCGCCCGTCAGTGGGCGGAACCGGACCGGTGTACATGCGGACGGTGTGGGAGCGGGGGGTCAGCCCTCGGCCGGTGGCCAAGTCGTGGGCGGCGCGCCGCGGTTCGGGGACATCGAGGAAGACCTCGGCGGACGGGTCGACACAGGCGGTGAGGGCGTCGAAGAGCGCCTCGGCGGCTTCGGTGGTGTCGGCGAAGAGCGGGCCGACGCGGTGGCCGGTGTGGGCCGGGCGGATGACTCCGTAGCCGGCGATCGCGCCGTCGCGGACGTAGGCGCGGGCGATATGGCCGGGGGCCGTCAGCCAGCGGGCGACGAAGGCCCGCCGGTCGGCGGGGAAGCAGCGCCGGTCGTAGGCGGCCAGGGCGTCGAGGTGGGATCCGGTGACGGGGACGATCTGCGGAGGCGGCACCGTGCCGGGGCGGGTGGGGCGGCCCCCGTAGCGGATGGTGTCGTACGCGGGGGTGAACCCGGCGCGCCGATAGGTCGGTTGCTGGGCGGGCACCGCGTCCAGGCCCACGGTCCGGGCGCCGGCGTGCGGGACGGCGGCGCGCCAGGTGGCGAGCCCCAGGCCCTGTCCGCGGAGGTCGGGGTGGACCAGGTAGTAGCCCAGGAAGGCGTAGCGGTCCGAGTAGTTGACGACGGAGACCGCGGAGACGGCCCGGCCGTCGCGGCGGCCGAGGAAGAAGCCGGCCGGGTCGGTGGGGTGGAAGCAGGCGGTGTCGTCGCGGCCGGGGTTCCACTCTTCGTCGGCGGCCCATCGCACCACCTGGTGCCAGTCCTCCGACGTGGCGGTGTCGACGGTGAGTTCGCCGGCTGCGGTCGGCTGCGGGTGCGGGGCTTCGCCTATCGGGGGCATGCCGGGGTCGTCCCTTCTGGTGGGGTCAGGGGGGCGGGGTGGTGCGTACGCGGAGGAAAGGCGGCCGCCAGGGATTACGGGCCAGCCCTTAGATCAGGTCCATGGCCGCGACCTCGTCGGGGCGGCCGTAGCTGACCGGGCCCTGGAAGCGCCGCCGGGCGGTGGCGAACCACCACACCGTCGCGATGACCAGCACCACCGCCAGCGCGATGGGTGCGTAGTTGAACGAGGCGGGGGTGATCGGGGACGCCTGGGGCAGCATGAACAGCACATTGCTGACCAGGATCCAGGTCACCGCGATCGCCGCGACGGGCTTGCCGTAGCGGCCGAGGTTCCACGGTCCGGCCTGGAAGTCGTCCAGCCGCAGCCGCAGGAAGATGGGCACGGCGTAGGCGAGGAACAGCCCGACGACGTTGACGCTCACCACGGCGGTGAAGGCGGTGTGCGACCACCAACCGGGCAGCACCAGCACCAGTGGGCAGGCCGCCGCGAGCCAGACGGCCTTGACGGGGGTACGGGTGCGCGCGGAGACCGAATGCCACCACCGCGAGCCGGGCATCGCGCCGTCCCGTGAGAAGGCGAAGATCTGCCGGGTATTGCTGGTCATGTTGGCGAGTCCGCAGAACAGCATCGCGCCGATAACGATCAACAACAGGAACTTCGCGGTGCTTTGCCCGAGCGCGTCGATGAGAATCTGCACCGGCGGCGCTTCGGCGGTCGCGGCATGGCCGTAGTCGCGGATTGCGTAGACCAGGGCGAGCATCAGGATCAGCCCGGTGATCGCGGAACAGGTGATGGCCCGCATGATGCCCCTGGGCGCGTTGACCGTCGCCTTCACCGTCTCTTCGGACATGTGGAAGCTGCCGTCGAAACCGGTGAAGGTCCAGCTGGTGACGAGCAGGCCCAGCATTCCGCCGTACATCGCGTGGGTGAAGCCGGTGTTGTTGACGAAGTGGGCCACGAAGGAAGGCGGTTGATGGTGGTCGGGAATCAGCGCCAGCGCCCCGACGATCACCACCAGGCCGATCAGCAGCCACCACACCGAAATCCGGTTCACCAAGGCGACCAGCCGCACCGTATAGGTGTTCGCCAGCGCCTGGACGAGCAGGATGGCCGCGGTGATGCCGACCGTCTGCTGCGGTGTCGGTTCGTAGGACGGCCACTGCATGGCGATGAATGCCTGGATGAAGGTGGCGGCGGCGAAGTTGGTGGCGGCCGTGCCGCCGACCTGGCCGACGAAGTTGAGCCAGCCCGTGTACCAGGACCAGGCGCCCTTGTGCCGCTTGGCGAGCTTGCCGGCCGAGAAGTAGAGCGCGCCGCTGGTCGGGTAGGCGGAGGCGATCTCGCCCATCGCGGCGCCGACGAACAGCACCATGATCGATACGGCGACCCAACCGAAGATCAGGACCCGCGGGCCGCCGGCGTTCATCCCGAAACCGAAGGAGGAGAAGATACCGGAGATGATGTTGATGATGGTGAAGGAGATGGCGAAATTGTCGAACGCCCGGAATCTGCGGGTCAGTTTCCGCGGATAACCCATGGCATGCAGTGTCGCATCGTCATCGAGAGTGGCCGGACTCGACGGATGATGGGGGGATTTCGAGCGAGTGAGAGAGGTACGCTCGGACACAACCGCAACCTTTCTGGGGACTTCGTGGGGGAGAATTGATCGGGTTGAGCGGATCGAACGTTCGGAGCGAATGCGGAGAAGGTGTGGAGGCATCTGAGAGCGTTTCCACGAAAATGCGCGAAGCCTTTCCGGAAAGCGGTCCGCGGCACCACCCGTCACACCCCCTCAGGCATCATGCGGTACGGGCAGTCCGCAGGAGCGTCTGGCTTTGGTCAACTGCTCGGACGGATCGCCGAACGCGCTCCAGGGCATGCGTGAGGCATAGGGACCCATCGCCGTGAAGACCTCCCGTGCCTCGAATTCACGTTTCGCCATGAACAGCGCATGCGCCAGGTACGCCAGGTCCAGGACCGGCGTGAAGCGGTAATCGGCGACCCGCGGCAGCCAGTTGCGGTAGATGCCCATGGCGGTGCTGATCCACTGGGGCTGCTCCCATGTGCGGTCCGCGAGCAGGGCGGACGGGTTGTACTCCTCGACCAGCGCCACCAGCGGCAGCAACCGCAGCGGCGAGTGGGCCGGGGCCCGCTGGCTCAGGAACGCGGCGACGTCCCAGCTCGCGCCGGACGAACCGCCGTAGCGGGTGAAGAAGAACGACAGGAAGCGGTGGTGCGCCTCCCGGTGCCAGGGGGCCAGCCGGAGGATGTGGGCGAAGAGGTACCACGGACCGGTCGGCGCGGTCAGCAGCCCCTGCGGCGCGGGGTCCTGGTGGCGGTCGAGCCGGGCCAGTGCCAGCTGGGCGACCCAGGGGGTGGGGTCCTTGGGCAGTTCCTTCGCCGCGCGCTCGCACGCCGTCTGCGCGATCCGGGTCAGCGCGCCCTGCCTGCGGTCGCCGGCATCGGCCATGCGCAGGGCGCGCAGCATCGCCACCCGCGCCCACAGCAGCGCCGCCTCCGGCCCCGGTTCTTCGGCCAGCCAGCGCTCCGCCAGGTCCGAGTCGGCGGCCACGGACGCCAGGACGAGCGAGCGGTGGGCGCGTACTTCGAAGTCCTCCCGGGCCTCCTTCAGCACGTCGTGCGCGCTCAGGTACCGGCCGGCTCTGACGTCCATGCACGCCCGCGCCAGCGCCCGGTCGTCGGCCGCCGGACTCCATACGTACTGCCCCTCGAAAGAGCCGGCCGCCATGGTCCCCTCCCGGTCACGAAGGCGTCATCCCCCACACCGCATTCCAGCCGCGCCGAATTCAACTGGATCCCGCCACCGGTCAAGTGACAGCGGGGCACACCCTACTCACCCTCAACTCATTGCGAAAACAGTCGTCTGGAATATCTGGTTCCGCACCGTTTCGCCGCGATGAAATTGAAAAGGAAACCACTTTCCGGCCGACCTCCCGGAGCCCTCCGCTTTGCCGCCCGCCGAGCACCCGTGACACCGCAGGTCATTTCTTTGGCATATTCACACCTTCACAAGCACTTCACAAGCGGACATCAACCACCGAATCACCCTCCGCTTCCCCGGTTTGGGCGCGAACCAGGGGCCGGTGAAGGCCGGAATGAGCCCCCGGGGCGACGCTCGCGCCGACCGGACGCGGCCACCGGGCGACCCCGTCGCACAGTGCGCGCCAGACGGCCGGCCGGACACCTGCCGCGACCCCGCCACGGCCACCCCCACAGGTACAGACCATCTGGCAACCGTCCGTGGGTCATGACCAGTTGGCAGATGGTTTTGAGCCATGCCGGACGGCTGGGCGGCGCGGCATGGAAGTCAGGGCGGGCGAGCGCCATCTGACAGCGTTCCCTCAATTTCCCGTGCGCTTACGGAAGGAAACAACGGCCCGCCCCGACGCGGCATGCCGCTGCGCCGCCCGACGCGGCTCCGCGCAAACACGGAATCGGCTCAAGAGCAACCGAAATTAGCGGAAGCTACTTTCCGGAACCACTCGATCACATGTAGCGTTCGACTGCACCGGAGGCCGCGGCATCGCACCACGTCATGGCCGACCACGGGCGTGGACGCGAGCGTTCCCACGGCACGAACGGAGCGATCGCCCCCGCTGGGCGCACCTGCGACGGAAGTGCCTGCTCGCCGTCCACCGCCTCGACACCGGACTGCGTCGCGACTGCCGCGAAGCATCTGCGCACCTTGAACGTCGAGCACCGCCATGTCTGTCCGTACACGCCTGCTTTGCAAGAGGAATGGGCCCAGATCATGTTTATGAACTCCTCGACGACCCCGCTTGCGTGGCGACCGGAGGCCGGCGTCGGCCGTCCGGTAGTAGCCGGGCCCGGCGAAGGGCCACCCCTGGCGGTCGACCGGCTCCCCGACGGCAAGTGGCAACTGACCCTGCACGACCTGGAACCCGTATCGGTGCACCGGCTGCCCTCGGACGAGGTCCACATCATTCTGGCACCCGCGCGTGAGGAGCCACCGGGGGCCTTGGAACCGGCCCCGGCCGCCCGAGCGCCCCGGCCGGAGCCGATCCAGATCGACACCGCGGCCCGGACGGTCTTCATCAGAGGCCGCCAAGTCTGCCTGCCGCGGCTGGAATTCGATCTGCTCGCCCACCTGGTACTGCACCCCCAGCGCGCCTTCACCCGGGAGCAGCTGATGGCCGCGGTCTGGCCCAGCTGCCAGTCCAGTACGCGCACCGTCGATGTCCATATCGCCCGGCTGCGCCGGCGCCTGGGTCCCGGGCTGCGCGACTCCATCAGCACGGTCTTCGGCATCGGTTACAAGTACCTGCCCGCCCCATAACCCGGCGTCGGCGGGGCGGCGGACGCCGCTCGTGCGCGCGAGGGGCCGGTGGCCGGGAGGGGACCTCGGCCACCGGCCTTCGGGCTCAGCCGAACCACGGCTCCACCCCCGGTCCTGACGGGGAAGCGTTCAGATGCGAGGGCGTGCCGGCCAGGGGCTCCTTGCGTACGAACGCCCGCCGCAGCGCGTGGTAGGGCTGCTCCGGGTCGAAGAAGATGCGGTGCATACGGGAGAGTTCATGCTCGCGGTAGGCGTCCAGCGGACGCTGCGCCTCGTCGCGCTCCCGCGTGGCCTTCTTACCGGCGATGCGCGCCTGGACCGCGGGCGAGGACGCCAGCCGGGCCGCCAGATGCGCGGTCCGGGGCGCGAATTCCTGGGGGCCGCAGTCGATGATCCGGTCCACCAGTCCGAGCCGCTGCCCGGCCGCGGCGGTGATCGGCAGGGCGCGTGCGGTGAGTTGCCCGGCCACCTCGGAGCCCGCCCGGCCGGGCAGGGTGTAGGTCCAGTACTCCGAACCGTAGAGGCCCATCAGCCGGTAGTGCGGGTTGAGCACCGCCGCCGAGCGGCACCACACCTCGTCGGCGGCCAGTGCCAGCATCGCCCCGCCGGCCGCGGCGTTGCCGCCCAGCGCGGCGACCACCAGCCGGTCGGTGGTGGTCAGGACGGTGTGCACCAGGTCGTCCATGGCGTTGATGTTGGCCCAGGACTCCTCGGCCGGGTCGGCGGCGGCCTCGATGACGTTCAGATGGATGCCGTTGGAGAAGAAGTCCCGGCGGCCGCCGAGGACCAGTACGGACGTGGGCCGGGTGCAGGCGTGGCGGTAGGCGGCCAGCAGGCGCCGGCAGTGGTCGGTGCTCATGGCGCCGCCCGGGAAGGAGAACTCCAGGAATCCGGCCGGGCCGTCCTCGCGGTAGCGGATGTCGGCCCAGGTGCGGGGGCCGTCGCCGGGGCCGAGCGGGGCCGGGATCTCGGGAAGCGGCGGGAGGCGGTCGCCGAGCGCGAGCGTGGCGGGCAGGGTGAAGGTACCGGGCTCCCCCGGGCGGCGCGGCGGACGCAGCTGCGGGATCCACACCGCCCCGTCGGCCGTCGCCCGGCAGATCGCGCCACATCGGGTGGCGAGCAGTTCGCCCGGTCGGCCGGTCAGGGTGTCCTCCGGGTGGCCGCCGTGCAAGAACCAGGTGTCGCCGAGCAGTTCGTCCCGTACGCCGGGCCGGGAGTCGGCGGCGCGCAGGGTGCGTACGACGGTGTCGGTGGGGTCGCGGTGCCAGTCGATCCGGCGCTGGTCCTGGCGCAGCGGCGGCCGGGGGCGGCCGGGCTTCGCGGTGTCGGGCAGGGCGTCCTGGGGCTGCGGGCGATGGCTGCCGGACGCCACCCGGTCGACGGCCCTGAGCACCGCCTCGACCGCCGCGTCGGCGATCTCGTTGCGGTAGAGGTCGCTCTTGCCCACCTCGGGGACGGGGCAGTCGACCGCGGCCCAGATGTCGCCGGCGTCCATCTCGTCGTTGGCCTGCAGGACCGTGACGCCCCAGCGGTCCGCGCCCAGGTGCACCGCCCAGTCCACCGAGGACGGCCCGCGGTCGCCGACGGGACCGGGGTGCACGATCAGGCAGGTGTACGCCGACCACACCTCGCGGGGCACGGCCGTCTTGAGCATCGGCGCCACGATCAGCTCGGGGGAATGGCGGCGTACGACCTCCGCCAGCGGGGTCTCGCGGGTCACCAGCTCCACCCGCACCTGGTGTCCGCCGTCGCCGAGTTCGGCGTGGACGCGCTGTGTGAGGCTGTTGAACGCGCCGGCGATGAGCAGAATTCGCACAGCAGACTCCCCTGGGGCCGGACCGATGAGCGGGTAACCGGTAGTGATCGTTCCACCGCGGTGACCGACGGCCTCGGGACGTGCACGGCAGGTCACCTGATCGGCGTCCGCCGTGCGGCGCAATACGGAGGTAATGCGCCGCAATACGGGTGTAGCCGCATCAGGGGAATCACGACTCCCCAGTGAGTCGAAGCAGGGAATTTCGGGCGCCGATCCGGCTGCGAGCCATAGGGTTCCCGCCGTTGATCAACTCGCCGCAATCTCGCCAAAGTTGGCGCACGGACCACGCATCCACCCGCGTCGACATTGCCTTTGATTGACATTCACTTGGTAACACTTTTACCTTCATGGCTATGGCATCAGCGCAGGTCAGCGCTGCGCCCCCGATGTCTTCCGCACTCTTCCCGGAGGTCTCCCATGGAACAGCTCATCAAGAAGATGGCCCAGGACAACGTCTGGCAGAACTGGCTCGCCGCCAACTCCGCACAGCAGGCGGCGAAGAACGGCTGCATCAGCGCGGCGCCCAAGGCCGGCTGCATCAGCGCCACGCCGAAGGCCGGCTGTATCTCCTGACGCCGTATCCGCCGAGGGGCCCGGGAGGGGGCACCGGCGGCGCTCTTCGCCGCCGCTCCCTTCCGGGCACCGCGCCCCTATGCGCCCCCGAGGGCACCGTTCTCCGAGCCGTGACGAGGAATCCATGGATGGTCAGCCGACCGCCGAGGTCATCGAGCAGATCCGCGACATCCCCATCTACCGCGAGTCGCTGGCGAAGGGCCACTTCCCCATACTCGACAAGCCGGAGATCGCCCGCGGCTTCCCGGAAAACTGGATGACGCCCCGGCTGTCCGCCGCCCTGGAAGCCGGCGAGGCCGAATTCGTACTGTCCACGGGCACCAACCACGCCCGGATGCAGATCATCCGGCCCCCGTACTTCCTGCTGCGCTCCTACTACCAGCTGTGGCGCGAGCACCCCGACATCGCCGACACCTGGGAGTCGGGCTGCCGGCGGGTCTCGCTGACCACGGTGCTGGCGACGGAGCATGTGGCCCGGGTCAACGCCGCCCGCAGCGGCGTACCGCCCCGGCCGGTGCCCACCCTCGACGACCGGTGGCTCGACGAGCGCACCTGCTATCTCAACCTGCGGCTCGACCCGGCGCTCTGGGAGCGCGACGAGGTCGTGCGGATGCTCGCCGAGATCCGCACCGCCCGGCAGGCGCACCCCCGCGGCTGGTACCACCTCGACTGCTCCGGCTACCACCTGGCGCATCTGCTGCGCAAAGTCGGTGAATGGGGGCTGTGGGACGACTTCCCGCCGCCGGCCAGCATCATCCACGCCTACGAATACACCCCGGTCAACGTCCGGCGCTTTCTGCACCAGCACTTCGCCTGCCCCGTCATCGACCTCTTCGGCAGCACCGAGCTCGGCTATCTCTACTACAGCGACCAACGCGGCACCTACTGGCCGCACCTCGACAAAATGAGCGTCGAACTCCACCCGGTCGCTCCGGAAAGCACCCTCTACGAGCTCATCGTCTCCAGTGTGCGCAATCCGTTCATGCCCTTGATCCGCTACCGCTCCGGCGACTGCGTACGCACTGTGGACGGCACACCGGACCCGTCGAAGATCGTCCAATTCTGCGGCCGCCAGAAGGAATTGCTGAGCACCCCGCGCGGGCCCGTCGCCCAGGGCGATCTCGACCGGTGCATCGGGGAGGCGTCCTCGCAGGTCTTCGTGCACCAACTGCGACTGACCGGCGACGCCGAGGCGCTGCTGGCGTATACGACCTTCAACGGCGCGCCCCTCGGCGATGCGGAGGCCGCGGCGCTGGAGCACGGCGTCGGCGAACTGACCGGACGGCGCTGCCGGATCGAGCACCGCGCGCAGATCCCCATCGGGCGCTCGGGAAAGTACGCCTGGCTCGCCGACGGCGCCTGATCCGCGCACCACGCCCGACCGAACCCACCTTCGCACAGGAGAGTCATGACCAGCCCGCGGATATCCGCCGACGATCTGAGAGACCTGCTCACAGACGCGTTGTACACCGAGGTGGTGGACCATTTCACCGCCAAGGACCCGGAACTCTCCGCCGAGTTCGTGACACGGCAGGTCACCGAATGCCTGCGGTACCTCTACCTCGTCTCCCAATACCGCGATCAGCTCGGCGGACTGTTCCTGCCGGTCGAGCAGGAAATCGACGAGATATGGCACTACCTCATACTCCAGACCCGCGAATACCGTGCACTGTGCGAGGAGCGGCTGCCGGGACGGTTCTTCATCGAGCACCGCAGCATCGCCTATGAGGACTACCAACAGGAGCCGGGCCGGGAGCAGGCGCTCGAAGAGGCCCTGCGCTGGATCCCCTTGTACTGCCGGGAATTCGGCCCGTTCGACGAGGGCGCACTGCCGCACTGGACGATCGTGCGCTTCCTGCATCAGCAGGTGAACCTGTCCCTCTCGGACATCGCGGCGCTCGAACCCTTGTCGACCGCCTAAGGGCTGTCCCGTAGCACACACCCTCCCGATCGGAAAGGAACCATGACGGCGAGGAACGGCGCACCAGCCACGCGCGACATACCGGAACAGCGGCGCATTCTGGCCGTGCTGGTCTTCTCCCAGATCCTCAGCGGTGCGGGACTCGCCGCGGGAATCACCGTCGGCGCCCTGCTCGCCGAGGAGATGCTCGGCTCGACCGGTCTGGCGGGCGTGCCCAGTGCGCTGTTCACCGCCGGGTCCGCGCTCGGCGCCGTGGCCATCGGCCGGATCTGCCGACGCTGGGGCCGGCGCCCCGGGCTCGCGCTCGGCTACGGCGCCGGGGCGCTCGGCAGCCTCGGCGTCGTCGCGGCGGCCGCCGTCGACAGCGCTCCGCTGCTCTTCCTGGGCCTGCTGGTGTACGGGGCCGGCACCGCGACGAACCTGATGGCGCGCTACGCGGGAGCGGATCTGGCCTCCCCCGCGCGCCGCGGCCGCGCGGTGAGCACGGTGCTCTTCGCCACCACGCTCGGCGCGGTGGTCGGCCCCAACCTGGTCACGCTGACCGGCCGGCTCGCGCACTCCTGGGGCGTCCCGCGCCTCGCCGGGCCGTTCATGCTGGCCACCGCGGCGTTCGGCGCGGCCGCGATCGCCCTCGCCGTCCTGCTGCGCCCCGATCCGCTCCGGCTGGCCCAGGCGCTGGCCGAGAAGGCGCCCCAGGGAGCCGACGGCGCTCCGGGGTCCGAAGACGCCTCAGGGGCCCGCCCCCCGCAGCGCGGGCGGGTGGTCATGGGCACGCTGGTCATGGTCCTCACCCAGCTCGTCATGATCGCGATCATGACGATGACCCCCGTGCACATGCGCGCCCACGGGCACGGCACCCAAGAGGCCGGGTTCGTCATCGCCCTCCACGTCGGCGCGATGTTCCTGCCGTCGCCCCTGACCGGGCTGCTCGTCGACCGGGTCGGCCGGCTGTGGACCGCCGCCGCGTCCGGGGTGACCCTGCTGGCGGCCGGGGTCCTCGCGGCAACGGCGTCCCCGCACTCCGTGCCCGCGCTCGCCGCGGCGCTGGTGCTGCTCGGTCTCGGCTGGAACTTCGGCCTGGTCAGCGGCACCGCCATCGTCACCGACGCACTGCCGCCCGCCAACCGGGCCGCGGCGCAGGGGCTTGTGGATGTCGGCATAGCCGTCGCCGGCGCGGCCGGCGGCGCATCCTCGGGGCTGATCGTGGTGGCCGGGGGGTTCCCGACGCTGGCGCTGTCCGGCGGAATCCTCGCCCTGGCGATCGTGCCCCTCGTCGCCTGGGCCGCCAGACGGCCCGCGGTCACCGTTTCGGCCACCGCGGCACCGCGTACGGAGACGGAACGGGCCTGAATCCGGCCGGAATCGACGGCAGGCGGGCATCCGAGCGTCACTTCCGGCACCGGCCGCAACATCCATGAATGTCTTGAAACTTGGCGTCATTTCTTGTTAGCACGCGGGAAACCTATGTGCTGCACTATTGGGGGACGTTTTGGTCGTGTGGACGATCCACGGGGGCGCGATGCGACGGAAGGGCACCGGCATACCCTGCACACCGGCGCTGCGCGCGTGCCGCTTCCCGCTGGCCGTCCTCGCCGTGATCCTGGCCGTCCTGCTCGGTGGCGCGTCAACGGCCGTCGGCGTGAACGCACTTGCCGCCGCAAAAACCGGCCAGCCCGCGGGCACCAAGTCCGCCCAGCCGGCCGGCGACACCACCGAGGAAAAGACCAAGCGCGAGAACGAGCGCGGTAAGGCCCGCGGCTCCGCGCACACCAGCGTCGGGGTCCCCCGGCACGGCGGCCGACCGCTGCCCCACGTCAACGTCGACCGGCTGCGCCACGGCGCCGAGGAGACCGACCCCGCCCTCGCACACAGCTCGACCAAGGCCGCGTCGAGACCGGAGAGACTCCCCGTCCTGCACTGCGTCTTCCGCTGCTGAGGGCGGTCGTGGCGGTCTGCCGCACCATCCCGCACCTCGCATGTATCCGCCACCACCCCACAGTGGCACCCCTCATCAGCAGGAGACCTCCCAGTGGAGACCTTCATTCAGCATGCCCGGGGCCTGATGGCCCGTATCGCCGACCGGCGCGAGGAACAGGAGACCTACGGCCGGCTCGCGGCCGGACAGTCGCCCCTCGCCCTCTTCATCACCTGCTCCGACTCCCGTGTCGTGCCGTCCCTGATCACCGGCGCGCGGCCCGGCGAACTGTTCGAACTGCGGACGGCCGGTAACGCCGTCCCCACCTACCAGGACGGCATGGCGGCCTGCGCGGAGGCCGCCACCATCGAGTACGCGATGCGCGTGCTGCAGGTGGCCGACATCGTGGTGTGCGGTCACTCGCACTGCGGCGCGGTCGGCGCCAAGGCCCGCGGCGAGGACCTGACCGGTGCGCCCGCGGTCCGCGACTGGCTGGCGCAGCAGCTCTCCGACCAGCTGCCCGACGACGCGGAGCCGACCGTCTCGGCCGCGGTCCAGCAGCATGTGCGCGAACAGCTCGACCGACTGCGCGGCTACCCCTGCGTCCAGGAGCGGCTGGCCGCCGGCGAAGTGAACCTGCACGGCTGGTTCTACGAAGTCCACACCGGCATGGTGGCCGCCCACCATCCGGCCTCCGACCTGTTCCTCCCGCTGTGAAGGCGCAGGTGTCCCTCATGAAGCAACTCACCTCCTTCCGGGCGGATTTCACCGCCTCGCTCGTCGTCTTCCTGGTGGCCGTCCCGCTGTGCGTGGGCGTGGCGGTCGCGTCCGGTGTACCGGCCGAGCTGGGACTCGTCACGGGTATCGTCGGCGGACTGCTCACCGGTCTGCTCCCCGGCAGCAGCCTGCAGGTCAGCGGCCCGGCCGCGGGCCTGACGGTGCTGGTCTTCGAAGCCGTCAAGGAGTACGGCGTCGGCGCGCTGGGCGCGCTGGTACTGGCCGCCGGCGCGCTGCAACTGGCCATGGGCGCCCTGAAGTTGGGGCGCTGGTTCCGGGCGATCTCGGTGGCCGTCGTCCAGGGCATGCTGGCCGGCATCGGACTGGTGCTGATCGCCGGACAGCTCTACGCCCTCACCGACGCCAAGGCGCCGGGCAGCGGGCTGGCCAACATCGGCTCGCTGCCGGGCCTGGTCGCCGACACCGTACGGTCCCAGACCGCGCTGAGCGCCTTCGCCATCGGCGCCGGCACCATCGCCGTCCTGGTGCTGTGGCCCCGCTGGCGGCGCGCGGCACGGATCCTGCCGGCGCCGCTGGCCGCGGTGGCGCTCGCCACCACCACGGTCTGGGTGCTGGACCTGCCGGTCGCCCGGGTCGAGGTCAGCGGGCTGCTGGACGCGATCCAGCCGCCCGGCCTCGCCGACCTGGGCCGGCTCGCCGACATCGGGGTGATCGGCACGGTGCTGGCCTTCGCGTTGATCGCATCGGCCGAGTCCCTCTTCAGCGCCGCCGCCGTCGACCGGCTCCACGACGGGCCGAAGACCGACTACGACAAGGAGCTGATGGCCCAGGGCGCGGGCAACGCCGTGTGCGGTGTGCTCGGTGCGCTGCCGATGACCGCGGTCATCGTGCGCAGCGCCGCCAACGTCCACGCGGGTGCGAGGACCAAGGTCTCCCGGGTGCTGCACGGGGTCTGGCTGCTGGTGTTCGCCGCGGCGTTCCCGGCGGCGCTGGGCGTGGTGCCGCTGGCCGCGCTGGCCGGCGTCCTGGTGTACTCGGGCTGCAAGCTCATCCCGGTGCGCTCGCTGCGGCCGCTGTGGCGCGAACACCGCGGTGAGGCGGTCGTGCTGCTGGTCACCGCCCTCGCGATCGTCACGGTGAACATGTTCGAGGGCGTCCTGATCGGTCTGCTGTTGGCCGTCGTGAAGACGGCCTGGGAGACCTCCCATGTCCACCTGGAGGTCGACACCCCGGCCGACGAGGACGAGCCGGTGCTGGTACGGGCCGTCGGCAACGCCACGTTCCTGCGGCTGCCGAAGATCCTCGACCAGCTCGACGCGCTGCCCGCCGACCGCGATGTGCGGCTCGACCTGAGCGGACTGCGCCATCTCGACCACGCCTGCGGCGCCGCGCTGACGAACTGGGAGGAGCAGCACCGCCGTAGCCGTCGGACGGTGGAGCTGGTGTCCTGACCACGGGTCCCGGCCCGCCGCGCCGTCGAGGTGCGGCGGGCCGGGACGGCGCGGCATGCGCGAGACCGTAGGGCGGCGGCCCGGCCCGTGGTAGGGCGCGACGGACGGCGCGTTCAGGACACGGCGGCGGGGCCGGGATGATTGTGCCCGCCTTGATTGTTGAGCGAAGGTCAGGCGATCACCGGCGAGCACCGACCGCCCGCCGGTGACCACAAACCGGTCGACGGTGATCGGTCGGTAGGGCACCGGTCACCGCTCGTGTCTTGGCAGATGGGACGGACAGCATGCCTCTTCAGGGTGAGTACGAACCGAGTCCGGCGCAGTGGGTGCGCGATCAGGTCGAACTGTACGAGCGCTCGGGCGGCACGGAGGGCACCACGCTGCGCGGGATGCCCGTCGTCGTCCTCACCACCCGGGGAGCGAAGAGCGGAAAGATCCGCAAGAGCCCGCTGATGCGGGTGGAGCACGGCGGCAGCTACGCCGTGGTGGCCTCCATGGGCGGTGCGCCCCAGCACCCGGTCTGGTACCACAACATCGTGGCGGACCCCCGGGTGGAGCTCCAGGACGGCCCGGTGCGCCAGGACATGACGGCGCGCGAGGTGAGCGGCGAGGAGAAGGCGCTGTGGTGGGGGCGCGCGGTCGAGGCGTACCCGGACTACGACGACTACCAGCGGAAGACGGACCGGGTGATCCCGGTCTTCGTGCTGGAGCCGGCGGCCGCACCGCACCGCTGATCCTCAGAGCGTCACGAGCGAGACCTCGGTGGCCTTGACGCTGGTCCATACGGACACCCCGTCGGCGAGGCCGAGTTCGAGGGCGGCCGATGGGGTGATCTCGGCCACCAGATCCGGGGCCTGGTGCGAGGTGACCAGTACCCGCAGCCGGCTGCCCGCGGAGGTGATCTCCCGTACGGTCCCGGGCCAGATGTTGCGGGGGCTGCCCGCGGGCTTGTCGAGGTGGACCGACACGGCCTCCGGGGCGATGATCGCCAGCGCCCGGGAGCCCTCCGGGAGGGGGTCGGCGACGACGAGGCGGCCGCCGTCGTCGAGCCCGAGACCGTCGTCGGTGGCGACGCCCGGCCAGGCGTTGCGGCCCAGCATCCGCGCGACCCAGGGGGAGCGCGGATGGCGGGTGACCTCGGCGGGCGGGGCGTCCTGGAGGGCTCGGCCGTCGTCGAGGACGAGGACGCGGTCGGCGAGCGAAACCGCCTCGACCGGGTCGTGGGTGACGATCAGGCAGACGCCGCCGAAGCCCGCGAGATGGCTGCGCAGGGTGTGGCGGACATGGGCACGGGTGGTCTGGTCGAGCGCGGCGAGCGGCTCGTCGAGCAGCAGCAGACGAGGCCGGGCGGCCAGCGCCCTGGCCAGCGCGACCCGTTGGGCCTGCCCGCCGGAGAGCTGGGCGGGCCTGCGGTGCGCGAGATGGCCCACGCCGAGCCGGTCGAGCCACTGCTGTGCGGCGCGGCGGGCCTCGGCGCGGGCGGCGCCGTGGGCGCGCAGCCCGTATGCCGTGTTGCTCAGGGCGCTCAGATGCGGGAAGAGCGCGCCGTCCTGGGGGACCCAGGCGACGCCACGGCGGTGCGGGGGCAGCGCGCTGACGTCGGTGTCGCCGAGGCGCAGCGCGGCGTGGGCGCGCGGGGTGAGGCCGAGCAGGGCGCGCAGCAGAGTGGTCTTGCCGGCTCCGTTCGGGCCGACGACGGCGATGGTGGTGCCCGGCTCGGCCTCCAGGGTCAGCCGGTTGAAGCCGGTGACGTCGGCGTGCAGCGGCCAGCGTTCCCGGTCGGGGGCGGGCGGGGCGGCGAGCGGCTCACCGGCGGGGGCGGTCGGGGCCGGGAGGTCGGTGTCCTCGGCGGCCCGCACCTCGCGGGCCGGGCGGTCGGTGCCGGCACCGGTCCAGCGGCCGCGCAGGCCGATCAGCACGGCCATGGCGATGACGAGCAGCAGCAGCGAGACCGAGGTGGCGGCCTCCGGGGAGTCCTGGAGCAGCAGATAGACCTGGAGCGGCAGGGTCTGGGTGGTGCCGGGCAGATTGCCGGCGAAGGTGATCGTGGCGCCGAACTCGCCGAGCGCACGGGCCCAGGTCAGCGCGGCCCCGGCGGCGAGGCCGGGGGCGACCATGGGCAGGGTGACGGTGCAGAAGACCCGGACCGGCGAGGCGCCCAGGGAGGCCGCGGTCTCCTCGTAACGGGGGCGCAGGCCGGCGAGCGTGCCCTCCAGGCTGATGACGAGGAACGGCATCGCGACGAAGGTGGCGGCGACGACGGCGCCCGAGGTGTGGAACGGCAGCACGATGCCGAAGGTGTCCTCCAGCCAGGGGCCGAGGACGCCGCGGCGGCCGAAGCCGAGGAGCAGGGCGACACCGCCGACGGTCGGCGGCAGCACCATCGGCAGCAGCACCAGCGAGCGGACCAGCGCCTTGCCGGGAAAGCCGACCCGGGCCAGCAGCCAGGCCAGCGGCACGCCCAGCAGCAGCGAGAGCCCCAGCGCCCAGAAGGAGACCAGCAGCGAGAGGCTGAGCGCTTCGGTGACACCCGGGCTGGTCAGATGGGTGCCCAGCTCGCTCCAGGAGGTCCGGGCGAGGATGCCGACGAGCGGCATCAGCAGGAACGCGACGGCGACGAGCGCGGGCACCGCCAGCGCGACGGGCGTACGGGTGCCGGGCGCGCGGCGCCTGCCCGCCGGGCGCGCGGCCGGAATGCGAAGGCGTGTCATCGGGGGTTCCTGGGACGGTTCCTGGAGTCGGGGCCGAGCGGACGGCATGAGCCACCTCGAACGGCGGCGTGTGAGGGGGGGGGTTCGCTCCCTACCCCGAGAAAACCAGTCCCTTCACCTCCTGTGCTATGTCTTTTGTGTACA